>CAMNOL010000050.1 GCA_946546815.1 uncultured Oscillospiraceae bacterium
TTTGCAAGAAGCTGGGCTGTGACGGCTACGCGGAGTTCAAGCTGCGGATGAAGGAATACGCCGACCGCAGCGAGGAGGCCATCGACTTCTCCTCTCAGGTTCCTGCTGTCGTCCTGGCTGAGACCCTGGCCAAGCGGGTGGCCAGCCGTCTGACGGAGGATTGAGTCCTGATCACAAATAACAGAAAAAACAGGCCGTTTTTTGGAAAAAACAAGTTCCAAAACAACTGCCTTTGTTTTTTTCACCGGCAATTCTGCTGACAGCCGCCCTTTTATTTTGTATAATGTGACCATAGCATTCGGAACCGAAAAAGCGAAGCTACCGTGAGACCGGCCATCTGACGGGAAACAAGAAATACAAGGAGAAATCCCCATGGCAGCCGTCAGAGACTACGCCAGGCTCGCCGCCGACATCAAGGAGATCATCGGCGAGAGCAATATCACCAGCGCCACCCACTGCGCCACCAGACTGCGTCTGGTGCGGAAAGCATCTCCCTCCCAGGAGGTGACCAACCGCATCTCCTCCATGCCCGGTGTCATTCAGGTCATGGAAAAGGGCGGCCAGTATCAGATTGTCATCGGCACCCATGCCAAGGATGTCTACGCTGAGCTGATGAAAATGATCTCCATCGACGAGAGCGCCGCACCGGAGATCAAACAGAGCCTGCTCAACCGCATCATCGCCACCATGTCCGCCGTGTTTGCGCCCTTTGTGTATGTGCTGGCTGCTGCCGGCCTGATCCAGGGCTGCCTCATTATCATCAACCAGTTTGCCCCCGCTTTTTCCGAGACAGGCACCTATGCAGTGCTCAACTTCCTGTCCTGGACTCCCTTCACCTTCCTGCCGGTGCTCATTGCCATCACTGCCTCCCGGCACTTTAAGTGCAACACTTACATCGCTGTGTGGTGCTGCCTGGCCCTTGTGAACAGCTACTGGGGCGACATCGCCGCCCGGGTGGCAGAGGGCGAAACCATCAAGTTCCTGTTCTTCAACCTTTCCTCCACCACCTACACCTCCACGGTGCTGCCGCCCCTGTTCCTGGTGCTGCTGCCGGCCTACCTGGAGCGCTGGCTGGAGAAACACGTTCCCGACCTCATCAAGGCCCTGGCCATTCCCTTCCTCTGCGCCGCCATTATGGTGCCCCTGACCATCGTGGTCATCGGCCCGCTGACCGCTGCGGTGTCCAACGCCATCGCTGTGGGCTACAACGCCCTCTTCGCCGCCGCTCCTGCTCTGGCTGGTCTGATCGTCGGCGGCCTGTGGGAGGTCATCGTGGTCTTTGGCGTCCACTGGGGCATGGTGCCCATCATCCTGGCCGACTATGACAAGTTCGGCTATGACACCATTCAGGTTTTCATCACTCTGGCCGTCATCTCCGTCATGGTTGCCTGCTTCGCCGTGGCTGTCAAGTCCAAAAACAAGGAGCTGAAGGGCGTCGCCCTGTCCTCCGGCATCACCGGCTTCTTCGGCATCACTGAGCCGGGCATCTACGGCGTGGTGCTGCGCCTGAAAAAGCCCCTGATCTGCGCCTGCATTGGCAGCGGCATCGGATCCCTCATTTCCGCCATCATGGGCGCAAAGTACTACGTCTACGCCGGTCTGCCCGGCATCCTGACCACCGTCAACGCCATCTCTGACGCCGGAAAGGGCGCCTTTGTGGCGGTGATTATCGGCGCGGCGGTGACGGCTGTGGTGACCTTCGCTCTTGTCATGGTGGTGGGCTTTGACGACCCTGCCGAACCCGCCGAAGAGGTGGAGGACACCCCTGTGGAAGAGAGCTCCGGTGTTGCGGACACCACCGTCTGTTCTCCCATGAACGGCGAGCTGGTGGAGCTGTCCAAGGTGCCCGACCCCACCTTCGCCGACGGCATTCTGGGTCAGGGCGTCGCCATCCTGCCCGCCGAGGGCAAGCTGTACAGCCCGGTGGACGCCACCGTTGCCTCTGTATTTGACACCAAGCATGCCATCGCTCTGGTGACCGACACCGGCGCCGAGATGCTGATGCACGTGGGTCTGGAAACCGTCTCTCTCCAGGGCAAGTATTTCACCCCCAAGGTCAAGGACGGCGACCGGGTCAAAGCCGGGGATCTGCTGCTGGAGTTCGATCTGGACGCCATCAAGAAGGAGTTTAAGACCTTTACCCCCGTTCTGGTCACCAACGCCGATGAGTACAGCAGCGTGGATGTAGTCAGGAGCTCCGGCCCCGTGAAGGTGGGCGAGGCGATCTACACCGCAAAAGCCTGATTGTTCAAAACCTCGGGCAGGGACAGCAGTACCCTGCCCACTCGTGAAACCATAGGAGGGTTACAATGGTATTATCAAAGGATTTTCTCTGGGGCGGCGCCACCGCTGCCAACCAGTTTGAGGGTGCATGGGACGTGGACGGCAAGGGCCCCTCTGTGTCTGATATGTGCACCAACGGCTCGGCCAAGGAGCCCAAATGGGTCACCACCTCCATTCACGCTGACCGCCTGTACCCCAGCCATGAGGCGGTGGATTTTTATCACCACTATGAGGGAGACATTGCCCTCATGGCGGAAATGGGCTTCAAGTGCTTCCGCATGAGCATCAACTGGACGAGAATCTTCCCCACCGGCATGGAGAGCGAGCCCAACGAAAAGGGGCTGGAGTTTTACGACCGGGTCTTTGACTGCTGCAAACAGCACGGCATTGAGCCGCTGGTGACCATCTCCCACTACGAGCTGCCCTATGCTCTGGTGGAGAAGTACAACGGCTGGGCTGGGCGTGAGGTCATCGACTGCTTTATGCGCTACTGCAAGACTATTTTTGACCGCTATCAGCACAAGGTGAAGTACTGGCTGACGTTCAACGAGATCAATTCCAGCGTGATGCCTCTGGGTGCTGTCCTCAACACCGGCACCATCCAGGGCTATGAAGGCCCGGTGAACCAGGTTCCTGACGACAAACAGGCCCGCTTCCAGGCACTGCACCACATGTTCCTGGCCTCCGCTTTGGCGGTGCGGTATGCCCGGGAGCACTATCCCCACTTCCATATGGGCAATATGAACCTGTTCTCCGCCTCCTACCCTCTGACACCGGATCCCGATGACGTGCTGGCCAATCAGCAGAATATGAACATGACGGTTTGGTTCTGCTCTGATGTGCAGGTTCGGGGTGCTTATCCTTACTACGCTGACCGCTACTTCCGGGAGCACGGTATTGAGATTCAGATGGAGCCGGGGGATGCCGAGATTCTCAAACAGGGAACGGTGGACTTTTACACCCTGAGCTACTATATGACCAGCTGCATCACCACCCACGAAGGGATGGAAGCCACGGCTGGAAATATCATCGCAGGCTGCACCAATCCTTATCTGAAGTCCTCCGATTGGGGCTGGCAGATTGACCCCAAGGGTCTGCGCTACAGCCTGAACGAAATCTATGCCCGCTATGGGATCCCCATGATGGTGGTGGAAAACGGCCTGGGCGCCTACGATGAAAAGGGCGAGGACGGTATGGTCCACGACAGCTACCGCATCGACTATCTGCGTCAGCACATTGAGCAGATGAAGGAGGCGGTGAAGGACGGCGTGGATCTGATGGGCTACACCCCCTGGGGCTGCATCGATCTGGTCAGCGCCTCCACCGGCGAGATGGCAAAACGGTACGGCTTCATCTACGTCAACAAGTTCGACGACGGCACCGGCGATTTGAGCCGGGAGCGCAAGGAGAGCTTCTTCTGGTACAAAAAGGTCATTGAGAGCAACGGCGAGGAGCTGTAAGCGGCGTGCCGCCGCAGGCAATCGCTTCGCCTGTCGGCGGCACCAACGTAGTTGCAAGTTTTTTGGACACAGTGGGCCGCCGAGAAGAAAAAGTGTCTCGTAAGCATCAGAATGCGGTACCATAGTGAAATGTGAATGAGCGCTCAATCACTTGTCAGTCTGCTGTATCGCCCCGCAACAAGCCCGCAGGCAGATTGCCTCCGGGCGCAGCCCGGCCCCGCCGTTCCTGTGAGCGGCGGGGTTTCAAGAAAGGAAATAGGCTATGGCAATCGTAATGAATCTGTACTATACCGGTGCAAACGGCAGCGCGATGGACTTTGTCCGTGAGATGGAGGAGAGCGGTGTCGCTCCTGCCATCCGTGCCGAGGAAGGCAATCTGCGCTATGACTACTTCCAGTCCCTGTCCGACCCGGAGACCGTTCTGCTCATCGACATGTGGGCGGATCAGGAATCTTTGGACGTGCACCACGCCACCCCCATGATGGGGCAGATCATGGCGCTGCGGGAGAAGTACGACCTGCGCATGAAAGCGGAGCGCTATGTCCCCCAGGAGGCCAACACCGCAGACGACAAGTTTATCCGCAAATGAGCAAGGTTCTCTTGATTGACGTGGACGGCACCCTGGTGGACTACCAGAATCGCCTGCCCGGCTCTGCTGTGCTGGATTTACAGAACCTCAAATTGTTAGGGCTTCACCGCATAATGGGACGAGAGCGAATTGCGAGGATTCAGATTGTTCGCAGTTTTCGCAGGAATCCTGACGGATTTCAAGAAAGCTGTCGAACCGGAATCAGGCAAGCTGCCAGTGGCAGGTTGCCCCGGTTCGATCAGATGCACACCTTGAACCGCAAGCTGACGCAAAATAGACCGCAAGGCGCCGAAGTTCTCATTGTGCGGTGAAGCCCTTATCTATCCCAGCAAAGAGCCGGAAATCGTGTTCAAAGCTGCGAATATATTTCACAAGTAATTCCTGACGGCGAAACCAAAGGCCAGAGACGCAAACTGCCTCCGACCTTTGGTTTTGCTGCCAACAGGCAGTAATATCGATTGACTTAATTCTGTTAAGCTGGTAAAGTGTAAGCACAAGCAGGTTCGTCTGCTGGTTTTGAGCGAGATAATGTCAAGAAAAGTGAACAACCTTATTTTGCGCAAAAATTGTTGTTCCCCCCTTGACACTCGCTTAAGCCGAGTGAGATAAAGCGCCGGAGGCGCATCATCTATTGGGACGAAGGGGGACTTTACAAAGCTCCCTGCAAGAAGGAGGCATTTCATGGCCATCAATCTCACATCGGAACAGAGCGCCGTCGTCCGCAACCGGGGCGGGGAGCTGCTGGTTTCCGCCGCCGCCGGCTCCGGCAAGACCCGGGTGCTGGTGGAGCGCCTGCTGAACCGGGTGGAGCAGGAGGGACTGGACCTGGATCAGTTTCTGGTCATCACCTTCACCAAGGCGGCGGCGTCGGAGCTGCGGGACAAGATCCTGGCGGAGCTGAACCTGCGCCTGGCCCAGCGGCCCGGTGACCGGCACCTGAAGCGGCAGACCACCCTGATCTACCGGGCGCAGATCTCCACCATTCACGCTTTTTGTACGGTGTTTTTGCGGGAAAACAGCCACTTGCTGGATTTGGACCCCGATTTCCGGGTGGCGGACGAGCAGGAGGCGGAGGTGCTGCGGACCCAGACCCTGGACCGGCTGCTGGAGCAGAGGTACGAGGAGCTGGAGACCAACGGCTTCGCCGCGCTGGTGGACGCCCTGTCCGCCGGGCGGGACGACAAAAGGCTCATCGACATCACCCTGGACATCCACAGCCGCATCCAGTCCCACCCGGACCCGGAGCGCTGGCTGAGGGAGCAGGCGGCGGCCTTTGACCTGACCGGGGTGGAGGACGTAGCCCAAACCCGCTGGGGTGGGCTGCTGCTGGAGGACGCACAGCGGCAGGCCCGCTACTGGAAGGGACAGATGGAGCTGGCGCTGACGATGCTGGACACCTGTGGGGACGACGCGCTGTACCGGGCCTATTCCGACTCCTTTTCCGGCACATTGGACGGAATTCGGGACTTTTCCGACGCATTGAACGTGAGCTGGGACGAGGCAAGGCGGTACTGCGACGTGCCCTTCCCCAAGCTGGGGGTGTCCCGGAAGGTGACGGACAAGGCCACCCAGAACCGGGTGAAGAGCATCCGGGACAAGTGCAAAAAAAGCCTGAGTAAATTGTCCGTCCGCTTTGAGTGCGGCAGTGAGATTCATCTGGAGGACATGAAGGCGGTGGCCGGGCCGGTGAGGCAGCTGTTCCGGCTGGTCAGCGACCTGCAGACCGCCTTCCGGCAGGCCAAGCGCAAGAGAAAGCTGCTGGATTTCAACGATCTGGAGCATTTCACCGTCCAGGCGCTGATGCAGGATTTTCAGCCCACGGAGCTGGCCCGCCGCTGGCAGGGGCGCTACGCCGAGGTCATGGTGGACGAGTACCAGGACACCAACCAGGTGCAGAACGCCATCTTCGACGCCCTCACCGACGGGGGCAAAAATCTGTTCCAGGTGGGGGACATCAAGCAGTCCATCTACCGCTTCCGGCTGGCGGACCCCACTATCTTTCTGAAGAAGTACCACACCTTCGCCCCGGCGGAGCTGGCCCGGGAGGGACAGCCCCGGCTGCTGGTGCTTTCTCGGAACTTCCGCTCGGGAAAAGCCGTGCTGGACGGGGTGAATTTTGTCTTTGAGCACATCATGACCGAGGCCTTTGGTGAGATCGACTACACGGAAGACCAGCGGCTGAACCCCGGACTGCCCGTCCCGGAGGGACAGCGCACCGACGGGGTGGAGCTGGACGTGGTGGACTTGTCCACCCTGCCCCAGCAGGAAAACGAGGCGAAACTTCCCCGGGACCAGGGGGAGGCCCGGTTTGTGGCACAGAGGGTGCGGCAGCTGCTGGATGACCAGACCCTGATCCCAGAGGGGGAGGGGCTGCGTCCGGTGCGCCCGGAGGACATCGCCATTCTCTACCGCTCCCCCGGCGCGGTGCTCCACTACCTCACCGCAGCCCTGGACGAGCAGAACATCCCCTGGCAGAACGAGAGCTATGAGGACTTCTTCCGCACCACGGAGGTCAGCGTGGCGCTGAGCTTTTTGCAGATCATCGACAACCCCCGGCAGGATGTGCCGCTGCTGTCGGTGCTCCGGGGGCCGGTGTACGGCTTCACAGCGGACCAGCTGGCGGCGCTGCGGGCAGCCTGTCCGGGCACGGACTTCTACGCCTGCGTGGAAAAGGGCGCGCTGGCGGGGGAGGAGCACTGCATCCGGTTTTTGGAGGATTTGAAGGCGCTGCGGCTGCGGATGGTGGACGCCTCCTGCGCCCAGCTGCTGTGGTATCTCTACGACCAGATGGGGCTGCTGGGGCTGTTCGGCGCCATGAACGGCGGTCAGCGGCGGCAGGAGAACCTGCTGGCCTTCTACGACTACGCCCGGAGCTTTGAGGGGGCGGGACACCGGGGGGTGTTCGCCTTTGTCGCCCAGCTGCGTCGGCTGATGGAGCGGGGCAGGAGCCCCGGCACGGCGGGGACCGTCACCGGCTCCGGGGTGCGCATCATGTCCATCCACAGGTCCAAGGGGCTGGAATTCCCGGTGGTGGTGCTGGCGGGCCTGAACCGGAGGTTCAACCAGGCCGACGAGAAGGCCCCCATGCTGTTCCACTCCAAGCTGGGGGTGGGGCCAAAGGTGCTGGACCCGGAGCTGCGGGTGGAGTTTCCCACTCTGGCCCGGACGGCGGTGCAGCTGAAGCTGAACCAGGAGATGAAGGCGGAGGAGCTGCGGCTGCTGTACGTGGCCATGACCCGGGCCCGGGAGCGGCTGATTCTGGTCATGACCTGCCGGGACGCCCAAAAGGAGCTGGCCGCACTGATGGAGAGCGCCGGACCCCACCCGGACCCGGCGGCGCTGGCCCAGCTGGACAGCGTGGGCAAGTGGGTGCTGCTGCCGGTGCTGTGCCGCCGGGACGCCCGGGCGCTGTGGGCGGGCATGGGCCCGGACACGGTGCTGGACACAGAGGACCACTGGGACATCCGGCTGGTGGAGACCGACGAAGGCTGCTTTGCCCCGGAGCAGAGGGAGCAGGCCGCTGAGGAGTCCCCGGAGGAGCCTGTGCCGGAGGAGGCGCTGCTCACCGCGCTGAACTGGCGCTATCCGTGGAAGAATCTGGCGGATTTCCCCTCCAAGGTCACCGCCACCCAGATGAAGGGCCGGGTGCTGGACGAGGAGGCCGCCGAGGAGACTCCCCGCCCTGCGCCGCCGCTGGAGTTCCGACGGCCCTCCTTTGAGCAGCAGAAGCGGGGACTGACCCCGGCCCAGGCCGGCTCTGCCATTCACGCCGTGATGGAGCACATCGACCTGGACAAAGCGGACACGCTGGAGGGCGTGACGGAGGAGATCGCCCGGCTGGTGGAGCAGGGATTCCTGACAGAAGAGCAGGGAAAGGCGGTGAATCCCGCCCATGTGGCCCGGTTCTGGGCCTCCCCCCTGGGCCGGGAAGCCGCCGCCTCCAACCAGCTGCGCCGGGAGTTCAAGTTCTCCATTCTCTCCCGGGCGTCCCAGTTTTACCCCGGGGCGGACCAGGACGAGGAGGTGCTGCTCCAGGGCGTGGTGGACTGCTGCTTTGAGGATTTGATGGGCTTCACCGTGGTGGACTTCAAGTCTGACCGGGTGCGCCGGGGCGGAGAAGCGGACCGGGCGGAGCTGTACCGGGGGCAGGTGCAGGTCTACAGCCAGGCGCTGGAGGAGATCTTTGGCCGGCCGGTGGTGCGCCGGGTGCTGTGGTTCTTCCAGACCGGCCGCGGCGTGGAGCTGTAAGTCGGGACGCTGTCCCGAACCCTGGAAGGGGCCAGCCCCTTCACCCAGACAGGGGGGGTGCAAAGCCCCCCTGAAGCAATAATAGATGATGCGCCTGCGGCGCTTTCTCTCATGCGGCCTAAAAACATGCCCCCGGCATGTTTTCTATACGGCCTACCCCGAAATCCTCATGCTCCTGCCGAGGAAAAGGGGCAGCCGTCCATGAGAACAGAAAAAATAATGGAATCATTGATAAAACGTTGAAAGTGATAAAAAACCCGACCAACAGGAGGAAGTTATGAACCAGATGGAAGCCATTTCCACCCACCACATCCGCCCGGAGCACCTGAACCACCACCTGAGCCTGTACGGGGGTAACATCGCGGACTGGATGTGCGAGGTGGCCTATGTGGCCACGGCGAAGCTGCGCCGCCGCAGCGACCGCATTGTCATGTCCCGGGCCAACAGCCTGCGGTTCCTGCGCCCCCTGGGGCTGGGGGACATCCTGGAGCTGCGCGCCACTGTAGAGCGGCTGGGCGTTACCAGCATTGTGCTCCGGGTGGAGGGCACCGAGGTGCTCTCCGGGGAAGTGTGCTGCACCGGGGAGCTGGTGTTCGTCACCGTGGACGAGGAGGGCCACAAATGCCCCCACGGTCTGACGCTGCCAGAGGACTGAGCGGGGCGCAAAAGCCCCAAAAGGTTGTGCAAACAGCTGTCATGACACAACAACCCCCGGTTTTTCTGTCCGGGAATGGAGAAAGAATCAATCATTCGAAAAAGACGGATTTACAAACCGGTGTTTTTATGATAGAATAAATCAAAATAGGATGCTTGACAAAGGGGGAAAATGCATTGGCGGTCACCATCAATGAAATTGCGAAAATGGCGGGGGTGTCCAACGCCGCAGTTTCCCGTTACCTCAACGGCGGCAGCCTGAGCAAGGAGAAAAAAGAGCTCATCGGGGCGGTCATTGAAAAGCTGGGCTACCGGCCCAACACCTACGCCCAGATGCTGCGCACCAAGAAGATCCGCCAGATCGGCGTCATCGTGCCCAAGATTAACTCCAATGCCGTCTCCGCCGTCACCGCCGGCATCAGCCGGGTGCTCAGCCGGGAGGGGTATCTGTTCCTGCTGGCCAACACCGACAACGACGAGAAAAAGGAGCTGGAGTACCTGGATCTGTTCGGCGCCAACCAGGTGGCGGGCATCATCCTGCTGGCCACCATTCTCACCCCGGAGCACGAAAAGAAGCTGGCTGGGCTGGACATCCCGGTGGTGCTGGTGGGACAGCACCACAAGCGGTTCCCCTGTGTGTACCACAACGACTACGACGCCGCCCGGGAGCTGGACGAGATGCTGCTGGCCAAGGGCCGCCGGCGCATCGCCTACATCGGCGTGACGGAGCGGGATATTGCCGCCGGCTATCAGAGAAAAAAAGCGCTGCAGGACGCCTGCGCCAAGTTCGCCCTTTCCCCGGAGCAGGTGCTGTGGAAAGAGGGGGATTTCAGCCAGAATTCCGGCTATCGCATCGCCCGGGAGATTCTGGCAGAGAAGAGCGACCTGGACGCCATCGTCTGCGCCACCGACGACATGGCGGTGGGGGCCATCAAGGCGCTGAAGGAGTCCGGACGCCGGGTGCCGGAGGATGTGTCCGTGGTGGGCATCGGCGACAGCTGGACCGGCCAGATGATCGAACCGGCGCTGACCACCGCTCACTATTATTACAAGGAGTCCGGCGCTGACGCCGCCGAAATGGTGCTGGCCCTGCTGAACAGCAAGGACAGTGTGCCCATGCGCCAGACCATGCTGGGCTACGAGCTGAATCTCCGGGAGAGTATGTAACAACCCAAAACGTTCCAAAAGCAGCGGGAAACCGCTGCTTTTTTTGCTGATGGGGAAAGAAATCCGGTCATGAGGGCTCCGGCACGCCCCCCGGAAGGCGCTGGAAGGAACATTCCCGGGGTTCGGCCGGCTCCACCAGGATCTCCCCCCAGGGAATGATTCCGCTGCGGGCCAGCAGGGTGAGCAGCGCGTCGGCGGGCACGTCCTCGGGCAGCGGGCCGCCCTTCCAGCGGAAGGAAATGCCCTCCACCCGGGGGCGGGGGCTCCCCAGCAGCAGACGACCGGGGCCGGGCTGGGCGGGGGAGAAGCACAGGGTCAGGTCTCCGTCCCCTTGGAACACGGGGATGCCGAACTCCTGCTGCAGCTCCCAGGCCAGATCCTGGCTGCCGGGCAGGGACAGGGACAGGCAGCGCACCTGCCCGGCCAGCCGACGGGCGGCCCGGTCCAGCTCCCGGGTCCAGCGGGTGCCCAGCAGCCCCACCACCGCCTTTTCCGGCAGGATGCGCTGTCGGCGGAGGGTCAGCAGCGCCAGCTCCGGGGCGGTTCGCCGGTACAGCTCCCCGGTGTCCAGCAGCCGCAGCGGTGCGCACTGCTCCGGCCCGTTGAGCAGCGTCCGGACCTGGTTCCGGCGCAGAAAGGCCAGGGCCTTTTTCTCCCACCGGCTTTTTCTCCCCCGGCGGGGCAGCTCTGCCCGGAGCAGGGGCAGGCCCAGAAAGGATTCCTGATAGTACCGGGGAAACACCCGGCGTTGGGTGGTAAAGTAGGCGTACATAAAACTCCCTCCGGGAAAGGCGGCGGTTTCGGTGGTTTCCGCAATTGTGAAGCCGCGGCTTTTTTGGTATACTGTGCTGGGTGATATTATGCTGAGAATCAACAACTTATCCCTTCCGGTGGACTACGCCCCGGAGGAGCTGAATCATAAAATCGCAAAGCTGCTGCGGCTGCCGGAGTCCCGTCTGGGGGAGGTGCAGCTGGTGAAGCAGTCCATCGACGCCCGGCGCAAAAGCGACGTGCACATGGTGCTGTCGGTGAACGTGGAGGTCCCCGACCAGGCCGGGGTGCTGAAGCACGTGAAAAACAAAAACGTCAGCCTGCTGCCGGAGCACAGCTATGTGTTTCCCCAGGTCAGGCGCCGCTTCCCTCTGCCCCCGGTGGTGGTGGGCATGGGCCCGGCGGGGCTGTTTGCCGCCCTGTATCTGGCCCGGGCCGGGGTGAAGTGCGTGGTGCTGGAGCGGGGACAGAGCGTAGAGCAGCGCACAAAGGCGGTGGAGACCTTCTGGCGCACCGGAGCGCTGGACCCGGAGAGCAACGTCCAGTTCGGAGAGGGAGGTGCCGGAACCTTTTCCGATGGAAAGCTCACCACCGGCACTCATGATGAGCGGATTCAGACGGTTTTGGACACTTTTGTCGCCGCCGGCGCCCCGGCGGACGCAGCCTATTCCTTCCGCCCCCATGTGGGCACGGACATCCTGCGGCAGGTGGTGCGGAACATCCGGCAGGAGCTGATTGGGCTGGGCTGTGAGGTGCGCTTCGGGCACCGGCTCAGCGGTCTGACTGTACAGGACGGGCGGCTCACGGGGATACAGGTGACAGCGGGGGACAGCGAGTACCATCTGGACGCGGACACGCTGGTGCTGGCCCCGGGACACAGCGCCCGGGACACCTTTGAGCTGCTCCGGGACGCCGGGATTCCCATGGAGCCCAAGCCCTTTGCCGTGGGCGTGCGCATTGAGCACAGCCAGCAGGCCATCAGCCGGGCCCAGTACGGCCCCTTCTGGGACAGGCTGCCCCCCAGCGACTACCGTCTGAGCTGTCATCTGCCCGGCGGGCGCAGCGCCTTTTCCTTCTGCGTCTGTCCCGGCGGTCAGGTGGTGGCGTCGGCGTCGGAGCCGGGCCATCTGGTGACCAACGGCATGAGCTTCCGGGCCAGAGACGGGGAGAACATCAACGGCGGCTTTCTGGTGGGGGTGAACCCCGGGGACTTCGGCGGCAGCGACCCCCTGGCCGGGGTCCGGTTCCAGCGGCAGTGGGAGCGCGCGGCGTTTTTGGCCGGCGGCGGTGATTTTCACGCCCCTGCCCAGCTGGTGGGGGATTTCCTCAACGGAACGGCCAGCGTCAGCGGCGGGGCGATTCGGCCCACCTATGCGCCTGGGGTGAAGTGGGGGAGTCTGGAGGGCTGCCTGCCCGGCTTTGTGCTGGACACCCTCCGGGACGCCCTGCCCCTGCTGGACCGGAAGGTCCGTGGCTTTGCCCACCCGGAGGCGGTGCTCACCGGTGTGGAGACCCGCTCCAGCTCCCCGGTGCGGGTGCTCCGGGACGAGACCCTCCAGTGCGCGGTAAAGGGCGTCTACCCCTGCGGCGAGGGCTGCGGCTACGCCGGCGGCATCATGAGCGCTGCGGTGGACGGCGTTCGGGTGGCGGAAGCGATTGCAGTCGGGGCCAGCCCCGAACCCCGCTTAAGGGGTGCTTTGTAAAGGGGAGTTAAGGTGACGCCTTCGGCGTAGTTTCCCACTCGGGTTTGAAAGCGCCACTGGCGCTTTCATCCGTCTGACCGCTATGGGTCAGACGGAACCACCCTCACCACTTAGAAATCCCGAAACTTTCATGCTCCTGGCGGGTGAATGGGCGGCGGTTCAGGAAAAGAAAGATGCGGAGAGGGAAGCACGGGCAATCCGAAGCCCAGAGAAAAGAGTTCGGGAGAAAACACAGGGGGGAAGAGTGCAGGGCGGAAAAAACCGGAAAGAGTTCTGTAAAATCCGGCAGTGTCCCTGTAAAACAGGCGAGGGTGGAGAGAAGCTGTTCCACCGCTTTTTCACAGAATCCACAACCTTCCACAGCAAACCCACAGGTTTTTTCCACAGCTCTGCCCCGAAAATGCCCCCGGCGGGGGGCACTGTTCCTGTAACCGACCCAATTCCCTTTGCTGCTGCCGTGACAGTGCCCGGTCACCGTTTCTCTTCCTGCTCCTGTTGAAATAACAGTTTTGTTTTCTTTTGCATTGACGGTGACCTGAACCTTACCTATACCTGTAACTATTACTATTACTAT
>CAMNOL010000051.1 GCA_946546815.1 uncultured Oscillospiraceae bacterium
GGCATCGTGAACACCATAGCGCTGAGGGTCACTGCCAGGTTTGCACAGATTACCCGGCGAATCCGTAAGGAAAATGGCTCATTTTTCTGCTGTTTTTTTCCATTCATCAGAAAATAATTCAGCCTGCTGCCAAACAGCAGAATGCCACACACCGCCGCAAAGGACAGCTGCAGGCTGACGCTCTCCAGCGCAAAGGGGTTGTGGATCACCAGCACAGCCAGCGCCACCCGCAGAGAGGACCAGCTGTCCCCATCTTTGCGCAAAAAAGGCCCCAGCAGCAGCGCCAGGTTCATCACCGCAGCCCGAACCACTGAGGGCCCGCCCCCGGTCATCAGGCTGTACAAAACCAGCGCCAGCCCAGCCGCCAGCTGCCTGACCCTCCGGTCGCCGGGCAACAGCAGCACCAGCCCCATCAGGATCCCCATGTGCAGGCCGGACACCGCTGCGATGTGGCGCAGTCCGGTGCGGCTGAGCTGATTGGCCAGCGGGTCCGTCAGCTCCTGCTGGTCGCCGGTGAGCATCGCCAGCATCAGCCCTTCCTGGTTTCCGCTGAACAGCGCTTTGATTTTATCCCGGACCGCTCTGCCCGCCGCCCTGGGCCAAAAACGCAGCGGCATTTTCTCTGCAGGGGTCACCCGGAAGGATTCCACCGTTTTTGTTCTGGCAAATATGCCCCGCGCCGCATTTGCGTGAAACCGGTACGGGTCTCTCTCCCCTGGTGAACGCAGCTCTGTATCCAGCTCTATGCGGTCACCGGGTCTGACTCCGGCGCAATTCTGACGGGTATCCATCAGCGCCCGGACTCCCGGTTTCCCCTCCGGCTTCAGCCGGACCTCCACCGACCATCCCCATTGGTTTTCTCTGGGATAATCCAGCACCGTTCCGGTGTAATGCCGGGGATGATTCCACAGCGTCGCCGCCGGCACATACCAAATCAGGCAGAACAGCCCGATCCACACCAGAATCCCCGCTGCTCCCAGGGCAAACCAGGTGCGCCGGCGCTGCCGGTTTCCTTTTCTGAGCAGAACCCAAAGCAGCACTCCGCCCAGCGGCAGGTAGAAAGCGTACTGAAACAGATAACAGGCCAGCAGCCCGGCGGCGGCGGCTCCCACGGTAAGCCAGCTCATCCGCTCTGACCGCAGCAGGGCCGCAGAGCTCTGCTTTTCCTCCCCTTTTACCGCGGTTTTCATCACGATTTCCTCTTTCTCTTTAGGTCCAGCGAATCGTCAGCTGACACGTGATACAGCTTCGCCAGCTCGCTCAACCCCTGGGCCGGAATCTCCCGGGTTCCTCTCTCATAGCGCTGGTACGCAGTAGGATGGGCGTTTCCATCATCCGCAGCAAAGTGCTGTGCAGCGTCATACTCCTCCCGCAGATCCCTGATTCTTCTGAAGCGCCTCCGGTACATCTCCATCTGATGGCACCGTTTGGATGCATCATACCACACAATCCCCATTCTGTCCAGAAACGGCACTCCCTTGACAGCCGGGAACCCCCATGCTATGATAAACCAACAGAATCACTATGTAAATGAGGGAACCGTATGGACGCGCTTCATCAGAAATATCAGCAGCTGCGGGAGCAGCTCCGCGCTCTGGGCAGCGCGGCGGTGGCCTTTTCCGGCGGCGTAGACTCCACCTTTTTGCTGACTGTCGCCTGTCAGGTGCTGGGCGACAAGGCCATTGCAGTCACCGCCTGCTCCCCCTCCTTTCCCCAGCGGGAGCAACAGGAAGCGGCAGCGTACTGCCGGCAATTGGGCGTGCGGCAGATTTGCTTTTCCTCCCAGGAGCTTTCCATGGAAAGCTTCCGTCAGAATCCAAAAAATCGCTGTTATCTTTGCAAACGCGCAATTTTTGAGGCAATTTGGGCAATTGCCCGTGAAAACGGCTGCGCTGCGGTGCTGGAGGGCTCCAATCTGGACGATCTGGGCGACTACCGCCCCGGTCTGGCAGCCGTACAGGAGCTGGGTGTCACAAGCCCCCTCCGGGACGCCGGTCTTTCCAAGAATGAAATCCGCACCCTGTCCCGGGAGCTGGAGCTGCCCACCTGGGACAAGCCCTCTTTCGCCTGCCTGGCCTCCCGGTTTGTCTACGGTGAGGCCATCAGCCCGGAGAAGCTCAACATGGTGGAGCAGGCGGAGGAGCTGCTGCGAACCCTGGGCTTTCGGCAGTTTCGGGTGCGCATCCACGACACTCTGGCCCGCATCGAGCTGCTGCCGGAGGAATTCCCCCGGATGATGGAGCCCCGGACACGGGAGCTGGTGTACAGCAGTCTGAAGCAGCTGGGGTTCACCTATACCACACTGGATCTGCAGGGCTACCGCACCGGCAGCATGAACGAGGTGCTGCCTGAGCTGCAACGCAAAAACAGGCTGTCTCCCCCTGGAGGCGAAACAACCTGACAGACGGAACTGCCCCTTCTCTCAGCAGTTCTTTTGTTCCTGATAATAACTGAATGACCGAAAAAAGCAAATCGGCGCAGCCTTTCACTGCGCCGATAAACTCCTGTGTAATTGTCCATGCTCTGTCCGGAGTCGGCGCTGAAATCAGGCGCGGGTAACTTTGCCGGAGCGGAGGCATCTGGAGCAGACGTAAACGTGGGTAGGAGTGCCGTCAACGATTGCCTTCACGCGCTTCACGTTGGGCTTCCAGGTACGGTTGGCACGGCGATGGGAGTGGGAAACCTTGATGCCGAAGGTGACGCCCTTACCGCAGAAACTGCACTTTGCCATTTTGCTTACCCCCTTACTGTAATAGAGTCGGCGTTCCAGTTCATTATTTTAGATACTAAAACAGCAGTACTTATCTTATCAGATGCAGTTGGAAAAATCAAGAGCCTGTCCGAGTTTTTTTCAAAAATCTTGCCGCACACATAATTCTTTGTTGCCAACGTCTGCGAAAAACGTTATACTGTATGCTAGAAAGTTATTTTGCAAAAGGAGGCTGTGACATGCCTACAACTTCCACCGTTCTGCTGAAAAATATCGTGAAAGAGTTCAACATGACCATCTTTCATAAATCATCCGACTTTGACACGCAGACATTGACCAAGACAAACATCAACCGCCCCGGTCTGTCCCTGGTTGGTTTTTTTGATTACTTCGACAGTTCTCGTCTGCAGATTCTGGGCAAAATGGAGCAGACTTATCTGACCCTGATGAGCCGGGAAGACCGTCTGAACTGCTTCCGCAACCTGATGGCCCATCCCATACCGGCGATGATCATCGCCCGGGAGCTGACCCCCTTCCCGGAGTGCATTCAGGCGGCAAAGGAATACAACCGGACCCTGCTGGGCAGCGCCGATGTGACCAGTGAGCTGATGGCCGATCTGACCGCTGCGCTGCGGAGCTATCTGGCTCCCCGGATCACCCGGCACGGCGTGCTGGTTGAGGTCTACGGCGAGGGCATCCTGCTGATGGGCGAAAGCGGCATCGGTAAATCAGAGGCTGCGGTAGAACTGATCAAGCGGGGGCACCGTCTCATCGCCGACGACGCGGTGGAGATCAAGCGCACCAGCTCCACCACCCTGGAGGGCTCTGCTCCGGAGCTGATTCGGTACTATGTGGAAATGCGGGGCATTGGCGTCATCGACGTGCGGCAGCTGTTCGGTATGTCCGCCGTCAAGGACAGCCAGAGCATCGACCTGATCATCAACCTGGAGCAGTGGCGGCAGGGCAGAACCTATGACCGTCTGGGCATTGAGGATTTCCACACCAATATCCTGGACGTCAGCGTCCCCTGTCTGACCATTCCCATTAAGCCCGGCCGGAACCTGTCCATTATCATAGAGGTGGCCGCCATGAACAACCGCCACAAGAAAATGGGCTACAACGCAGCCCAGGAGTTCACAGACCGGCTGAATCAGTATTTTGACGACCAGATGGCCGCAATGGAGGGGCGCTAATGGTTACAATCGGCATTGATATCGGCGGCACCAACCTGGTGGCCGGAGTGGTCAGCGCAAATCATCAGCTTCTGGCCAAAGCCAAGTGCAAGGCAGCGGAATGTCCCACGGCAGAGGCCATGGTGTCACGCCTGGTGGACCTCAGCCAGGAGGCCGTCCGTCTGGCGGGGCTGTCTCTCACCGACGTACGGGCCGTAGGAGTGGGAATTCCCGGCGCAGTAGACCGCTTTCACGGCGTGGTCATCGAATCCGTAAACACCCCCTTCCACCAGACAAGTTTTGTCGAGCTGTTTCGGCAGAAATGGGACATCCCCGTGTATTTGGAGAACGATGCCAACTGCGCAGTGCTGGGCGAAGGCCTGGCAGGAGGCGCAAAAAACGCCAGCAGCGTCGTCGCAGTCACCTTGGGCACCGGCGTGGGCGGCGGCTACCTGCGGGAAGGCGCGCTGGAGCTGTACATCCGAAACGGAATGGAAATCGGACATACCGTCATTGAGACAGACGGCATTCCCTGCCCCTGCGGGCGGCGGGGCTGCTGGGAGCAGTACTCTTCCGCCACCGCACTGAAGCGCATGACCCGAGAGGAGATGGCCCGAACCCCAGACAGCATCATGTGGAAGATGTGCGGCAGTCTGGGGGGCGTAAAGGGCCGCACCGCCTTTGACGCAGCCCGTCAGGGTGACAGCGCGGGAAAGCGGGTCACCCAGCGGTATCTGAAGTATCTGGCCATCGGAATTTCCAACCTGGTCAATATTTTCCAGCCGGAGGTGGTCTGCATCGGCGGCGGCGTGTCCAATGAGAAGGACGAGGATTTCCTGTATCCCCTGCAGGAGATGGTGGAGAAGCACAGCCTCCACAAGCGTCTGGGCAACAAAACCCGGCTGGTAAAAGCTGAGCTGGGGGGCGACGCCGGAATCATCGGCGCTGCAGCCCTGTATCAGGAGTTCATTGACAGATAAGCGGTTGAATGCCGAGCGGACGGCGGCTGTCCCGGAGGGGGACAGATTCAGACGATTCCCAATGTCTCCGCTGTTTGTTTCAGCCCGATTCCCCGTTTATATAAAAGGAGGAAACCCAAGTGAATATTGTATGTTTGGATATGGAAGGCGTTCTGGTTCCGGAGATCTGGATCGCATTTGCTGAGGCCAGCGGAATTCCGGAGCTGAAGCGCACCACCCGGGACGAGCCGGATTACCACAAGCTGATGGACTATCGGCTGAATATCCTGAAGGAACACGGACTGGGCCTGAAAGAGATTCAAGAAACCATCGCCACCATTGACCCGCTGCCCGGTGCCAAAGCGTTTCTGGACGAGCTGCGGACCCTGACCCAGGTCATTGTCCTCAGCGACACCTTTGTGGAGTTTGCCACTCCGCTGATCAAAAAACTGGGCTGGCCCACCCTGTTCTGCAACTCTCTGGAGGTTGCGGACAGCGGAGAGATCACCGGCATAAAAATGCGGATCGAAAACTCCAAGCTGAGCACGGTGAAGGCGCTGCAGTCCATTGGGTACGACACCATTGCCAGCGGCGACAGCTACAACGATCTGGCTATGATCCAGGCCAGCAAGGCCGGTTTCCTGTTCCGCAGCACCGACCAGATCAAGGCTGACCACCCCGAGCTGCCCGCTTACGAGACCTTTGATGAGCTGCTGAACGCCATCAAAGCAGTTCTGGACTGACCTTTTTCTCAACCAATTGTATTGATTCTACAAAATAATACAGATTGAAAATATAGATCGAACAAAATCCCCGAACCACGAAGGTTCGGGGATTCGTTGTGTTTCAGTGGGATTTTCCTGTTTCAAAGTAAGCCGCACAGCAGCCTCTCTGGGTCAGGAACCCTGGGGCAGCGCCCTCAGCCGATGGTCAGTTCAGCTCCAGCTTCTCCAGAGTGCAGGTCTTGGCAATGCTCTTGCGCAGCTCAGCACGCAGGGGCAGCACGGAGGTGGGGGAGACGGACAGCTCGTCGATGCCGATGGCCAGGAAGGTGGGCAGCAGGGAGATGTCAGCACCCAGCTCGCCGCAGATACCGATCCAAATGCCGGCCTTGTGAGCGTTGTCGGTGGCCATCTTCAGTGCGCGCAGCACGGCGGGATGATGCGGATCAAAGAACTTGCCCAGGTCGTTGGCCTGACGGTCGCAAGCCAGGGTGTACTGAGTCAGGTCGTTGGTGCCGACGGAGAAGAAGTCGACTTCCTTCGCCAGCTGATCAGAGACAAACACGGAGGAGGGAGTCTCGATCATGATGCCGATTTCGGTGTCCTTGTTGAAGGGGATGCCCTCAGCTTCCAGCTCAGCCATAACCTTGGCGCAGGCGCGCTTGCACTCCTTGACCTCCCAGACGGAAGTGATCATGGGGAACATGATGGCGACCTTGCCATAAGCGGAAGCACGATACAGAGCGCGCAGCTGGGTGCGGAACACCTCGGGACGGTTCAGGCAGATACGGATGGCGCGAACACCCATGGCGGGGTTCTCTTCCTTCTTCATGTCGAAGTAGTCGACCTGCTTGTCAGCGCCGATGTCCAGCGTACGGATGACAACGCGCTTGCCGTTCATGGCAGCGGCGACCTTCTTGTAAGCCTGGAACTGCTCCTCCTCGGAGGGATAGTCAGAAGCAGCCAGATACAGGAACTCGGAACGGAACAGGCCGATGCCCTGGCCGTCGTTGTCGATGACGGAAGTGACGTCCTCGGGAGAGCCAATGTTGCAGTAGAGCATCATCTTGCGGCCGTCCAGAGTGACATCTTCCTTGCCCTTCATGGTCTCCAGCAGGGCCTTCATCTCGTCCTGCTTTCTCTTCTTCTCGATCAGGACGCCCAGAGTGACATCATCGGGCTCCAGATACAGAGCGCCGGTCTCGCCGTCAATGTAAGCCTCGCGGCCGGAATAGGCTTCCTTCAGCGCATCGCCGGCGCCGCAGATGGCGGGGATGCCCATGGTGCGGGCCAGAATAGCGGTGTGGGAGTTGCCGGAACCGCCCTGAGTGGCGAAAGCCAGGATCTTGGACTTGTCCAGCTGCAGGGTCTCGGAGGGAGCCAGATCGTCGGCGGCCAGGATGACGGGAACGTCAGAGTCGATACCGCCGGCGACAACACCCATCAGGTTGTCCAGAATGCGGCGGGCAACGTCCTTGATGTCAGCGGAACGAGCCTGCATATAGGCGTCGTCCATAGCGGCAAACATCTCAGCAAACTGCTGACCAGCCTGCTCGACAGCGTATTCAGCGTTGCAGGACTCGCCTTCCATGATGTCCATCATGCACTCCACGAAGTCCTCGTCCTCGACGAACATGGCGTGGGTCTCAAACAGAATGGCGGTTTCATCGCCGGCCTCTTCACGGCACTTCTCAGCCAGAGCAGACAGCTGCTCCATGGAAGCGGCCTGAGCGGCAGCCAGACGGGCCTTCTCGGCCTCCAGATCGGAAACAACCTGCTTCACCACGGTGGTGTCAGGACGCTGGAAGAAGTACAGCGGGCCCTTTGCGACGCCCTTGGATACGCCTTTGCCTTGAATCAGAATCATAATTCTTTCACCCCTGAATAAGATTTTTCCATCCGCACTCACCGGTGCGAACTTGCCGGCAGCCGAACGCTTCCGACAGTTTTATCTGCTACGCAAATAAAAAAACACGTTTGATAATCTGATTTCTCACATTATCAAATCTGTTTCGTTATTTCCGCGGCACCCTTTGGTTTTTCTCTGACATTTTGTTAAAACATAAGCTTTGATTTACAGGCGCATTTATTCACTTTGCACGTTTTCATTATAGCGGTTCCGCCCGGTTTCGTCAATCCCTAATATGAAAGTTGCTCAAAAATTATTCAATAAAATCGCGAAAGCGGCCCCAAAAAGGACCGCTTTCGCTTTAATTATAGGTACCTGAGTACCTTCCTCTTTTTTACTTCGTGGTGAAGATCTTGTCCAGCTGCTTCACGGGACCGGTCTTAACAACCTTGAAGTTGTCAAACTCGTCGGAGTTGGTCAGCAGGGTGACGACGGTGTCGGGATGGCCGGCCTTCTTGATCTCGTCAATGGAGAAGCGCAGCAGAACCTGACCAGCCTTGACCTGATCGCCTTCCTTCACCTGGGGGTTGAAGCCGGTGCCGTTCATGGCAACGGTGTCAACGCCGACGTGAATCAGCATTTCCATGCCGTCGGGAGAGCTGATGCCGATGGCGTGCTTGCTCTCAGCAACGCTGGAAATCTCGCCGTCGCAGGGAGCGACCACAACACCGTTGGCGGGGTTGATGCCAACGCCGTCACCCAGAACGCCGGAAGCGAAGGTGGGGTCAGGAATCTCCTCGCGGGGGATGGCGGTGCCTTCCACAGGGCTGTAGATGACGCCGGGCTCGGTCTCGATGGCAGGTGCAGCAGGGGCAGCGGGGGCCTCAGCCTTAGCAGCCTCAGGCTCCTCTTCCTTCCAAACCACCCAGGTCAGAGCAAAGGCGACGCCGGCAGCGATGAGCAGCTCGATCAGGTAGAAGGGGATGTTGTTCACGGCAGGGATGCCGGGGATGCCGGTGACGCCGTACACGGTGGCGCCGAACTTAACGCTCTCACCGGCGACGTTGGTGCCATGGGCCCAGGGGCCGGAGGCGAACAGAGCGCCCACAGCGCCGCCGACCATGCCGCAAATAAAGGGCTTCATGAAGCGGAAGTTGATACCGAAGATGGCAGGCTCGGTGATGCCCAGAGAGGCGGACAGGGAGGAGGGCAGGGCAACGGACTTGGTCTTCTCATTGTGTACCTTCAGAGCCACAGCCAGGCAGGCGCCGAACTGGGCGAAGTTGGCGGCGGAAGCGATGGGCATCCAGAAGTTGACGCCGGTGGAGGAGAGCATGCCCGCCTCAATGACGTTGTACATATGATGCAGGCCCATGACCACGGTGATGGGATAGATGGCACCCATGACGGCTGCGCCAATGCCGAAGCCGACGCTGACCAGAGCCTGAGCACCGGCCAGAACAGCGTTCTCAAACACGGAGAAGATGGGGCCAATGATGGTGAAGGTGACAAAGGAGGTGACCAGAACGGTGCACAGGGGGGTGACGAACAGGTCGATCATCTCCGGCACGTGCTTATGTAGCCACCGTTCCACCGTCGACATCAGCAAGACGGCCAGAATGACCGGGATAACGTGGCCCTGATAGCCAACCTGCTGAACTTTGAAGAAGAACAGGTTCCAAACAGGGATCTCACCGGGAGCATAACTGCCGACGGTCCATGCGTTGATCAGAGCGGGATGGATCATCATCAGACCGATGACCGTGCCCAGGAAGACGTTGCCTCCAAAGACGCGGGCGGCGGAGACTGCCACCAGAACCGGCAGCATAGCGAAGGCGGTGTTGGCGACCAGGTCCAGGAAGGAGAACCAGTCTGTCTCGCCAAATGCGGGGATGAACTTAGGAATTGCTTCCACGATACCCATCATCAGGCCGGAGGCCACGATGGCGGGCAGGATGGGCACGAACACGTCGCCGGGGGTCTTCAGAATCTTCTTCCACAGGGGCATCTGAGCAGCGGCGGCAGCCTTGACGTCGTCCTTGGTGGCGGCGGTCATGCCGGAGATGTCCAGGAACTCGTCGTAGACCTTGTTGACGGTGCCAGTACCGATGATGATCTGCAGCTGGCCGTTGGAGGAGAACACACCCTTAACGCCTTCAATATCTTCCAGCTTCTTGGTGTCTACTCCAGAGTTGTCGTTGGTGACCAGACGCAGGCGGGTGGCGCAGTGGGCTACACTGACCAGGTTTTCCCGCTTACCTACGGTATCGTAGATCTCTTGGGCACACTTGCGGTAATCCATACAGATTCCTCACTTTCTTTTTTCTCTCGATGGGGTTATTGAAACCGATTACATCGTATCTCACATGATACAACTTTGTGACTAAATTGTAAATTGACATTTCTTATAAAAATCACCTTGTTATTTTTGTGCATAAAATCAAAATGTTTTATCTTTGTTATTTTTGTCGAATTATATTGGAATTACAGCAGATTTCCCCAGATATTTTTTATTTTTTGCGCATTTTGTCTGCCATCTTTTTTCTTTTTCCGGCTCCGGCAAACATTCGCTCCGGCGCAGGTTTTGTTTCGCCAATGGTTTGGCAGGAAAAATCTTCCAACGGCTTCGCGTGTATTTTTTATCTCAGCGCACATACTGTTGCTGTCGGGCCCGCTGCCCGCATCGAATTATCAGGAGGGAACTTTCATGAAAAAAACCTTTTCTTTACTGACAGCCGCTCTGGCGCTGATGTTCGCGCTGACCGGCTGCTCCGGCAACGGAAACAGCGGCACCAGTTCTGACGGCCAGGCCGGCACTTCCATGACCGGTGACCAAAACTACACCGCCAACGAAAACGGAAGATCCAACGAGGCCGGGGATGACGGCACCCACTTCACTGACCGCAACACCGCCAGCGACATTCCGGACAACAGCAGCGACCGCTCCGGCAACGGCATGAACAGCGGTAACGGCACCACTTCCCGAACCACCGGCTATTATAACGACAACAGCACCGTCGCCGACAACGTGCAGAACGCCGTCAACCAGGCCGGCGATGTGGTAGACGATGTGGCCGACGGCGCGGCGAACGTTGTGGACAGCGCCACTGACATGGTCCAGGACACTGCCGGCACCACCCGCACTGGGAACAACCGCACCGGGAACGGCCGCGTGACCAATTCCTACGCCAACGGCTGACATTTTCTCGAACAGCTTGGGACATCGGATCATGGAATCGGCATCCTGCCAGACGCAGGATGCCCTTTTTTGCTGCGTCCAAATAATTTTTCTTTGCGCAGCCTCCCACAGCTTTTCCATTTCTTACTTCTGCAGCACAAAAAAACGCACCCTTTCGGGCGCGTTTCCATACTCTTGGGTTATTTTTTCCGCTTCATGATCACGTCCAGCAGCACATCCGCCGCATCGTCCTTGCTCAGCAGCGGCAGCTCCGTCATGTCATCCGGAGAGATCAGCGTCAGAATATTGGTGTCCACCGCGAACCCGGCGCCCGCCACCTTGACGTTGTTGGCCGCGATCAGGTCCAGGTGCTTCTTCTCCAGCTTTTTGCGGGAGTTGTCCACCATATCCCTGGTCTCCATGGAAAAGCCGCAGAGGAACTGTCCGGGGCGCTTGTGCTCTCCCAGATACTGCAGAATGTCGTTGGTCCGGGCCAGAGGGATGGACATCTCCCCTTCCTGTTTCTTGACCTTGTCCTCCGCCACCTCAGCGGGCCGATAGTCCGCCACGGCGGCAGCCTTGATGATAATGTCCATCTCCCCGCTGCGGCTGGTAACGGCCTCGTACATATCCTGGGCGCTGGTGATGTCCACCACCTCCAGATAGGGGGGCTTGGGCAGGCTCACCGGACCGGACACCAGTGTTACCTCTGCGCCTCGGGCTGCGGCGGCTTTGGCGATGGCGTAGCCCATCTTTCCGGTGGATTTGTTGCTGATATAGCGCACCGGGTCGATGGCCTCCCGGGTGGGGCCGGCGGTCACCAAGACCTTCACCCCGGCCATGTCCTTCTTCCGGGCCAGGTGGTGCAGGCAGACCTCCAGCAGCTCCTGAGGCTCCGGCATCCGCCCCGGTCCGACGGCGCCGCAGGCCAACACGCCGGAACCCGGCTCCAGCACTTCCCATCCGTACCGGCGCAGCCTAGCCAGGTTGTCCTGGGTCACGGGATTCAGGTACATTTTGGTGTTCATGGCCGGGGCGGCAACCTTGGGGCAGTCGCAGGCCAGCACAGTGGTGGTCAGCATATCGTCCGCCAGTCCGTGGGCCAGCTTGGCCAGCACGTTGGCGGTGGCCGGAGCGATCAGCACCAGATCCGCCTGGTCGGCAATGGCAATGTGCTCCACGCTGTGGGGATAATTCCGATCAAAGGTGTCCACGCACACCCGGTTTCCCGTGAGCTGCTCAAAGGTCAGCGGAGTGATAAATTCCGTGGCGTTCTTTGTCATGACCACAATGACATTGGCGTGCTGCTTCTTCAGCGCAGAGGCCAGCATGGCGGCTTTATAGCAGGCGATTCCGCCGGTGACACCCAGCAGAACGGTCTTTCCTTGCAACATACAAATCACCTCGCAGGGGATGGATACCACTTTGGATTCTGATGCATCCGGGCATAAAAAAAGAGCAGGTGATGGGAATCGAACCCACGTGGCCAGCTTGGGAAGCTGGAGTTCTGCCATTGAACTACACCTGCATAACGTGGTTATTATAGCACCGGAGGGGAGAAAATGCAAGTCCTATTTTGTCGGACCGCAGCTTTCTCCCCCCTGATTTCTTTCGGTGCAAAGCTCCCTTTGCCAAAATTCGTTTTCCGGCGCGAAAACCACAGCTTTCGGCAAAAGATCCGGCTTTTCGTTTACCTTCTTCCCGGCTTGCGCTCCTGGGTATTTTTATAGTAGAGCAGCCGCAGCCCTTCCAGGGAGAGATTCGGCTCCGGAAGGATCTCCCGCTGGCAGGCAGGCAGCACCGTGTCGATCATGCGCCCCGTGGCCACCGCCGTCACCGGCTCTCCCAGCTCCTGTTCCACTCTGGTCAGCAGGCCGTCCAGCATGGCGGCACAGCCGTAAATGGCGCCGGACTGCATACACTCAATGGTGTTGCGCCCAATGACCTTCTGGGGCATGGCCACGGGAATTTCCGGAAGCTGGGCAGCCCGGGCAGAAAGGGCGTCCAGGGAGGTCTGCAGGCCGGGAATGATCATACCCCCCAGATAGGCCCCCGTCCGGTCCAGCACGGAAACCGTCGTAGCGGTGCCCAGATAAAAAACCACCAGCGGCTTGGGGTGTTTTGCATTGGCCGCCACGGCATTCACCACCAGGTCGCTGCCCAGCTGGGCGGGGTTGTCCATGCGAATGTTCAGTCCGGTTTTGATGCCGCTGCCCACCTGCAAAAAACGTTTCCCGGTGAGGCGTTCCATGGCCCGGTGGACCACGCCCCGCAAAGCGGGAACCACAGAGGAGATCATGCCTCCTTCTACCTGATCGGCGGAGCAGCCGTTGAGCTCCAGAATCCCCTTCACCGTCAGCGCATACTCGTCCTCGGTTTTTTTCAGGTCCGTGGCGCAGCTGCCGGTGAAGCACATACGCTCCCCTTCACATCCGCCCACCGCTACCGAGGTGTTTCCGATGTCAATCAGCAGCACCATCGTACTTCGCTCCCCTTAAATGTCCATATCCTTCTTTGCTGCCAGCAGCTTTCCGCCGGAAATAATGAGCAGAACTCCGGTGCTGACTCCGGCAACAATGGCGACAATGCCGCAGGCCAGGCTGAGGGCACCTGCGGAGAGCACTTTGTGGTAAATTCTTTCCATGGTATTACCTCCTGTAATCAATTGTCAGCAGATTTTCTCGCCGTTCCCCTCCAGTTTCCGCTGTGCCAGCCGGGAGGGAGCGAGCTTTTGTCTGTGTACAGCATACCATATTCTCCATGTCAAAGGCAAGTATTATCCGGAAAACGGTACCACATTCAGGTGCCCAGAGAGGAAGTCGGTTTCATCACCATGCACCTCTCCAGCGCCC
>CAMNOL010000052.1 GCA_946546815.1 uncultured Oscillospiraceae bacterium
CCGTTCAATGGCGGCAATACTCCGTTCCAGCGCCTCCGGATACATGGTTCCGAAGGACACCACCAAAAGTGCTTTTTTCATCTCTTACTCTCTTTCATCTTCCGAAGCCAGGTACAGCAGCGCGTTGCAAATGGCCGCTGCCACATTGCTGCCGCCCTTGCGGCCCCGGGCCACAATATAGGGAACGTCCAGCGTCAGAATCAGCTCTTTGGCCTCTACCACATTGACAAATCCCACCGGCACACCGATGATCAGCGCGGGAGTGACCAACGCTCCCGACTGGATCAGCTCGTACAGGCGAACCAGTGCGGTGGGTGCATTGCCCACAGCGTAGATCAGCGGCTGCTGCAGCGCTGCGGCAAACTCCATGGAAACTGCGCTTCGGGTGACGCCCCTGGCCTTTGCCTGCGCCGCCACTTCCGGGTCAGCGATGTAATTGAGCGCCGTCCCCCCCAGCTTTCCCAGCACCCGCTTGTTGATGCCGGACTGAACCATGGTGGTGTCGGTTACGATGGAGCAGCCGTTTTTCAGCGCGGCAACGCCCCGCTCTACAGCGTGTGTTGAAAAAAGCAGATTGTCCACATAATCAAAGTCTGCGGTGGTGTGTACCACCCGCTTGATGACGGGGGCAGTTTCCGGATCCAGTTCATGGGGAAGCTCGGAGGTGATGATCTCCATGCTCCGCTTCTCAATGTCTTCCGGCCTGACGTGTTCCAGTTTGGTTTTCATTTTCTCACCAGATCATTGATCAAATTCATATCCAGGCTCCGCCGCACCCGGGCAGCCAGCTGATCCAGCTGCCGCTCCTGATACGCGCTCCAATCCACACTTTTTGCGCTTTGAGGCATTCCCTTTGCCGCTAGCAGGCAATTGACAAGAGACGCGGCAAACTCCCCACGGTCAAAAATGCCATGGACATAGGTGCCCCAGACGTTTCCGGCAGCGCCTCCGTCATCGGCACCGGTATCCAGCGCGGAAAAGGTGGGACTGTGCTGCCGGGTCTGTCCCATGTGGATCTCATAGCCCCGGAACCGCTGTCCGTTCAGTCCGGCAAAGATGCCTTCTCCCCCGACTACAGTGCCCTGTACCCGGGTTCTGGTTTTTTCGTTTCGGAACTGCGTTTCCATGTCCAGCAAACCCAGTCCGGCTTCTGTTCCGCCGGATTCCATTCCCCCAGGGTCGGAAACCGTTTTGCCAAGCATCTGGTAGCCGCCGCAGATGCCGATCAGCGCTCCGCTGCTGCGGACGTGCCGCAGCACAGCGTCCGCCATACCGGTGCGTTTCAGCCAGCGCAGGTCCGCCACGGTGCTTTTTGTTCCGGGCAGGACAATCAAATCTGGAGCGCCCAGCTCTGCCGCAGAACGCACATAGCGCAGGGAGACCTCCGGCAGCCGTTCCAGCGGATTGAAGTCCGTAAAGTTGGACAGCCTGGGAAGGCGTATGACACCGATGTCCACATCGCCGCAGCCGGAGTGCTTTTGGAACCGCTGCGCCAGAGAGTCCTCATCGTCCAGATCCAACTCCATATATGGGATCACGCCCACCACCGGAATTCCAGTCAGATCCTCCAGCATCTTCAGTCCCGGCTCCAAAATGGTCACATCACCCCGGAACTTGTTGATGACCAGCCCTTTGATGCGTGCCCGCTCTGACGGCTCCAGCAGTGCCACTGTACCGTACAGAGAAGCAAACACGCCGCCGGGGTCGATGTCTGCCACCAGCAGCACCGGCGCGTCCACCAGCCCGGCCAGCCCCATGTTGACGATGTCATTCTGTTTCAGGTTAATCTCCGCCGGACTGCCGGCGCCCTCGATGACAATGATATCGTTTTTCTCGGAAAGGGACTGATAAGCCGTCAGAATATCCGGAATCAGAGACTGCTTCATCCGAAAGTATTCCTTTGCGGGGAAGTTTCCTCGGCTGACGCCGTTGACAATGACCTGAGAGCCAACGTCCGTGGTGGGCTTGAGCAGAATGGGGTTCATCCGCACCGAGGGGGCTATGCCCGCCGCCTGCGCCTGGAGCACCTGCGCCCGGCCCATTTCCAGCCCCTCATCGGTGATGAAGGAATTGAGGGCCATATTCTGGCTTTTGAATGGCGCCACCCGCAGTCCGTCCTGACGAAAAATGCGGCAAAGCGCTGCACACAGAACGCTCTTTCCTGCGTTGGAGGTGGTTCCCTGTATCATGATCGGTCTTGCCAATTCAGCGCCCTCCTCTGAGACAGTGACTCAGTGCGGTCAAGAAAGCCGTGTTTTCCTCTTCCGTCCGCACAGCCACCCGATAGTACTCCTCATTCAGACCGGCAAACCCGCTGCAGCAGCGGATCAGAATCCCTTTTTTCAGCATACGATGCTGCAAATCTGAGCAACCGGGAACCCGAAATAAAAGATAGTTGGCGTGGCTGTCCCAGACTGTACAACCAAAGTCCCCCAGGGCTGCGGTCAGCCGTTCCCGCTGAGGCGCAACAGCCTGCCTCCCAAGCTCCGGCCAGTCAGGCCGGCTCATGGCGGCGACTCCGGCAAATTGGGCCGGGACAGACACCGCCCAGGGCTGTGCGCAGGAGGCCAGCTTTTCCAGCAGCGCCCGGCTCCCGGTCATCAGATAGCCCAACCGAAGGCCGGGAATGCAGTAGCTTTTTGTCAGAGAATGTAAGAGGATCAGGTTGGGATACTGAAAGAGGAGCGGAACCAGATTTGTTCTCCGGTCCGGATCCGTCAGCTCCAGAAAGCTCTCGTCCACCAGCAGTGTGATGTTCAGTCTGGCACAGCGCTCCGCAGCCGCCAGAAGAAGCCGGGAAGGAATGGCCCGTCCGGTGGGGTTGTTGGGATTGCACAATATCACCAGGTTCAGGTTCGGGCGGAGAAACCGCAGAAACCCTTCCGTCAGATCAAACTGTTGCTCGGGCTTCAGATAGTGCCGAACCACTTTACAGTTAAAAACGGCAAGTGACCGCTCATATTCTCCGAAGGCCGGCGCACAAATCAGAGCCCTCCGGGGCCGAAGCGCTGCTGCGATGCGATCCAGCAGCTCCGCCGCCCCGTTCCCGCAGACGATCCATTCCTCCGGCACGCCATGGGTCCGGGAGATGGCACGCCGCAGATCAGCACAGGCCGGGTCCGGGTAGTGCACAGAGGCAGAGATTCCTCTCACTGCCGCCTCCATCACCTCCGGAGGCATCCCCAGCGGGTTCAGGCTGGCAGAAAAGTCCAGTATTCCCTTGTCGCCGTGGCTCCAAATGTTGCCTCCGTGAATTTGCGCGCCCATGTTTCCCCCAAAATAGTTCCATTTCTCTCACTGCATTCCCTATTATATCCGATTGACCAGCGTTGTGCAAGACGAATCAAACAAATGGTCAAAAATCAGAAGAATGGTCAGAATCAAATATGATTTTGCGGATTGGCGCCAACGGAGAAAAGGAGTCGAAAAAAATCCCGTTCTTTTTTTCTTGACGAACGCCCCGGACTGGAGTATAATCTCTCCCAGTAAAAGGGAGTAGTTTGCGCCGGACTCCGGCGCGGTGGGGTTCGTCAGCTCGTAGAAATACCGGGTCCCACCCGAAGCATTCGCTGGAATTGTTTTAAAACGAGACTTTTGCTGCGCGGAATTTCCATGTGCAGCAGAAGTCTGTTTTTTTGTCGCTGACACAACGGAAAGCACCGTAAAAATCCACCTGAGGAAAGGAAGTACAATTGATTATGATGTATCTGTTATTGCTTGTGGGCTTTGTCCTGCTGATCAAGGGCGCAGATTTCTTTGTGGACGGCAGCTCTTCCGTGGCCCGTCTGCTGGGTGTGCCCAGCGTGATCATCGGACTGACCATTGTGGCCATGGGAACCAGTGCGCCGGAGGCCGCCGTCAGCATCACCGCAGGACTGGCAGGCAGCAACGAAATCGCGGTGAGCAATGTCATTGGCTCCAATATTTTTAACCTCCTGGTGGTTGCAGGATCCTGCGCCGCCATCAAGGCTTTTTCCGTGGATAAGGAGCTGCTGGAGCGGGATTTCCCGGTGAACCTGGCAGCCAACCTGCTGCTGATGGTGTTTTTAATCAACAACACCGTCAGCCGGATGGAGGGACTGATCCTTCTGGCGTTGTTTGCCGCTTATCTGGCTTATCTGGTCGTCGGTGCGCTGAAAAACCGTCAGACCACGGATGAGGAGGTCAAAACGCTCTCTCCCCTGCTGAGCGTTGTCTATATCATCGGCGGCCTGGCGGCCATCATCTATGGGGGCGATCTGGTTGTTGACAATGCGGTGCTCATCGCAGAGCACTGGGGGCTGAGCCAGACCTTCATCGGTCTGACCATCATCGCCATGGGAACCAGCCTTCCTGAGCTGGTCACCAGCATTGTGGCTGCGGGCAAAGGGGAAAGCGGCCTTGCCATTGGCAACGTGGTTGGCTCCAATATCTTCAATCTGATGCTGATCCTCGGCCTCTCCAGCAGCCTGAGTCCCATCACCGTAGAGCGCAGCGCCCTCATCAACGCTTCCCTGCTCTTTGCCGTCACGCTGATCGTCTTTCTGATTGGCCGGGCGAAAAAGGGAATCAGCCGTCCGGTGGGCTTCGGATGCCTGGCGGCATATCTGGCTTACACCGTTTACCTGATTCTAATGGTATAAAAACAGAATGAACACAGAAACCCGGAACAGTTCGTGCTGTCCCGGGTTTGTTTTGTCTGTCAGGCGTTCATCGCGGAGAAGGCCTGATAGGCCTGGTTGATCTGCATTCCGTCAGCCGGGGTGGTCTGATACCAGCCGCGGCTCTGTGCTTCTTCAAACAGCGTGGTCTGGGTGTCGTGGCTGCTGCGGCCGATGTTCAGAAAGGCATCGCGCAGCTTGAGGTTCACGCACTCGGAGGCGAACGCGTCGCAGTTGGCGGACAGCTTCTTCTCAGTCATCAGCAGGTCGCTGATTCGTTCCTTATCATTCATGCTTGTCTCCTCCTCACTTCAGAAAGCTCAGCAGGGTGTTGAAGTTCTGCTGATGCTGGCCGGCAAGCCGGTTGAAACAGGTTTGCAGGGCGACTTCGGTGGTTTCCTGGCTGGCGGCCTGATACTTGGTGATGCAGGTGTGTTCGAAATCCAGCTGATCTTCCAGTGCAGACAGCTCTTTGGTGCTCAGATTGGCCATGGTTCCATCTCCTTTGGATTGATACCTTCAGTTTGAGCCGTGGGAGGAAAAAATATACACAATATTTGAAATACGTCCCTTCCGTTTTCAGTTCCCATGGTTCCCGCTCTCACAAAACCTGACCATAACCCGCTCTTCCTTGGGAAAGCAGCGGATAGACAAGCAAAAAATTCCCGCAGACCGGAGTCTGCGGGAATCAAACTGTCAGAACAGAGAATTACTCTTCGGGTTCTTCCTCAGCGGGAGTTTCCTCTTCAGCGCCCTCCTCGGCCTCGGGCTCCTCCGCAGGAGCTTCTTCCTCGGCGGGAGCTTCTTCCGCAGGGGCTTTCTCCGCTTCTTCAGCCTCTTCGGCGGGGGCTTCTTCTTCCGCAGGAGCTTCTTCCTCGGTCACTTCTTCCTCAACGATCTCGATCTCCACCTCAGGCTCTTCCTTTGCGGTCAGATCCTCGATGGCGTCGTTGTTGGCGGCGATGGCAGCCTGTGCCTCAATGATGGTCTCGCAGACAGCAGCGAACTCATCGTCGGGATGCTCACCGTACTTGGCAAAGTACAGCTTGCCCAGCTCTGCATAAGCCTTGCGGATGGTATCCTCCTCGCCGAGGTTGGCAGCCTTCAGCTTGGCGACATTGGCCAGCTGGCGAGACTTGTTAGCGCCTACCTGAGCCAGACCGGCGGCCTGCTGGGCCAGTTCGTTGGCGCGCTTTTTCAAATCATCAAAATTGAATGCCATGGGAAATTCCTCCTTAAAACTATCTGTCGGGCAGAGAAGAGATGGCTCCCTTCTTGACGTTATCTATATTTTAGCCGATTGAACCGAAAAGAGCAAGACTTTAATGAGACAATTTAGTAAAATTTAATCAAAGATTCTCGGTTTGTTCATAATAGAAAACAGTTGTCGGAGGCGCAGCATCAAAACAGGCCGGTGATCTTCCCGTTTTCGTCAATATCAATTCGCTCAGCCGCGGGGACTTTTGGCAGTCCGGGCATGGTCATGATGTCACCGGTCTGAGCCACGATGAAACCGGCGCCGGCAGAGACCTTGACCTTGCTCACGGAGACAGTGAAGCCTTCCGGACGGCCCAGTTTTGTCGGGTCATCGGACAGAGAGTACTGGGTTTTGGCCATGCACACCGGCAGATTGCCATATCCCAGCCGCTCCAGCGCAGCAATGGACTGCTCAGCAGCCTTGTTGTACACCACGCCGCTGCCGCCGTAGATGCGGCGCACAATGGTGTTGATCTTCTCTTTGATGGACAGGTTCAGCTCATAGGAGAACCGGAAATCGTGGGGGTACTCGCACAGGCGCAGCACCTCTTCCGCCAGTTCTTCACCGCCGGCTCCGCCCTTGGCCCAGACTTCTGCCAGCGCGACGTTGGCGCCCAGCGCACGACACTTCTCCCGGATCAGGTTCAGCTCCGCATCGGTGTCCTGCAGGAAGCGGTTGATGGCGACCACGCAGGGCAGGCCGAAGACCTTGGTGATGTTCTCGATGTGCTTGAGCAGGTTGGGCAGGCCCTTCTCCAGCGCCTCCAGATTCTCCTGAGCCAGCTCCGTTTTGGGCACGCCGCCGTTGTACTTCAGCGCCTTGACGGTGGCGACAATGACCACAGCATCCGGGTTCAGACCTGCAGCGCGGCACTTGATGTCCAGGAACTTCTCAGCGCCCAGGTCAGCGCCGAAGCCTGCCTCTGTGACCACATAATCCGCCAGCTTCAGCGCGGTGGTGGTGGCGGAGACGGAGTTGCAGCCGTGGGCAATGTTGGCGAAGGGGCCGCCGTGGACAATGGCAGGATTGTGCTCCAGTGTCTGAACCAGGTTGGGCTTGATGGCGTCCTTGAGCAGCACCGTCATGGCGCCCTCTGCTTTCAGGTCGTGAGCGGTGACAGGCTCTCCCTTCCGGTTGTAGGCCACAATGATGCGGGCCAGGCGCTGTTTCAAATCCTGCAGGTCGGAGGCCAGGCACAGCACCGCCATGATCTCGGAGGCAACGGTGATGTCGAAGCCGTCCTCACGGGGCACGCCCTGCATCCGTCCGCCCAGACCGTCAATCACGTTTCTCAGCTGGCGGTCATTCATGTCTACGCAGCGCTTCCAGGTGATGTTCTTCACATCAATGTCCAGCAGATTTCCCTGCTGAATGTGGTTGTCCAGCATGGCAGCCAGCAGGTTGTTGGCCGCGCCGATGGCGTGGAAGTCGCCGGTGAAGTGCAGGTTGATGTCCTCCATGGGAATGACCTGAGCATAGCCGCCGCCGGCTGCGCCGCCCTTGATACCGAACACCGGGCCCAGAGAAGGCTCCCGCAGGCAGAGCATGGTATTCTTGCCCAGCCGGGACAGCGCATCGGACAGACCCACGGAGATGGTGGTCTTGCCTTCACCGGCCGGCGTGGGGTTGATGGCAGTGACCAGAATCAGCTTGCCCTTGCGGGGGCTGTTCTTCAGAGAGGAGATATCGATCTTAGCCTTGTATTTTCCGTAGTACTCCAGCAGATTTTCGTCGATGCCCGCCTTGGCAGCTACCTGCCCGATGGGAAGCATTTCCGTACCCTGTGCGATTTCGATGTCAGTTTTCATATTCTGAACGTCCTTTCTCGTTTTTATGGGCAATGCCTGAATAATGAAAAAAGCCGCACTGCCCGAACCCAATTGGCCCAGACGGTCGGCACCTGAATTTCCCCCATACTCCCTGTGGTACACTCCACTTCCGTCAGTCATATGGTGAGACAAACATACCATATTCTCCCTGATTTGTCAATGATTAACGGACAGTTTTTTCCCTTTCGATGGGAATGAACAGGCGCTGCGTGCTGCAAACGACGCACATCTGCGACAGCTCCCGACAGAACCAATTCGGTATCTAAGGCTTTTCCGGCAATTCTGCCCAACTGATCTCTAATACACCTTCTCTCCGGCCTGAATCGCCCCGCCTGCGGCTTCGGCTTCTTGGCACAACCATCTGGTTTTAAACTCTAGCTGACCTATATATTGATATTTTTCGTTCGGTTTGCGTTTTTTCATAACTGTCAAGCCTTGATTTTCTTTCCCATATAAGATAAACTAAACTTGGTGTAGTTTGATATGAAATACTCTGATGAGTTGGGAGAAAATAGAATCGGGAGTGTGCAGACATGAAGAACAAACCCTATCCGCTTCATCATCTGCTGCCGGAGATTACGGATCTGCGGCAGATGCTGGAAATCAAAGCCAGGGAAATGCCTGACAGCGTGGCATTTCGCTATATGCGCGGGCGCAAGACACTGATCGAGCGCACCTATAAGACGTTTTATGAGGATGTGCAGCATCTGGGCACCTATCTGCTCAAACGCGGCATCCGTAACCGGAAGATTGCCATCATCGGTGAAAACTCCTACCGCTGGCTGATCGCATATTTCGCTGTCATTACCACCGGAAACGTGGCGGTACTGATTGCGAAGGACGCCTCCGTCAACGAAGTGGCAACGCTGCTGTTTCAGAGCGACGCAGAGCTGATTCTCACCAGCCGCGCCTGCGCTCCCATTGCGGAGTTCTGCAAGGAGCGATTCCGCAAGAGAAAGACCTTTGTCTCCATGGATGAAATGGAAGAGTGGCTGGAAAAGGGCGCCAAGTTCCAGGCCAGAGGCAAGCAGCTGTACGAAAAGGTGAAGATCGACCCGGACGCACTGAGCTGTATTTTCTTCACCTCCGGCTCCACCGGCTTCTCCAAGGGTGTTATGCTGTCCCAGCGCAATATGGCCTCCGACATCACCAATACCACCCAGCTGTTCCGGCTGGAGGGCCCCACCATGGCCGTGCTCCCCTTCAACCACGCTTTTGGTCTGGTCACCAGTGTGTTTATGGCGTTCCACTACGGGTATCCGGTGTTTATCTGCGGAAATCTGGCCAATTTCATGCGTGAAATCCCCATTGCAAAGCCCCAGACTCTGTTCCTGGTGCCGCTGTTTGTGGAGACCTTCTCCAAGACCATCTGGCGCGCCGCAGAAAAGCAGGGCATGGAGAAAAAGCTCCGCCGGGGCATCGCCGCCAGCGACACTCTGCTGCGCTTCGGCATTGACCGCAGAGACAAATTCTTCCAGTCCGTCACCTCCAAATTCGGCGGAAATCTGAAGTATATCATCTGCGGCGGTGCACCTTTGGACCCCCGTTTCGTGAAGGAATTCCGCAGTCTGGGCATTGTGATCCTGAACGGATACGGCATCACGGAGTGCTCTCCCGTGCTGGCGGTGAACCGCGCCCACCACTGGTGTGACGGAAGTGTGGGCCAAATGGTGCCCAACATTGAAATCCGCATTGACCACCCCAATGAGAAGGGGCAGGGAGAGATCATCGTTCAGGGCGAAAACGTGATGATGGGCTACTACAACGACCCGGACTCCACCGCTGAGGTCATCCGGGACGGCTGGTTCCACACCGGTGATATGGGCTACATCGACAAGAATGGGTTCCTCTTTGTCACCGGCCGGCAGAAGAACCTGATCATCCTGTCCAACGGCGAAAACGTCTCCCCGGAGGAGATCGAGCAGTATGTGGAACGCATTCCTGAGGTGTCCGAAGTGGTTGTGTATGAGGACGACCACAACATCGTGGCCGAGGTCTTCCCGGAGGAGTCCGATCTGTCCAGAGATGAGATGGAGAAGGTGCTCCAGAAGCGCATCGACAAGATGAACAAGACTCTGCCCAACCACAAGCACGTTCAGCGGCTGAAGGTGCGCGACACGGAGTTTGAAAAGACCGCAACCAAGAAGATCAAGCGCTACAAGGCCGGCAAATAAACGGCTGAGCATCAGAACCCCGTCATAGACATAAAAAACGGCTCTGCCTCAGGACAGAGCCGTTTTTGCTGCAGCAGATTCAGAGCGTAGCCGCCATGACAGCCTTGATGGTGTGCATCCGGTTCTCGGCCTCATCAAAGACGATGGACTGAGGGCCTTCAAAGACCTGGTCGGAGACCTCCATGGAATCCCGGCCGAAGCGCTCCCCCATCTCCCTGCCGACGGTGGTCTTGTGGTCGTGGAAGGCAGGCAGGCAGTGCATGAACCGGCACTGGGGACCGGCGTTGTTCATCAGCGCCTGATTCACCTGATAGGGCGAGAGCGCGTTGATGCGCTCCTCCCATACCTCCACGGGCTCGCCCATGGACACCCACACATCGGTGTAGATGACATCGGCGTGCTTCGTCGCCTCCATGGGGTCCTCACAGAAGCGCAGCACTGCTCCGGATTCGGCGGCAATGGCCTGGCACTGTTCGATCAGCTCACGGGAGGGGAAATACGCTTTGGGGGCGCAGGCGGTGAAGTTCACGCCCATTTTTGCACAGCCCACCATCAGGGAATTGCCCATGTTGTACCGGGCGTCGCCCATGTAAACGAAGTTGATGCCTTTCAAACGGCCAAAGTGCTCCTGAATTGTGAGAAAGTCTGCCAGGATCTGGGTAGGATGGAACTCGTTGGTCAGGCCGTTCCAAACCGGCACGCCGGCGTACCGGGCCAGTTCCTCTACGATCTCCTGCCCAAAGCCACGGTACTCGATGCCGTCAAACATCCGGCCCAGAACACGGGCAGTGTCGGCGATGGATTCTTTCTTGCCGATCTGGGAACCGGAGGGGTCCAGGTAAGTCACTCCCATGCCAAGATCCCGGGCGGCGACTTCAAAAGCGCACCGGGTTCTGGTAGAGGTTTTCTCAAAGATCAGCGCGATGTTCTTTCCCCGAAAACCATCGTGGGGCACGCCGGCTTTCTTCTTTGCCTTCAGCTCAGCGGCCAGATCCAGCAGGTACTGAATCTCCTCAGGGGAGTAATCCAGCAGTTTGAGGAAATGTCTGCCGTTCAGGTTCATATCGGTTTCCTCCCAATTAAAAAAAGTTGAGTCTATCATATACCATTTTTTGCCCCGCTGCAACAGACAAAATCACCAGAACGATCATGATTCGGAAAGAAGGTCCTTTCTATGAACACCACCCTTTGCTATATTGAACAAAACGACGCCTACCTGATGCTGCACCGGGTAAAAAAGAAAAACGATGTGAACCAGGACAAGTGGATCGGCGTGGGGGGCAAATTTGAGGACGGAGAGAGTCCCGAAGAATGCGTCTGCCGGGAGGCGCTGGAGGAGACTGGGCTGACGCTGCACCGCCCGGAGTACCGGGGGCTGGTCACCTTTGTCTCCGACAAGTGGGAGACGGAGTATATGCACCTGTTTCTTGCCCGGGATTTTTCCGGTTCCCTGGTGGAGTGCGACGAGGGAACCTTGGAATGGGTGCCGAAGTCCCGACTGGAGGAGCTGAACCTGTGGGAGGGAGATTACATTTTCCTGAACCTGCTGGAGGATCAGGTGCCCTTCTTTTCTCTGAAGCTGGTGTATCAGGGAGACACGCTGACACAGGCCGTTTTGAACGGGGAGCGGATCAGATGAGTTCATTCAGCACGAAAAGAACCATTGGTTTTGGATAAAAGCAGACAAAGTGACGAAATCGGCGATCATCTGTCATTGATCCTTGACGTTTGTTTATCACAGTGCTATAGTAATGAATTACAGAGGTGCGGAGCGCATGAGTAGTCCCATTTGACACCGGGCAGGACCGGGAATGGGGGAAAGGGAACTCCGCCGAAGGGTTGGGAAAGCCTGCAGTCCCTGCTCTGGGCCGGCATAAAAGATGTGCCGGACTGTCGCCACTCGGCGGAGCGCTGTGTCTTAATCTGATTTCGTACCGGAAGGGAAAGGCATGGACGCTTTGTCCATGCTTTTTTCCATAGCGGCGGCTCCCTCTGAAACCAACACTCTGAGAGAGAAGGAGAAACCATGAGAAAAACCAATCTTCCGTTCCTGGTCGTCGTGGTGGCGCTGGCAGCTGTCCTGGTGGGACTGAGCTTCCACAGCGCCGGCACCGTGGACCCGGCAACCTACACTCCTGGCGTGTACTCCACCCTGGGATCCCTGCTGCCTCCGGTCATTGCCATTGCACTGGCTCTGATCACCAAGGAGGTCTACTCTTCCCTGTTTGTGGGAATTGTCACCGGCGCACTGCTGTACGCCAACGGAAATCTGGAGCTGATGCTCAACACCATGCTGTTCAATGAGGACGGCGGCATGATCTTCAAGCTGGCCGACAGCTGGAATGTGGGCATTCTGGTGTTCCTGGTCATTCTGGGCATTATGGTCGCCCTGATGAATCAGGTGGGCGGCTCTGCAGCCTTCGGACAGTGGGCAGCCAAGCACATCAAGACCCGGGTGGGCGCACAGCTGGCCACCATGGCGCTGGGCGTGCTGATCTTCGTCGACGACTACTTCAACTGCCTGACCGTCGGTTCCGTCATGCGCCCGGTTACGGATCGCCACAACGTTTCCCGTGCCAAGCTGGCTTACCTGATCGACGCAACCGCCGCTCCGGTGTGCATCATCGCTCCGGTCTCCAGCTGGGCCGCTGCCGTCACCTCTTCTGTACCGGAAGGTTCCGGAATTAACGGCTTTGCCATGTTCCTGAATACCATTCCCTTTAACTTCTATGCGCTGACCACCCTGCTGATGATGGTCATCCTGTCCGTTGCAAAATTTGACTACGGCCCCATGAAGCTCCACGAGCGCAACGCGCTGAACGGCGACCTGTTCACCACGGAAGCCCGTCCTTACGGCGACGTAAGCGACGAACGCACCACTCCCTTTGGCGCTGTCATTGACCTGGTCTTCCCCGTTCTGGTTCTGATCATTTGCTGCGTCATCGGCATGGTCTACACCGGCGGCTTCTTTGACGGCGAGAGCTTTGTCAACGCCTTCGCCAACGCAGATGCCTCTGTGGGCCTGGTGCTGGGCAGCGTGGTCACCCTGCTGATCACCTTTTGCTTTTACATGACCCGCGGCGTGATGACCTTCAAGGAATTCACCGACTGCATCCCCGAGGGCTTCAAGGCAATGGTGGCCCCCATTCTGATTCTGACCATGGCCTGGACGCTGTCCGGCATGACCGGCCTGCTGGGCGCCAAGTACTTTGTCCACGACGTCGTTGAAGCCTCCGCTGGAAACCTGCAGATGTTCCTGCCTGCCATCATCTTTGTGGTGGCGGTGCTGCTGGCCTTCTCCACCGGCACCAGCTGGGGCACCTTCGCCATTCTGATCCCCATTGTGTGCCATGTGTTTGCGTCAGCGGAGTTTTATCAGATGCTGGTCATCTCCATTTCCGCCTGCTTGGCCGGTGCGGTGTGCGGCGACCACTGCTCCCCTATCTCCGACACCACCATTATGGCCTCTGCCGGCGCACACTCTGACCATGTGAACCACGTCTCGACTCAGCTGCCTTACGCGCTGACCGCAGCCG
>CAMNOL010000053.1 GCA_946546815.1 uncultured Oscillospiraceae bacterium
TCTTCGAACAATCTGGACGAAGAATACCCTCGCAATTCGCTCTTGTCCCATTATGTGGTGAAGCCTGACCCCTTCTCAGCGCACTGCGGGCGACTGCGGTGCGCTTCTTTTGACTGCAGTTTCCACTTAAAGAAAATTCAAATAGAAAAATCATCTTTAAGTATTGACAAATGAGAACAGATGTACTACAATTGTGTTATCTTAACAAGGAAAGAGAGGACAGCAGCGGATGGAACAGACCATTACCAAAATGAACGAGGTGGACAGTCAGGTATATCGGGTAAAAGACGCGCTGATCAAGGCCAGCTACGTCAGCAATCTGGGGGAGGAGTACTTTGACCTGCGGGACGAAACCGATCTGACCGGCTCTGATCTGCGCCAGGTGGTGCTGGGCTACGCCGGGGCGGCGGTGGAGCACGACGTGGTGCACGATTACATCACCGAAGCGCTGAAGCAGATGGATGAGCTGGAACAATACGTCCGGGAAATCAGGGGAACTCTGGAATGAACAGCGGGGGAGAAGGGGGGCGGAAGGACTCGGAGCCGTCTCCGGTGTTCCACGCTTCGCCCCTCCGCACCACTTTCCGCCGGCGGCATAGGATAATCCAGAAGCATCCGCTTCATTTACTTATCAAGGAGGTATTCTTATGCCCGAACGAGTGGAACTCGGCAATCATGATCCCCAGAACGAGGGATCGGAGATCACTTGCATCCACACCAGAAAAATCTATGACAGCTGCCAGGCCAAGGACTGCCTGGAGGATCTGCGCTTTTACCCCACGGTGTCCGGTCAGGCGGCCATTGACGGGGCGGTGTCCGTGCGCTCCGGCCGGGCGGAGCTGCTGGACGTGGCGCTCCAGGTGTCCCCGGTGGGACTGGGCCGGGGCTTCTACGAGGTCAGCCTGTGCTTTTACTACCGGGCGGTCATGGAGCTGAGCACCGGCAGCAGCCGTCCGGTGGCGGTGGAAGGCCTGGTTCAGTTCAACAAGCGGGCGGTGCTGTTCGGCAGCGAGGGCACGGCAAAGCTGTTCACCTCCGAAGGCTGCGGCGCAGACACGGACAGCAGCCTGCCTACTGCGGTGTGCGAGGCGGTAGACCCCATTGTGCTCAGCACCCGGCTGACGGAGGTGGCCCAATGCCCGGTGGGAGAGCTGGTGCCGGGAGAGGTGCCGGACACCGTGCTGGCTGCCTTTGACGAGAATCTGGTGGTCAACTCTGCCCCCGGCAAGCGCATTTACTGCACGCTTGGACAGTTCTCCATTCTGCGGCTGGAGCGGGACGCGCAGCTGCTGATGCCGGTGTACGATTACTGCATGCCGGAGAAGGAGTGCACCTGCTCTGAGAAGAAGGAGGAGGACCCCTGCGAGCTGTTCCAGAGCGTGGAGTTCCCTGTGGCGGACTTTTTCCCCAACGGCGGCAAGAAATAACACCCCGGGGCGGCGGCTGATGCGCCCCGGCGCCCGGCGGAAGGCACCCAGCCCATAGCCAGTAATTCGTTCAAGCAGTCTCATGTTCCGTGGGACTGCTTCTTTTTCGATTTCCATTCATAAAATAATTGAAAAATAATGCCTTTGATGGTATAGTAGGACTGTTAATGTGCCCTCGCCTGCTCATCCATTTTCTGTTGGGGCAGAGCAGCGGCAATTCCAGGAGGAAGAATCACCATGATTGACTTTACAAAGAACGAGGTCGGTTTACGGCATAATATTGAGAAGGCCAGAGAAAACGGCGTTATTATTCCCACCATCGCCCAGATGCAGCACCCGGAGACCATTCCGGAGGCCATTCAGGCCCGGCTGAAAAACGTGGGCCTGTGGGATCTGAACCCGCTGAACCTGTTTCGCATCACCTGGAAGAACCAGCCTGCAGAGTACGGGGGCCTGTTCCAAAGTGTTCCCAATTACATTGAATTTCCTCCTGCCCTCACCGGCGTACCCTGCCGCATCGTCGCCATGGTGGGAAAATGGTTCCCCACCGGCTGCCACAAGGTGGGCGCCTCCTTCGGCTGCCTGGCCCCCCGTCTGGTCACCGGACAGTTTGATGCGCTGAAGCAAAAGGCCGTCTGGCCCTCCACCGGCAACTACTGCCGGGGCGGTGCCTTCAATTCCCGGCTGCTTGGGGTTCAGGGCGTTGCAGTGCTGCCCGCCATGATGAGCCGGGAGCGCTTTGAGTGGCTCCACGCCATCGACGCTGAGGTCATCGCCACCCCCGGCAGCGAGACCGATGTCAAGGGCGTGTTTGACAAGACCAACGAGCTGATGCAGGACCCCAACTACATGGTGTTCAACCAGTTTGTGGAGATGGGCAACCCCCTGTGGCACTACAACGTCACCGGCAACGCGCTGTCTGACGTGTTTGAGGCCATCAAGCGCCCCGGAGACCGGTTCTCCGGCGCCTGCTTCACCTCCGGTTCCGCCGGCACCATGTCCAGCGGCGACCGTCTGAAGGATCTGTATCCCCGTCTGAAGCTGGGGGTGGGCGAAGCCCTCCAGTGCCCCACGCTGCTGAACAACGGCCATGGCAACCACCGCATTGAGGGCATCGGCGACAAGCACGTCCCCTGGATTTACAACGCGAAAAACTCCGACATCGCCATCGGCGTGGACGACGAGGACTCCCAGCGGATGCTGCGCCTGTTCAACTCCCCTGAGGGGCAGGCTTATCTGAAACATGAGGTGGGCCTGGAGGACGAGATGATCGAAAAGCTCACCTGGCTGGGCATCTCCGGCATCGCCAACGTGCTGTGTTGCATCAAGATGGCCAAGTACTACGAGTTCGACGAGCACGACGTGGTGGGCACCGTTCTCACCGACTCCTCCGTCATGTACGGCAGCCGTGTCGAAGAGCTGAACCAGAAGCACGGCCCCTACAGTGATCGGGAGGCGCTGCTGGACCACAACCTGCATATGCTGAACGTGAAAACCGACCATATGCTGGAGCTGACCTACCGGGAGCGCAAGCGCATCCACAACCTGAAGTACTTCACCTGGGTGGAGCAGCAGGGCAGATCCGTGGAGGAGCTGGACGCCCTGTGGTACGACACCGAGGGCACCTGGGATGCGGTTCACGCCCAGGCGGCGGAGCTGGATCAGCTGATCAACGAGTTCAACGATCAGGTGGGCCTGCTGAAGACCCTGTAAAATCACAAAACCTGCGCTCGGCAGCCTTCGCCGGGGGCAGGTTTTTTCTGCAAATAAGGCGCATTTTCCGGAGAAAACCCGGTATCCACCGGAAAACGACAGATTTTTCCCAAAACGGTTGACAAAATCGTTCATCTCCGGTATACTTGAACTGTTTTCGCGTCAGGGACAGATTCTTGCCTGTGACGCACATTCGACAGAAAGAGAGGAACCCTTCCGAATGAAAGAATTCATCAAAAAGTGGAACAGCGTCAGCCTGATTCTGCGCATCCTGGTGGGCCTGATTCTGGGCGTCATCACCGGTCTGACGCTTCCCAAGGCATCTGCCATTACCATCCTCGGCGATGTGTTTGTCGGCGCGCTGAAGGCTGTGGCCCCGGTGCTGGTCTTTGTGCTGGTCATGAGCGCGCTGGCCAACGCCAGCGGCAGCGTGGGCAAGCGCTTCCGCACCGTTATCATCCTGTATATGCTCAGCACGCTGCTGGCCGCTGTGGTCGCCGTCGTCGCCAGCTTCCTGTTCCCGGTGACCATGAACCTGACCGACGTGTCCGCTGCTGCGGACAGCACGCCGCCCTCCGGCATCGGTGAGGTGCTGCGCACCCTCATCAACAACATGGTGGTGAACCCCATTCAGTCCCTGTCCACCGCCAACTACATCGGCATCCTGTTCTGGGCCATCGTGTTCGGCCTGGGCATGAAGGTGCTGGCCTCTGACAACACCAAGCAGGTGGTGGAGGACTTCGCCAACGTGGTGTCCACTGCGGTTCGCTGGATCATCAACACCGCTCCCTTCGGCATCATGGGCCTGGCCCACAACTCCATCGCCACCAACGGCCTGGGTATTTTCAAGGATTATGGCCGTCTGCTGGCGCTGCTGGTGGGCAGTATGCTCTTTGTGGCGCTGGTGGTCAACCCCATCGTGGTGGGCGTGTTCCTGCGCCGGAATCCCTATCCGCTGGTGCTGCGCTGCCTGCGTGAGAGCGGCGTCACCGCCTTCTTCACCCGCAGCTCCGCCGCCAACATCCCCATCAACATGGCTCTGTGCGAGCGCATGGGCCTGGACGAGGACTTCTACTCCGTGTCCATTCCCCTGGGCTCCACCATCAACATGGACGGCGCCGCCATCACCATCACCATTATGACCCTGTCCGTGGCCCACACCATGGGCATTGTGGTGGACATCCCCACCGCCATCATCCTCAGTGTGCTGGCGACGCTGGGCGCTGCCGGCGCTTCCGGCGTGGCGGGGGGCTCCCTGCTGCTGATCCCCATGGCCTGCTCGCTGTTCGGCATCAGCAATGACATCGCCATGCAGGCGGTGACCGTCGGCTTTATCATCGGCATCGTGCAGGACTCCCTGGAGACCGCACTGAACTCCTCCGGCGACGTGCTTTTCACCGCCACCGCCGAGTTCCACGACCGCATCAAGCAGGGCGAGGAAGTCAAATTCTGATTTTCCGCGCCAACGATCAAACCCCCCGCTGCGGCGGGGGGTTTGTGGGTCATCCGGAACCCATGGGACAGAGTTTTTGAGAGAGAAGGGACAACCATGAGAGGTTTGGGAACCATCATTAACACCCTGGCGGTGGTGCTGGGGGGTCTGATCGGCATGCGCTTTCGCGCCGGTATTTCGGACAAGCTGCAGAAAACCCTGATGCAGGCCTGCGGCGTCTCCTCCATGTTCATCGGAGCGGGGGGCACCCTGGCAAAAATGCTGAGCGTCAGCGAGGACGGCACCCTGGCCGCCCGGGGGACGCTGCTGCTGATTCTGTCCCTGGTCATCGGGGGATTGCTGGGAGAGCTCATCGACCTGGAGGAAAAAATGGACCGCATCGGGGAGCAGCTGAAAAGGGCGGTGAAGGCCCAGAACGACAGCGCCTTTGTGGACGGCTTTGTCAACGTATCCCTGATCATCTGCGTGGGTGCCATGGCCATTGTTGGCTCCATTCAGGACGGCATCAGCGGGGATTTTTCCATGCTGGCGGCGAAATCCATTTTGGATATGATCATTGCCATGGTGTTTGCCTCCACCTACGGCATGGGGGCGGTGTGCGCTGCCCTGGCGGTGCTGGTCTACCAGGGCGCCATTACCCTGGCGGCGATGCTCTTCGGCTCCTTTGCCAGCCAGAGCGTCATCAACGACCTGTCCTATGTGGGCAATGCGCTGATTTTCTGCGTGGGCGTGAACATCGCCTTCGGCAAGAAATTCCGGGTGGGCAATCTGCTGCCGGCACTGGTGGTGGCGGTGCTGCTGAATCTGGTGATGGGGCTGTTTGGCGTCAGCCTGATGAATTTTTGAAACAAACAGAGCCGCCTCGGCTGAGGTGGCTTTTCTGCTGTTTGATAGGGGGATCAGTCCTCCGGGTCAGCCCTCCGGCTGTCGTAATCGTCCAGGAAGGAGTGCAGGCCGTCCCGGTCCTTCCAGCCCAGGGCGGTGCCCAGGTTGATGTGCTCCATGGCGTGGAAAATGTTGTACTCAATTTGCGGATTGTCCTTCCGCAGCTGACGGATGAGCAGCTTGGTCTCCTGCCGCTTGGAGCCGGTGAGCCCTTCTCCGGCGGAGCAGGTGGTGCAGGTTTCCGTGAACTTGCAGGCGCACTGGAGAAAATACAGGTCGTTGTAATCCCGCCAGTGCTTGATGGTGTCCTCCCGGATCAGGTACATGGGCCGGATCAGCTCCATGCCCGGGTGGTTGGTGCTGTGGAGCTTGGGCATCATAGTCTGAACCTGGCCGCCGAAGAGCAGCCCCATCAGCGTGGTCTCAATGACGTCGTCAAAATGGTGGCCCAGGGCGATTTTGTTGCAGCCCAGCTTCCGGGCTTCCTTGTACAGGTATCCCCGGCGCATCCGGGCGCACAGGTAGCAGGGGGACTTTTCCACATGGAACACGCTCTCAAAGATATTGCTGCTGAATATGTGGGCGGGGATGTTCAGCGTCCGCAGGTTCCGCTGGATGATCTCCCGGTTTTCCGGGCTGTAGCCCGGGTCCATCACCAGATACTTCACCTCAAAGGGGAACTTATTGTGCAGCTTCAGCTCCTGGAAGAGCTTGGCCATGAGCATGGAGTCCTTTCCGCCGGAGATGCACACGGCGATGCGGTCTCCGGGCTTCACCAGCTCGTAATCTCGGACGGCTTTGGCAAATTTGCTCCACAGCTCCCGGTGGAACTTCTTGCGGATGCTCTTTTCGATGTCCGCCGCACGGACGGACTCCCTGCGGAGCTTTTCCTGAAGCCAGCCCAGATAGCCAGGGGCAAAGCTGCAGGCGTTGACGCCCTGCTCCTGCAGCTGGGCTGCGGCTTCCAAACTGGTGACGCCGTTTTTGCAGCACAGCAGCAGCGCCTGCCCCTCGGGCAGGGAAGGAGGCGCCTCCATGAGCTGCTCCAGGGGCAAGTGCTCCGCTCCGGGGATGTGGCCGTAGCTATAGGAGGTCTCATCCCGGATATCCGCCATATAATAGGAGGATGGGTGGGTACGCCATTCCTCCAGAGATACTTCCAACGGTCTGTTCATGCTGATTCTTCCTTATTCCAATCCTCAAAAAACACACAATTCAGGGGCGGAAACATCCAGAACGTCGCTGCCGTCCTTGACAGGCCCAATTTCTCTGTGCAATCCGTTTTTGCCCCATGATGCGTCGTTTTCCAAAATATCCCGCTCATTATACCAGCGAGGGAGGAGCCTGTCAATCTTTTCACCTTGACGATGGGAAAACGGCGGTGATATAATAGCAATCATCAAACATATGGAGGTTTTTCTCATGCTGATTTTGCTGCTTACGGCGCTGCTCGTCAGTGCCATTGGCTTTCATAAATACGTCTGGTTCATCTCCCTGGGCTACGGCTTCTCCATCGCCGCTCTGGGTCTGGTGCTGTTGCTCTGGTTCCGCGGCTCGCTGACCGCCGTCACAGCGGTGCTGTGTGTGCTGTTCATCCTCTACGGGCTGCGTCTGGGAGGCTACCTGGCCATCCGGGAACGGAAGAGCGTGAACTACAACAAGCTCATGAAACAGGAGATCAAAGACGGGACAGATATGAACCTCGGCGTCAAATGCGCCATCTGGGTCACCTGTGCGCTGCTGTACGCCCTGGAGGTCAGCCCGGTGTACTTCCGCCTGAAGCAGGGGGCGGGCGGCGGCGTCATGGCGGTGCTGGGCGCAGTGATCATGCTGGGCGGACTGACGCTGGAGACCTGCGCCGACCTGCAGAAAAACGCCCAGAAAAAGGTCAATCCCCGGCGCTTTTGTGACAAGGGTCTGTTCCGCCTGGTGCGCTGCCCCAACTATCTGGGGGAGATGGTGTTCTGGACCGGCACCTTCCTCTCCGGCGTGACAGTGCTCCACGGAGCCTTCCAGTGGGGCTGTGCGCTGCTGGGGTATCTGGGCATCATCTATGTGATGTTCAGCGGCGCCCGCCGGCTGGAAATCCGCCAGAATAAAAACTACGGCTCCGACCCGGAATACCGGCGCTATGTGGAGACCACGCCCATCATGGTCCCCTTTGTGCCGCTGTACAGCGTGGAAAAATACAAGTTCCTGGTGGCGTGATTGAATCTCCTCACCGGACCGAACAAGGCTCCCGCACAGACGGGAGCCTTCTGTTTTACTCTGCTTGTATGCACACGCCCCCTGAGGCAGGGGGGTCAGATAACATAGTCGCCGCCGTCGGCGCCGGTGTTGGTCAGATCCGCCAAAGTGACGCTGTCCAGATAGTTGTTGACCAGCCGGTTCAGTTCCATCCAAAGGGGGAGGGTCCGGCACTCGGAAACCCGATCACAGTGAGGGGCGTTGTCCTCCAGACAGGCAACAGGTGCCAGGGTCTCCTCTGTCAGGCGGAGGATGCTGCCAACAGTGTACTGCTCCGGGGAGCGGGTGAGACGATAGCCGCCGCCCTTGCCCCGGAGACCGGTGAGAAACTGGTTGCGCACAAGCACCTTGAGAATGATCTCCAGATATTTTTCCGAGATATTCTGCCGGAGAGCGATCTCTTTCAGTGGGATATAGCTGCCGGACTGATGCTCTGCCAGGTCAATCATGACCCGCAGGGCGTAGCGGCCCTTGGTTGAAATCAGCATAAGGACAAAACCTCCAGATTCAATCTTCCCTCCGGACGTGGAGCACGATGCAGCCCTGGCCGGCGAGGGTCTGCTTTAAAGCGGCGTCGTCAGGGCGGTTTTTGGTCCGAACGTGGACGGTGCCGTCCTCCGCGCTGGCCTGATCGGCCCAGGTGCCCTCCATCCGGTTCAGTGCATCCTGAACCCGTGCGGCGCTCTCCGGTCCGGACAGGCCGCTGACCTCCAGCGTCACGGCAAAGGGGTAGTGGTCGGGGTTGGTATCCGCCACTTTGGTGCGCTGAGCCGGGCGGCCGTCTCCGGTGCTGGTGAGCATACGGCTGGCGGCAAGTACACAGACCACGGCCAAAAATACAGGAAGCAGAACAATCAGCATATAATCACCTCAAAATGTCCCTTTTATCGTGCAGCCACTGAGTTAGTTGTCACTAATTAAAAAGGACAGAACCAAACATGCAACGGGGAAGAAGTGTCTTTTCACAAACAATTATAGCAATTTGCTTGCTTTGCGTCAATGGAGAGGATTGAATTTTTCTTCGGCAATTAAGCAAAAATGAACGGTAATCTAAGACAACAGCGGAATTATTTTGTCATAAAAATTGTAGGAAATGCCATTGCGCTCAGAAAAAATAATTGTTATACTCTTTTCGTGAAATGCATACGGCTGCTCTGCTGTGCTCCAAGAACAAAAGCATGGAGGAGCGGACTATGCCGGAGCTGTTGCCGCCCGTCTGCGAAGAGCATGGTGGGACAGGTGCAGCCGGGACAGACGGTGCGTTTCCGCTGGAATTGACACAGTCGCAATTTTGACCGAAGCGTTAACCCTTTCTACCAATGACAGATGGAGGTAATACCAATGACTGATTATAAGCAGTGGGAGGGCTTCAAGGGCCGCATCTGGAAAGATGAGATCAACGTCCGTGACTTTATTCAGAAAAACTATCAGCCCTATGACGGTGATGAGTCCTTCCTGGAGGGCTCCACTGAGGCAACCGACAAGCTGTGGGGCGCCCTGCAGAAGCTGCAGAAGGAAGAGCGTGCCAAGGGCGGCGTGCTGGACTGCGAGACCAAGGTGGTCAGCAGCCTGACCAGCTACGGCCCCGGCTACATCGACGAGAGCCTGAAGGATCTGGAGCAGGTGGTGGGCCTGCAGACCGACAAGCCCCTGAAGCGTGCGTTCATGCCCTATGGCGGCATCAAGATGGCGGTTCAGGCCGCTGAAACCTACGGCTATGAGATCGACCCTGAGCTGAAGCGCATCTTTACAGAGTACATGACCACCCACAACGACGCTGTTTTCTCTGCTTACACCCCCGAGATGCGTCTGGCTCGTAAGACCCACATCGTTACCGGTCTGCCCGACACCTACGGCCGGGGCCGTATCGTCGGCGACTACCGCCGCATTGCGCTGTACGGCATCGACTACCTGATTGCCGCCAAGGAGAAGGACAAGCTGAACTGCGGCTGCGGCAATATGTATGACGATGTCATCCGTCTGCGCGAAGAGATCGCCATGCAGATCAAGGCGCTGAAGGACATGAAGGAAATGGCCAAGATCTACGGCTATGATATCTCCAAGCCCGCTCAGAACGCCAAGGAAGCCTGCCAGTGGCTGTACTTCGGCTACCTGGCCGCCGTCAAGACCCAGAACGGCGCCGCCATGTCCGTGGGCCGTATCTCCACCTTCCTGGACATCTATTTTGAGCGTGATCTGGCCAACGGCGTGCTGACCGAGAAGGAAGCCCAGGAGATCATCGACCATATGACCATGAAGTTCCGTATGGTCAAGTTCGCCCGCATCCCCTCCTACAACCAGCTGTTCTCCGGCGACCCCACCTGGGCTACCCTGGAGGTTGCCGGTATCGGCATGGACGGCCGCTCCATGGTCACCAAGACCGACTACCGCTTCCTGCACACCCTGGAGAACATGGGCCCCTCTCCCGAGCCCAACCTGACGGTGCTGTACAGCTCCGCCCTGAACGACAACTTCAAGCGTTACGCCGCCAAGATCTCCATCAACACCTCTTCCATCCAGTATGAGAACGACGATGTGATGAAGCCTGTCTGGGGTGACGATTACTCCATCTGCTGCTGCGTTTCCGCTACCCAGACCGGCAAGGAGATCCAGTTCTTTGGTGCCCGTGCCAACCTGGGCAAGACCCTGCTGTATGCCATCAACGGCGGCTTCGATGAGAAGCACCGCGTCCAGTGCGGCCCCAAGATGGAGCGCATCACCAGTGAGTATCTGGATTACGATGAGGTCATCGAGAAGTTTGATTTCTGGCTGGATTGGTGCGCTGACATCTACGTCAACGTGCTGAACCTGATCCACTATATGCACGACAAATACTACTACGAGGCCGCTGAGATGGCGCTGATCGACACCGATGTCCGCCGCACCTTCGCAACCGGTATCGCAGGCTTCTCCCACGTCATCGACTCCCTGAGCGCCATCAAGTATGCAAAGGTCAAGGTCATCCGTGACGAAGAGGGCATCTCCAAGGACTTCGAGATCGAGGGTGACTTCCCCAGATACGGCAACGACGACGACCGGGCCGACGAGATCGGCGTGTGGCTGCTGAAGACCTTCCTGGAGAAGATCAAGCGCCGCCACACCTATCGTGATGCCGAGCCCACCACCTCCATCCTGACCATCACCTCCAACGTGGTCTACGGCGAGGCCACCGGCGCCATGCCCAATGGCCGTCCCGCCTACACCCCCTTCAGCCCCGGTGCCTCCCCCTCTTACGGCGCTGAACAGAACGGTCTGCTGGCCTCTCTGAACTCCGTCGCCAAGATCCCCTATCACTGGGCTCTGGACGGCATCTCCAACACCCAGACCATCCACCCCGATGCACTGGGCCACAGCCTGGAGGAGCGCAAGACCAACCTGGTTCAGTCCATGGACGGCTACTTTGATCAGGGTGCTCACCACCTGAACGTCAACGTCTTCGGCACCGAAAAGCTGATCGACGCCATGGAGCACCCCGAGAAGGAGGAGTACGCCAACTTCACCATCCGTGTCTCCGGCTACGCCGTCAAGTTCATCGACCTGACCCCGAAGCAGCAGCGCGACGTCATCGCCCGTACCTGCCACAAGAGCCTGTAAGAGCGCTGACCCCGGTGCACAACTGAACAACTGACCTGCGGGGCCGTGCTTCGGTGCGGCCCCGTTTTTTCGTCGTCCGGGTATACAAAGCCCCTGGAATCTGGTAAAATGAGTCAAAGGGCCCAGGGCGCGCCTGTATGTGGACGCGCCGCAGAGACCTTTGCCTGTCCCATCGAGGAGGAAACGACTATGACAGAAGAAAAGAAGCCCCTGGTGGGTTATGTGAACAAGCTGGAGACCTTTGGCCTGGTGGACGGTCCCGGCGTGCGGTTTATCGTCTTTCTGCAGGGCTGTCATATGCGCTGCAAGTACTGCCACAACCCGGAGACCTGGACCAAGAGCGGCGAGGTGATTCAGCAGTTTACCCCGCAGCAGATGATTCAGCGTGCGCTGCGGTACAAGCCCTACTGGAGGGACAACGGCGGAATCACCGTCAGCGGGGGAGAACCTTTGCTGCAGATCGACTGGCTCATTGCGTTTTTCAAGGAGGCAAAAAAGAGACATGTCCACACCACACTGGACACCTCCGGCAACCCCTTCACCCGGGAGGAGCCTTTCTTTGGCAAGTTTAACGAGCTGATGAAGTACACCGACCTGGTCATGCTGGATCTGAAGCAGATGGACCCGGCGCAGCATCGGGCGCTGACCGGCCAGGACAACGCCAACATTCTGGATATGGCCCGCTATCTGTCCGACACCGGCAAGGAGCTGTGGATTCGGCGGGTGCTGGTGCCCGGCATCACCGACGACGAGGAGGAGCTGAAGGGCCTGAAGACCTTCATCGACAGCCTGAGCACCGTCTCCAAGGTGGAGATTCTGCCCTACCACACCTTCGGCGTCGCAAAATGGGAGAACCTGCACCTGGACTATCCGCTGGAGGGGGTTCCCACTCCCACCCGAGCCCAGGTGGAGCGGGCGGAAGACATTCTGGGCATTCCCCACGACACCTCCAAATCCGATACCACCGAGGATCCGGAGTTTGAAGCAAAGCTCCAGCGCATCCTCAACGCCAATTACGACGAGTAAAATACAGAACGGTTTTTGACAGAAAAAAACAGCGCTGAACGGTTTCTCTGCGTTCAACGCTGTTCTGTTTATTGCGGTGCATTTACACAGCGGCGGGGTCCTTGGCGGCCTCAGCCTGCTTCTTTTTCTTCAGCATGGTCTTGCCGTTGGCCAGCATCAGTTTGATCCGGTTTTCCTGTAGAAGGCGAAGCCTTCGCTTGCGGATAAAGTCATTGGCTCAAATAGCTCGGTGAGCTATTTGAGCAATGACCACCCTGCAGGAAAACCTACACAGCGGTCGGCTCGGCGTGCTTTTTCTTCAGCATGGTCTTGCCGTTGGCCAGCATCAGCTTGATGCGGTTTTCCTGTAGAAGGCGAAGCCTTCGCTTGCGGATAAAGTCATTGGCTCAAA
>CAMNOL010000054.1 GCA_946546815.1 uncultured Oscillospiraceae bacterium
CCGGCGCCCGGTTCCGCGCTGTTTCCAACCATTGACACTTCCCGAATCTGGAGGAATTTTCATGTCCAAACCCGATCTGGTGATCGTGGAATCACCGGCAAAAGCAAAAACGATCGGCCGTTATCTTGGCCCCGATTACACCGTGATCGCATCCATGGGCCACATCCGGGATCTGCCCAAAAGCAAGCTGGGCGTAGATCTGGAACACGATTTTGAACCAAGCTACCAGCCCATCAAGGGCAAAGAAGACATCATTCAGGAGCTGAAGCGGGCTGTCAAGCGCAGCAACCATGTGTACCTGGCCACCGACCCGGACCGGGAGGGCGAGGCCATTTCCTGGCACCTGAAGGAGTTGCTGGCGCTGCCGGAGGAGAGCACCTACCGGGTGACCTTCAACGAGATCACCAAGTCGGTGGTGAAGCAGTCCATCGCTGCGCCCCGGAGCATCGACCAGAACCTGGTGGACGCCCAGCAGGCCCGGCGGATTCTGGACCGCATTGTGGGCTACCAGCTCTCCCCCCTGCTGTGGAAAAAAATTCGCCGGGGCCTGTCCGCAGGCCGCGTGCAGTCTGTGGCCACCCGCCTGGTGGTGGAGCGGGAGCGGGAGATCCGGGCCTTCGTCCCCCAGGAGTACTGGACGCTGGACGTCAAGCTGGACCGCATAGACCCCCGGGTGGGCTCCTTTGTGGCCCACTACCACGGCGAGGGCCGGAAAAAGGCCGAGCTGAACAGCGAGAGCGCAGTGGACGCCGTTATCGCAGACACCAATCATTATCCCTTTGTGGTGAACGGCGTGCGGAAGGCGGAAAAGCAGCGCCAGCCCGCTCCGCCCTTTACCACCTCTACCCTGCAGCAGGAGGCCAGCCGGAAGCTGAATATGCAGCCCCGGCGAACCATGTCCGTGGCCCAGCAGCTGTATGAGGGTGTGGACATCGCCGGCGTGGGCACCGTGGGTCTGATCACCTATATGCGTACCGACTCCCTGCGCCTGTCCCAGGAGGCGACGGACGCCGCCCGGGGCTATATCGGCCAGAGATACGGCAGCGCCTATGTTCCGGAAAAAACCAGGGCGTACAAGGCCCGGGCCAACGCCCAGGACGCCCACGAGGCCATCCGCCCCACCAATGTCAACCTGACCCCGGAGGACGTGCGCAAGAGCCTCACCTCCGAGCAGTATAAGCTCTACCGGCTGATCTGGAGCCGGTTCCTGGCCTGCCAGATGTCCAACGCGGTGTACGACACCGTCTCCATTGACGTGGGCTGTCACACCCACCTGTTCCGGGCCAGCCACCAGAGCCTGAAGTTCCCCGGCTTCACCGCGGTCTATGTGGAGGGCAGGGACGAGGACGAGGAGGCCGCCGGCTCTCCCCTGCCGGACCTGAACGAGGGGGAAGAGGTGCGCAAAACCGCCGAGAAAAAAGCTCAGCACTTTACCCAGCCCCCGGCCCGCTTCACCGAGGCCAGCCTCATCAAGCTGCTGGAGGAGCTGGGCATCGGCCGCCCCTCCACCTACGCCCCCACCGTGTCCACCATTCTGGATCGGTACTATGTGGTCAAGGAAGGCCGCGCGCTGAAGCCCACCCCTCTGGGCGAGGTGGTCACCAAGCTGATGGAGGACAAGTTCAGCGACATCGTGGACCCAGGCTTCACCGCCAAAATGGAAAGCGACCTGGACGGCGTGGAAAGCGGCAAGGAGTACTGGAAGGATGTGCTGCGCCGGTTCTACTCCGGTTTCCACAAGGAGCTGGACCAGGCGGAAAAGGACCTGGACGGGGAACGCATCAAAATCCCGGTGGAGGAGTCCGACGAGATCTGCGACAAGTGCGGCAAGCCCATGGTGGTGAAAATGGGCCGGTTCGGACGGTTTCTGGCCTGCTCCGGCTGGCCGGAGTGCGACTTCTCCAAGCCCCTGGTCATCGAGATGCCCGGCAAATGCCCCAAGTGCGGCAGCCGGATCCTGAAAAAGACCAGCCGCAACGGCTACACCTATTACGGCTGTGAGCGCAACCGCACCGTCAACGGCCCCACCTGCGACTTTATGACCTGGGACGTGCCGGTGGCAGAAAACTGCCCGGTGTGCGGCAAGACCATGTTCAAAAAATCCGGCAGAGGCGCGAAGAAGCCCTTCTGCATCAACGAGCTTTGCTCCAACTTTACCCCGGAGGAGCTGCGGCCGGGCTACCGTCCTCCCAAAAAGAAGGAGGAGACCGTCTCCGGCGCGGCGGAAGCGGCGCTGAAGGGTGCCGAGACAACGGAACAGAAGTCCGGCACCCGGAAAACGAAATCCACCAAAAAGACCACGCCCCGGAAAACTGCGGCGAAGAAACCCGCAGCCAAAAAGACAGCGGCAAAGTCTGCGGCGCCCAGGCCCAAGCGTCCGCTCACCGAGGCACAGAAGGCTGCCCTGGCCGCCGGACGGGAGAAGGCCCGTCTGAAGCGGGAGGCGGAAAAAGCCGCAAAAGCCGCAGAAAACGGCAACAACTGACCGAGAAAACCACGTACCGACGAAACACAGAAGGGACTCAGCGCCTGACGAAATGGCTGGACTGTGGGCCTTTCCCTGTGGGTGCTGATCGGCAGGAACATCAAGCAAAGAATAAGGAACCATTGGAATGAGGAATGAAAATCGACCTGCCGTCACCGTCATCGGCGCGGGACTGGCGGGCAGCGAGGCCGCCTGGCAGCTGGCCCGGCGGGGCGTATCCGTCACGCTGTACGAGATGAAGCCCCACAAAATGACCCCCGCCCACAAAAGCGCGGGCTTTGCGGAGCTGATCTGCTCCAACTCCCTGCGGGCCAACAACGTGGAGAACGCCGTGGGCCTGCTGAAGGAGGAAATGCGCCGGTGCGGCAGCCTGATTATGGAAATGGCGGACAAACACGCCGTCCCCGCAGGGGGCGCGCTGGCGGTGGACCGGTACGCCTTTTCCCAGGCGGTCACCGACGCCATCCGCAGCCACCCCAACATCACCGTGGTGGAGGAAGAGGTCACCAGAATCCCGGAGGAGGGGCAGGTGCTCATCGCCTCCGGGCCGCTGACCTCGGATGCGCTGGCGGAGGACATTGCAAACCGCTTCCCCCAGCAGAATTATCTGCACTTTTTCGATGCAGTGGCGCCGCTGGTGAGCTTTGAGAGCGTGGACATGAGCAAGGCGTGGTTCGGCAGCCGCTACAACAAGGGCACCGCCGACTACATCAACTGCCCCATGACCATGGAGGAGTACGACGCCTTCTGGGAGGCCCTGTGCCACGCCAAGGAGGCCACCCTTCACGGCTTTGAGGACCAAAGCGTGTTTGAGGGCTGTATGCCGGTGGAGGTCATGGGCCGCCGGGGACACGACACCCTGTGCTACGGGCCGCTGAAGCCGGTGGGACTGGTGAACCCCCACACCGGCAAGGAGGCCTATGCGGTGGTGCAGCTGCGCAAGGACAACGCCGACGGCTCTATTTACAACATGGTGGGCTTCCAGACCCATCTGACCTGGCCGGAGCAGCGGCGGGTCTTCCGGATGATTCCCGGACTGGAAAACGCGGAGTTCGTGCGCTACGGCGTCATGCACCGCAACACCTATATCGACTCCCCCCGGCTGCTGAACCGCTATTATCAGGTCATCGCCGAGCCCAGACTGACCTTCGCCGGACAGATGACCGGCGTGGAGGGCTATGTGGAGTCCGCCGCCTCCGGTCTGCTGGCCGGTGCGGAGCTGGCGCGGCGGGTGCTGGGGCAGTCCCCCATCGACTTTCCAAAGGAGACCGCCATCGGCGCGCTGAGCCACTACATCAGCAACACCACGGTGAAGGACTTCCAGCCCATGAACGTGAATTTCGGCATCATTCCGCCCCTGGGCTACCGGGTCCGGGGTGGCAAGCGGTTCAAAAATGCGGAGCTGGCAAAGCGGGCGCTGGAGGCGCTGCCGGAGGCCGCTCAGCAGACAGACCAGTGAAAAAAGGGATTGTCATCGGCTGTCCGGGCGGCGGGAAAAGCACCTTTGCCCGGAAGCTCAGCCCGCTGACAGGACTCCCTTCGTTCTGAACTTTCCCCAGCCGGGGAGTTTGTAAGTCCCCGGCACATTCAGTCTGTTATATGTCTCATAAAGAAAAAAAGGAGGCCGATTTATGAACATTATCATCGACGCAATGGGCGGCGACCTTGCCCCTGCGGAACCCGTCCGGGGCGCGCTGAAGGCCCATGAGCTGTACGGCTGCGACATCACCCTGGTGGGAAAAGAGGACGCTATCCGGGAGGTCCTGGATCATGACGGCGTCAAGAAGCTGCCGGATGGCGTCACCATCGTCAACACCACCGAGGTGGTGGAGATCTGTGATGACCCCGCCCGTGTGTGCATGAAAAAGAAGGATTCCTCCATGTCCGTGGGCCTGCGTATGGTCCGGGACGGGCAGGGCGACGCCTTCATCTCCGCCGGCTCCACCGGTGCGCTGCTCTCCGGCGCCACGCTGATCGTCAAGCGCATCAAGGGCATCCGCCGGGCGGCGGTGGCCCCCATTGTGCCCACCGGCAAGGGCCATTCCCTGCTCATTGACGCCGGCGCCAACGCCGAGTGCACCCCCGAGTACATGCTGCAGTTTGCCTACATGGGCAGCTTCTATATGAAAAAGGTCATGGGCGTGCCCAATCCCCGGGTGGGTCTGCTGAACATCGGCGCCGAGCCCAGCAAGGGCAATGACCTGTACAAGGAAGTCCACAGTCTGCTGCAGCAGGCCGGAGACGAGGGCCACATCAACTTCATCGGCAATGCGGAGCCCACCATGATCGCCTCCAAAGAGGCGCCGGACGTCATCGTCGCCGACGGCTTTACCGGCAACGTGCTGCTCAAGACCATGGAGGGCACCGCCTCCTTCATCGTCCACGCGCTGAAGGATCTGTTCACCACCAACACCAAGACCAAGGTGAGCTACCTGCTGCTGAAGGGCAATATGGGCGGCTTCAAGAAGATGCTGGACAGCCGGGAGACCGGCGGCACCGCCATGATGGGCATTCAGCACCCGGTGTTCAAGGCCCACGGCAACAGCGACGCCTTCGCCTTCCAGAACGCGGTGAAGCAGGCGATCCGCTTTGTCAAGGCCGACGTCAACGGAGAAATCGAAAAGAACATCAGCTACATGACCCTGGCCCCCAAGAGCCCCGTGTCCAGGCTGATGGAAACCATTCCAACTTTGAAGAAGGATTGAATATGAAACCACTGGAAGAGAAGCTGGGGTATCAGTTCCGGAACCCCAGGCTTCTGGAAAACGCGCTGACCCACAGCTCCTATGCCAATGAGCACCACATGGGTGCCGCCGGCTCCAACGAGCGTCTGGAGTTTTTGGGTGACTCCGTGCTGGGCATGGTGGTGGCGGACGACCTGTTCCACCGCTTCCCCACCCTGCCCGAGGGAGACCTGACCCGGCTGCGGGCGCAGCTGGTGTGCGAGGGCAGCCTGGCACGGGTGGCCCGTCAGCTGAACCTGGGCAGCTACCTCCGGCTGGGCCGGGGCGAGGCCGGCTGCGGCGGCAGTCACCGCCCCTCTATCATCGCCGACGCGGTGGAGGCGGTGCTGGCAGCGGTGTACCTGGACAGCGGCAGCATTGAACAGCCCCGGAGAATCATCCGGCACTTCATTCTCGAGCACATCGAGGAGGCCCGGGAGGCCAGCCGGGATCACAAGACCGCACTGCAGGAACTGGTCCAGCGCAAAAGCGGACAGGTTCTGAGCTACCACCTGGTGGGTGAGTCCGGGCCGGACCACAACAAGAGCTTTCAGATGGAGGTGCGCCTGAACGGCGCCGCCATCGGTGTGGGCTCCGGCAGAAGCAAAAAAGAAGCCGAGCAAATGGCGGCAAAGGCGGCCATCGCCCGGATCAGGTCCCCGAAAGAATAACCGTTTTTTCGGAAATATGCCGCTTTTAATGGCTCCCCACAAACAAAAATGCAGGTCTGTTCGGACCTGCATTTTTTCTGTCCCGGCAAAGGCCGGGGCAGTTTTTCCGTTTATCACAGAATGGCCAGTGCGTTGCCCAGCCCCTGGCAGTTGTCAAGGGCATCATCGTCAGGGCTCTCGTTGGCGATCACGCCCTCACCGGTGGCGATGACAGCGCCGGCGGCCTGAGCGCGCTCCACCCAGTCCCGCATCCACTGGCCGTCGCCCCAGCCGTAGCTGCCGAACAGCGCCAGCTTGCGGCCGCTGAGCTTGCCTTCCAGTTCGGAGAAGAAGGGCTCCACCTCGGTTTCCTCCAGCTGTTCGCCGCCCATGGCGGGGCAGCCCAGCGCCAGCAGCTCATACTTGGCCAGCGCCTCATCGGGGGTGATGTCGGCAAACTGGAGCAGATCCGTCTCCGCTCCTGCCGCCGCAAGGCCCTCTTTCACCGCCTGTGCCATGGTCTCCGTGTTGCCGGTGCCGGTCCAATAAATTACCGCAGCTTTCATGTCAATTACCTCGCTTTTTTGATTGATATCATCCCCCCGGACAGTGCGGGGGAATTGGTTCAGCGGGCGGAAGCATACTGCCCCTGCCGCAGCTGTCCATCCGTGGTTCAGCAGGTGCCCAGAATGTCCGCCAGATTCATCCCCCGGCTGGCCTGGTCCATCACGCTGCGCCGGCTGTCCTGATAGCTCCGGAACAGGCGCAGCGCCCGGGAGAGGTCCCCGTAGACCTTCCATTCCCCGGTGTACTTGCTGTTTTTGCCGCCATTGGCGATAAATCCCCGGACATCCTCAATAGGATAGCCCAGAAACAGTCCGATCTCATGGGGAAAACTGCTGTGGCGGAAGCGTTCTCCCAGCAGAGCCAGCTTCCCCTCCAGAGACAGGGCGCTCCGATACCCCGCCGCCCTGAGCCATTCCCGCAGCTCCCGCTGACTCAGGCAGCGCTCCAAAGAACGGATGTGGTACACCAGCACCACCACATAGCGGGGATTGTCCTCCATCACCGCCATACCGTATCCGAAGCGCTGCAGCGTCCGGCGGCACTCCTCCAGGTCCTGGGCCCAGCTGGGACAGCGCTCCTTGTGCAGGGTGAACAGGTTGGCGGGCTTCACCTTCCGAAAGGTAGGGGAGCAGGTGTGGTACAGGCAGTTGGCAAAGGGATCCGACATGGCAATCCCTCCTTTTCGGATTTCGCAAGTTAGTTATTGCTAACTATTGTTAGAAAAGAAAACGGGACAGAATTTCCCGCTGAGGTTCGGTGGAGGATCTCTTTCTCAACCCATAAAGCCCGGGCCGCCGGTCCTTGCATCAGTGGCGGCCCGGGGACGACAGCCGGTGTGGCACCCGTCTGCCGCCAAGGAGTCCCCAAAACAGGAGGAGAAGAAATCCGGCAGCAGAGACAAGAGAGAAGGAACCGGTCTCCCTGCCGCATAGTTAGCATAAACTAACTCCTTAAAAATGTCAAGGGTTTTCTGGGAAAAATTTTCTGCCCGAATCCAAAGCGGTTCCTTTGCAGTGTGCCCTTGCACGGGGCAGTCAAATCGTGTATGCTATTGGAAACTGAGGAATATTTTAAAAAATGTAGAATGAGAAAGGATTTTCCCTATGAAACTGCTGATTGTGCGCCACGGCGACCCGGATTACAGCATTGACTCCCTCACCGAAAAGGGCTGGCGGGAGGCGGAGCTGCTTGCAGACCGGCTGGAAAAGATTGACGCCGCCGCCTACTATGTCTCTCCTCTGGGGCGGGCAAAGGACACCGCCGCCTGCACCCTGAAGCGGGTGGGACGCACCGCCGTGGAATACCCCTGGCTGCAGGAGTTCCAGCCCCGCATCCACCGGCCGGATGTGGAACAAAAGCTTTCCATCAGCTGGGACTGGCTGCCGGAGGACTGGACGAAGGAACCCAGGTTCTTCCTCCGGGACCAGTGGTACAAGCCCCAGGTGTTTCAAGAAGCCGGGGTTTACGAGGAATACCGGTACATTATCACGGAGCTGGACAAGCTGCTGGGCCGGCACGGCTATGAGCGGGACGGGGAGCTCTACCGGGCGGTCCGTCCCAACAACGACACGGTGGTGCTGTTCTGCCACTTCGGCGTGGAGTGCGTGCTGCTGAGCCATCTGCTGAACGTCTCCCCCATGGTGCTGTGGCACGGCACCTGCGCCGCTCCCACCTCTGTTACCACCGTGGTCACGGAAGAGCGCCGCAAGGGCAAAGCCATTTTCCGCATGAGCAGCTTCGGGGACATCTCCCACCTGTACGCCGCCCACGAGCCGCCGGCCTTTGCCGCCCGGTTCTGCGAGTGCTGGGACAATGAGGACGAGCGTCACGACTGAGCCCGATTGATTGCTGGGGCGATTACTCCATTGCCCCAGTAATCAAAAAGAAAACATCCGGTTTCCCAGGGAATCTATTTCCCCTGAAATCGGATGTTTTTTCCACGATTGCTACTCTTCCTCCTCCGCCGGGCCGAACACCAGCGCCAGCAGGGCCTTTACCGCCCAAACCATCAGCCCGGCAGCAAGGAAGCATCCGGCGGCGAGAAACAGGCAGGGCACAGGGTTTTCCCGCACCCCGGCGGGTCCCACCTTCATCAGCGCCAGCAGGGTCAGCAGCAGTCCGATGCCGATGCCAGCCAGACGGGCCGGGGAGAGAAACCGCTCCAGGGAGAGGGCTCCGGGGTCGTCCACCGGGCAGATCTCCGAAAACACCTCCACCCCGTTCTGCTCCGCCAGCGTCCACGCGCCGGGGGTCAGGGTGCTGTTGGTGATGACCATGGCAGCGTTGCAGCTGTAACAGGGCATCCCCGCCACCACCTGCTGAATGGCGCTGCCGTCCACCGTGCCGCTGTAGTACTTGCACTGCACCGCATAGGTTTTCAGTCCCTTCTGCACCACCAGATCCACTCCCAGGTCCCCGGAGCCGCCGGGGTGCTCCAAAATTCGGAACCCCTGTTTTTTCAGATATTCTGCGGCAAACTCCTCATATTCCTCTCCGGTGGTGACCTTTTTCCAGCCGCTGAGTCCGATGAGCCGGGCCAGCACCCGGATCAGCCACCAGATCAGATCCAGCACCAGCTGGAGGGTCTGAATCAGAATCTGAAACACTGTCACAATGATCCACAAATGCCTCTCCTCCTCTGCCCTGTCCATTCCAGAGGATTATACAACACCTGGAAAAAAACTGCAACATCTGTATGATTAATGTTGGAAAAATTTTCCTCCCGCACAAAGGCACGGGAGGAACTTGCTTTTTCTGTTTGAGGTTACTGCCGGGCGGCGGCCTTTGCGGCCTCCTCCGCCTCACGCTGGTGCTCCAGCGCCTTGCCCCGGTTGATGGCGCACAGGATGCCCTTGATGGAGGCCATGGAGATGTTGTGGTCGATGCCCACGCCGAAGATGTCGGTGCCCTGCCGGTCCCTCAGCTGGATATAGGCCACAGCCTGGGAGTCGGAGCCCCGGCTGATGGCGTGCTCCTTGTAGTCGATGAAGTCGTATTTGTCCATGCGCTCCCCGTGAATGGCGTTGAAGAAGGCATCAATGGGGCCGTTGCCGGTGCCGATGACCTCAAAGATGGTGTCCTTGTGCTGGAGCTTGCCGTAGAAGTGGGAGTGGGCCACACCGTTTTCCACGTTGGCGTTGAGCTTGTTGCTGAGCAGGCGGTAAGGGCCGTCCACCTTCAGGTAGGTCTCCTGGAACAGTCTCCAGATGACGTCGGACTTCAGCTCCACGCCCTCCTTGTCGGACTCCCTCTGCACCACCGCGCCGAACTCGGCGTGCATGGCCTTGGGCATATCGAAGCCGAACTTGTGGTTCATAATAAAGGCCGCACCGCCCTTGCCGGACTGGGAGTTGATGCGCACCGGCTCATAGGCGCGGCCCAGGTCCTCGGGATTGATGGGCAGGTAGGGCACCATCCATTTTTCGGTGTGCTTCTCCGTCATGTAGTTGAAGCCCTTGTTGATGGCATCCTGATGGCTGCCGGAGAAGGCGGTGAACACCAGGTCGCCGGCGTAAGGCTGGCGCTCGGGCACCTTCATCTTGGTGCAGCGCTCGTACATATCAATGATCTTCTCCATATGGGTGAAGTCCAGCTCCGGGTCCACCCCCTGGATATACATATTCATGGCTACGGTGATCATGTCCACGTTGCCGGTGCGCTCGCCGTTGCCGAACAGGCAGGCTTCCACCCGCTCCGCTCCTGCCAGCAGGCCGGCCTCGGTGGTGGCCACGCCGGTGCCCCGGTCGTTGTGGGGGTGCAGGGAGATGATGGCCCGCTCCCGGCCGGGGAGCTTGCGGATGAAATACTCCATCTCGTCGGCAAACTGGTTGGGCATGCAGTTCTCCACGGTGGTGGGCAGGTTCAGAATGACCTTGTGATCCCCGTCAGCGTGGAGGTGATCCAGCACGGCGGCGCAGATTTCCACGGCGGCGTCCATCTCCGTGCCCATAAAGGATTCGGGGGAGTACTCATAGCGCAGATCCACACCGGAGGCGATGACGGGCTGTGCCATTTCATAGATCAAATCCGCCGCATCGGTGGCGATCTGCTTCACGCCGGCCACGTCGGTGCGGAACACCACCTCCCGCTGGAGGGTAGAGGTGGAGTTGTAGAAGTGGAAGATCACGTGTTTGGCGCCCTGAATGGCCTCAAAGGTCTTTTTGATCAGGTGGGGGCGGGCCTGCACCAGCACCTGGATGGTCACGTCGTCAGGGATGTGGCCGCCCTCGATCAGCTCCCGGCAGATCTCATAGTCGGTGTCGGAGGCGGAGGGAAATCCGATTTCCACTTCCTTCACGCCGATGTCGTCCACCAGCATGTGGAACATCTCCAGCTTCTCCTCCATGTTCATGGGGTCGATCAGCGCCTGGTTGCCGTCCCGCAGGTCCACGGAGCACCAGATGGGGGCCTTGGTGATGGTGTTGTCCGGCCAGGTCCGGTTCTCAATGGGCTGGGGCACAAAGGGAATATACTTTTCGTAGCCTTTCATCGTGTTTTCCTCCAGATAATTGATGATGGGGAGGGGGCAAAGACATCAGCTGCACCCCTTTCCAGGTGCCGCCAAAAGAAAAAACGCCTCCAGACCCTCCGAAAAAGGTCAGGGACGTTCTGAACAACGTGGTACCACCCTGATTCAGCCGCTGCTCACACAGCGGCCCTCCGCAGCCTCCGACAAGGCCCGGGTCTGTAACGGGACCCTCCGTACCGCCCTACTGCACCTTCGGTTCAGGCAGTCGACTCCGGGGACAGTGATACACCCTGGACGTTCCGCTGCCTTGCACCGTCCGGCAGCTCTCTGAGGTCCGCACTCAGGGTCTTTTCCCCCTTCACAGTCTTTCATGATAGTAAATGTTATTATATAAGCTGAAAACCCCCCTGTCAAGTAAAATCCTGTTATTTGCTCCATCCCTGCGCAAAAGCGGGAATCCCCTCGCACCCTGTCGAAGTCTGCCGCATAGTCTGGAACGGTTCCGCCGCCGGCGGGGTATAATCCGCCCTCCGGCGTGGGACAATGATAGTATCCTGTTACATATTCCATTTGTAACAGGGCAGAGCAGCACACCGGAACGGCGTTTTTGTGGTGCCAAAGCCCCGGCGGGTGCTGCCGCGATTCATTCAACCTGTACAACGGAGCGTGAGAATGTGGACACCAACGTCAGAAGAGGAGATATTTTTTATGCAGATCTGAGCCCGGTGGTGGGCAGCGAGCAGGGCGGTGTGCGTCCGGTGCTCATTATCCAGAACGACATGGGCAACCGGCACAGCCCCACTGTCATCGCCGCTGCCATCACCTCCCAGATGAACAAGGCCAAACTCCCCACCCATATCGAGCTGATCAACCAGCACTGCGGCCTGACCCGGGATTCCGTGGTGCTGCTGGAGCAGATCCGGACCCTGGACAAACGCAGGCTGCGGGAGCGCATGGGACATCTGGAGGGAAAAATGATGGACGAGGTGGACAAAGCCATCGCCGTGAGCATGGGCATCCAGCCCAGACTGATCTGAACCTTTTGGGGAGGGACCTGCGCCCTCCCCTGTTTTTTCCCGGTGAAGGCCACGGTTTTTGGCGTCTTTGTATTGACTTCTACAGAGTAAAGGGCTAAAATAAAATTCACTGTGAAATTCAACGCAAAGGACCGAATCCGTTATGATGACCCTTGACTCCTTCAAGCAGGCCCGCCATGTGCTTTACGGCGTGATCCGCCCCACCAGCCTGATTTATTCCGAGTACTTTTCCGCCGAGTCCGGCAACCATGTCTTTTTGAAGCCGGAAAATATGCAGGTCACCGGCGCTTACAAGATTCGCGGCGCGTATTACACCATCTCCACCCTCTCCGATGAGGAGAAGGCCCGGGGACTGGTCACCGCCAGCGCGGGCAACCACGCCCAGGGCGTGGCCTACGCCGCCCAAAAGGCCGGGGTTTCCGCCACCATCGTCATGCCCACCACCACCCCGCTGATCAAGGTGAACAACACCAAGAGCTACGGTGCCAACGTGATCCTTCACGGCGCCACCTTTGACGACGCCGCCGAGGAGGCCGCCCGTCTCAGCGCAGAGGAGGGCCTGACCTACGTCCACCCCTTCAACGACCTGCGGGTGGCCACCGGACAGGGCACCATCTCCTATGAGATCTTCAGCGACCTGCCCGATGTGAACGTCATCCTGGTGCCCATCGGCGGCGGCGGACTGGCCACCGGCGTGGCAACCTACGCGAAGATCCTCAACCCCGGCGTGAAGGTCATCGGCGTGGAGCCGGAGGGCGCCGCCTCCATGAAGGCCAGCCTGGAGG
>CAMNOL010000055.1 GCA_946546815.1 uncultured Oscillospiraceae bacterium
GGAGATTGTATGAACGTTCACTTTGACACAAGAGACAAAAAACCTACCGTCTACAATATTGCGGCCCTTTCCGCTGTGGTGCTGGCGGGATTGCTGCTGATGATGAGGACGGAAGGCACCCAGACGCTGCTCCGGGCCAACCTGCTGATGATCGTGTACTGTGGGGCGGTGGTGGCGCTGCTGCTCCGGGCGTTTTTCGGACAGCTGGAGTACAATCCCTATTCTTACAACACCATTTATTACACGGGCTTTGCGCTGTTTGTGCTCTCCCTGCTGGTCACCCACGTCTACACGGCGGTGAACTGTATGCTGCAGCCGGGGGCGTTTGATCAAACCCACCTGACGCTGACGCTGCTCCACTCCGCCAAGAATTATATGCTGTTCACCTCGCCCTTCCTGCTGGTGTTCTCCGCCGCGCTGTTTCTGTCCAATGTGGCGCTGATCCGCCACGAGGGCAGGCGGTTTGTCAACGTGCTGGGCATCCTTCTGGCGTTTTTGCTGGTGGGGGGAGAGATCGTTCTGGTGCTGGTGAATCACTTCACCGGCGCAGACCGCCCCATGGTGCTGGAGCTGTTCCTAAATCTGTTCGCCGCGGGGTATCTGTACTTTGAATGTATGATCATCGGCGCCATCATTGCCAACGCCATCGCCGCCCGGCACGAGCCCAACAAGGACAAGGATTACATCATCGTGCTGGGCTGCGGCATCCGCAGGGACGGCACCCCCACGCCGCTGCTCCGGGGACGGCTGGACCGGGCGCTGTCCTTTGCCCGGGAGCAGGAGGCCCGGACGGGGAAGGCTCCCGCCTTTGTGGTCTCCGGAGGACAGGGCCCCAACGAGGTGGTCTCTGAGGCGGAGTGTATGCGCTCCTATCTGGCAGAGCAGGGGATTCCGGCGGAGCAGATCCTTGTGGAGGACCAGTCCGCCGACACCGGGGAGAATATGCGCTTCTCCAAGGAGAAGATCATGGCTGTGGCGAATCAGCCCAAAATCGCCTATTCTACCACCAATTATCATGTGTTCCGCGCCGGACTCAAGGCAAGGCGGGTGAAAATGCGGGCCGTGGGCATGGGCGCCCCCACCAAGTGGTATTTCTGGCCCAACGCCGCCGTCCGGGAGTTCGTGGGACTGCTCACCGAGCACCGGGGCAAGCAGGCGCTGATCCTGCTGGGCATGGTGATCCTCTACACCACGCTGACCATTCTGGCGTTCGGCCGGGCATAACCCCCGCTCACCCACTGTACAGGTTCATCCCTACAGCCTCCGAAGGAACCTTCGGGGGCTTTGCTTTTTTTGAGGCTGAAAAATCCCTCCGGGAGGCGGTCTCCCGGAGGGATCATGTTTGTCTGTATGGCAGGTTCCGCCCAAAGGGGTCAGCAGGGCAGCACCACAAACCAGCTGTTCTGCCGGTCGTATTCCTTCAGCTCCACCTGAATGGTCTGCCCGGTCAGGGACTGGGGGTCATCGGACCACTGACGCAGCGCCTTTCGGGCCATGTGTCCCTGCACGGTGCAGCCCTCCAGCCCAAGGAGCAGGGTGCCGTCCAGCGCATTTTTCTCTGTGAGCCTGCAGTGGGCCAGCTGCTGGACGGTGCCCTTCAGCGCGTTGATCTCGCTGGGGGTGATGGTCCGCTGCTCAGGGGCCTGGAGGCGGGCGTAAAGCTCCCGTCCGATCTGGCTGCGGCTGAGAATGCCGTTGTCCCCGAAGGTATAGCAGCGCAGGTGCTCCAGATCCGCCTGGGTGGGCGGGGTGCCGCCGGCGTGGACATGGTTCCGGATGTTCTTGGCCCGCCGGACGCTCTGGGCAAAGCTGTTCCACCAGTTCTGCCACTGGGCCTGGCTGCTGACGCCGTCGGTGACGTCGGACACCGCGATGTGGTACTGGGCGCACAGGTCTGCCAGCTCCTGCTGGCGGTCCTTCAGCATATAATAAAACGTGCCCAGCATGGCCTTAGTTTCGTCCTGCATGGCGCCGAAGGTCCTGGAGCCGCCGGGGGTGTCGCCGCCGGAAAAGCTGTCGTAGTCCCGGAAGGCCTGGTGATGGCTGAACAGCGGGAAAAAGCAGTCCCGCAGGCTCTGCTCCAGGCACTTTCCGTACATGACCAGGTGAGTGGAATAATCCTGGTTCAGCACCCCCATGATACCGGACATATGGTGTTCCACAATGAGGGCGGCCTTGACGTAAAACCTGCACAGCGGGCTCAGGGAGTCCAGCAGCCGGTCGCTGAGCGCTTCCTCCAGCCCCATCCGGGCCCGTACCGCCGCAAACCGCCGGTCCAGGGTGTCCAGGTCGGTGTCCTCCAGGGAATCCGGGTCCACATCCGGCATGACGTCCTGCCGGAGGGCTTCCATGGATTCGTCGATGGCCAGGTCCGTTTCCGGGACATCGGGAAGCTCCAGATAATCCGGCTCCTCGCCCCCTCCAGAAAGCCGGTTCCGGGCAAGCCTGCCGCCCAGCTTCAGCAGCGCGCTGCCTGCGCCCACATCGCCGGTGCTGTCAAAGCCCAGCAGGGAGAGGAAGGCGTCGGCGGTGACCAGGGTCCGGTTCAGCAGGCTGTGCCGTTTCTCCAGCAGCGCCCCCTCGGCTTCGGCGTTTCGGATCTCCTGGTCCAGCTTGTGACGCTCCCGGTCCAGGTTTTCCCGCTTCTGCTCCAGCACCTTCTGTTCTTCCTGCCTGACCCAGTTGACGGCCTCCAGACTCACCGACTGCAGCTGGTGCTCCGTGCAGTATTTTCTCAGCAGCGGGCTGTTCAGCTTGTACAGGTCGTCCATGGGGTAGCTCTGGCCGTTTCTGTGGGCGATGGGGTGGGTCATCAGGCCCCGGCCGCACAGCAGCCCTGCAGCGGTCTCCAGGTTGCTGTTTTCCATGGCGCAGTAGCCCGCCTGGCTTTCGCACACGGCCTGGATGGCGGAGATCTGGAAATCCGTCAGCAGACGGCACCAGCGCCGCATCAGCGGCTCACTGTCCCGGTAGGTCCGGCGGGCTGCCTCGCTCCAGGCGGCCCGGTCCAGCTGGGAGGACGCCTGCCGGGAGCGCACCTCACAGGCGTGATAGGCGGCCTGGTGCAGCAGGGCGGGGATGCCGCCGGACATCAGGTGCAGCTGCTTCACCTCCTCCGGAGAGAACAGCGCCTCCCCTGCGATCATGGTCAGATAGGCCTGGCTGTCCTCCCTGGAAAAGGGCTCCAGGCGGATGTACCGGTTGGAAAACTTCTGCAGCAGGTAGGAGCCGGACACATCCGGGGGAAGGGATTTCTCGTTGAAGTCGTAGTTGGTAGCCACGACAAACTTCAGCTTTTTGGAGATCAGGTTGTTGAGCAGGCTGTGGTGCTCCATGGTGATGTTGGGGGAGGACACGAACCGCTCAAAGCTGTCGATGACGATGACGATGTCGTACTCGCACTCGCTGATGCTCTGGCAGGTCTGCTGAAACACAGAGGCGGAGTTTCCGCAGTCCCTTCGCCCGGCCATGACCCTCCGATAGACTCTGCTGTACTCTGACCCGTCCTCACACTCCTCCAGAATGTGCAGCGCGTTCATCAGATTGTCCGCCAGGTACTGGTAGATCTCGATCACGCCCAGATCATAGGGAAAATCCGTGATGCAGATCAGCGTCTGCTCCTCCTCCGCCATCTGTCTCCGGTAGGCGTGGTTGAAAAACACGTTCAGAAACGAGGTCTTGCCCACGCCCTCGGGACCGGTGACTGCGGCGCTCTGGCCGGTTCTCAAAAAGTTCTGCAAACGGAGAAAGGCTTCCTCTCTGCCGTAAAACCGCTTCCTTTTCGTCACAGGATCCGGCCGTCCGTCGTAAGGGTTCAACATTGCATTCACCTTTCTTTTTCTGTGGTTCTGCGTTTGGGAGGGGGCGGCCCTCACAGGTCGAAGGCCGCCTCGCTGTCGTCCTCCACCGGGCTGTTGGCGGTCCTGAGCCTGAAATGGTCGTCCAGCTTCTCGCTCCGGCCGTACCGGGAGTTTCTGTGGCGGAAGTAGCGCCGGTAGATCTCAACGGTGAAGTGGTAGCTGTTTCCGAAGGAATCCCGCTCGATGAGCTGCAGCAGGTCGGACAGGTAGTTCAGGGAGCTGAGCATCTCGCTGCGGTTCATGGCCTCGCCGATGACGCCGGCGATCTTCTCCACCGAAACAGAGGCGTTGAAGTGGTCCGCCAGGCTCTGCATGGCGTCCAGCACCAGCAGCTCGTTGCCGCCGCAGCCCTCCGTGAAGGGGTCGCAGTTGTTGCCGTCGATCAGGGTGCTGAAGGCCCTGCACACATCGCTGGGGTACACGCAGTGCCGCTTTCTGGCGGCGGCGATCTCAACGGCGCCGTTGACCAGCAGCTTGGTGTACCAGACCAGTCCGCCGGTGTACCGCTCGATCCACTCCAGGGACTGGGGGTGGAAGCACACTTCCTCCGGGTCGGGGAAGAAGGCGGTGAGCATCTCCCGGATGTCCTCGGGCTTCATCTGTCCCACGTTGATGCTCTCGTAGCTTTCAAACATCTGGGAGAGGTGCCGCTTGTCCCGGCTGTAGGCCAGCAGGTTGTTGTTGCCGCACACCACCAGGTGGACCGCCTTCAGGCACTCGGGGTTGCACTGGATGGCCCGCAGAGACCGCATCAGCGTGTACTCCACGCCCTCCTGCTTTTTCACCCGGTCCAGCAGGTCGCCGAACTCGTCCACGATCAGGATCAGGCCCCGGCCCGTGGCCCGGTGAAGGGCCCGGTAGAAGTAATCCAGCTGGTTGGGGTCCATGTCCTTGGTGCCGTCCGGCGGCAGCTTCCAGTCCGCCAGCAGGCTGTTCCACTTTTCGGACCCCTCCAGCTCCGGCAGGTCCAGCAGTGCGATCTCGTCCAGCACCCGCCGGACAAAGGCGGAGTAAACCGGGCGCAGGGTGGTGCTCTGGCAGTCAGAGTACACGACGATGGAGTCCGGGCAGTGGACCTCTGCGTATTTTTTCAGGTAGAACAGCAGGGTGGTCTTGCCCGAACGGCGGATGCCCTGGACGATGGCGCTTCTGTAACAGGAGAAATCCCCTCCGCTCACCAGGGATTCCAGCATCTTTTTCTCGGTTTTGCGGCCGAAGAAGGAGTTGCCCACGCCCACGACCCGGCCGTCCTCGTCCACGGTGAACTCGTTGGTGTTGATGGTGTTGAAGGTCCTGGGGATGATGAGCTCCTTCTGCTCCGGCTGGATGGCCAGGGTTCCCCGGATGGGGTCGATGACCTGTACCCGGTTCTGGTGGGAGTAGGACAGGTTCAGGGTGTAGCCCAGGGAAGCGGTGCCGGGGGGGACGGCGTAGTCCACCGCAAAGGCGATCTTATCGTTGGGCCAGATCTCCTCAAAGGCGTACACATCACTGGCGGTGCCGTCCTCAAAGGTGGCCTGAAGCACCAGGGACGTGGCCGGCTCCCGTCCGGCGTTCATGACGTAGCCGAACAGCGACCCGGTCTCCGGGCTGACCCCCTGGTTGAGCACATACAGCTCCAGCGCCGGCCGCCGATCCATTTCATTTCTGGACTGGTAGAGCAGGTTGATGAGGTGATTCCGCACACCGGACCACTCCCGGTCAAAGGGCATTTTCTGCAGCTGGTCCAGCGCGTCGTTGTAGGCGTATTTGTAGGCGTCCGCGTTCTGGATCTTGGGCCCGGAGGAGACGTAGTGGTCGGACAGGCGCCGGACCACGTCCAGGATAAACTCTGCGGTGTCGTAGCTGCTCTGCACGCTGATCAGGTTGACCATAGCGGTGTAGCTCCCCGCCTGGCGGCAGTAATCGTCCGCCAGCTCATCGGTGGAGCGGTAGCTCAGCAGGCAGGAGCGGAGGGTGGAGGGCAGGGTGTTGATCAGCCCGGTCCATTTGCTGCCGGTGTGGCTCTCGGCGTACAGCGCCATGTCCAGCGCCGCCTGCCGGGCGCACCGGTCCGCCTCCTCCTTGCCCAGCTGCTCCTGGGCAAGGCTGCTGGAGTAGTAGTTGTGATAGTCGATGAAGTACCGGGCCAGCGCCTCGTTGACGTCCGCGTACTCCCGGGCGTCCTCGTCGAACAGCACCCCCCGGCACAGCCGGCCGGAGAGCTCCATCTTCCGGCGGTAGTCGGTGAGGCTGCAGTTCCTGTGCTCCGCCAGCAGGGCGTCCAGATCGGTTTCCTCCGGAACCTCGGCGGAGCGGAGCAGCTGCAGCGCAAATTCCGGCACAAAGTCCTCGTTGGTGTTCTCCTTGGTGAACTCGTATTTCTCCGCCAGCGCGCTGGAGTCCGTGGCCTCCAGCTGGTTGTACACGCTGGGGTCGGGGGCTTCGGTGAGCCGCAGGTACATCCGGCCGGGCCGGTCCAGCGCAGCAGCCAGATTCATCTCCCGGGCCAGCTCCTCCGCCCGGCTGACGGCGCTGCTGTCCGTCAGGAACAGGGGAACCCCGTTTTTGTCCTTGCTGGTCAGCAGGTGGAGGTAGGAGAGCGTTGCGTCCGTCCTCCGGAAGGAGTCCACGTAGTCCACCTTTTCAGAGTCGGTGACCTCAGAGGACACCAGCCGCAGCGCCGCGTAGACCAGCCGCTTGTACTCGCCGTTGAAGAACTTCAGCAGCCGGCACAGCTCGTTGGCCCGGCTGGTCCCCATGAGGGCGATGATCATATTGCAGCAGGAGCGGAGCTTGATGCCCGACTGCTCCAGCTTGCTGATGGTTTGCTCGTCCCCGGAGAAGGCCTTGCAGATGCGGGCAAAGGCCTGATAATATTCGCTGTACGCCGCCTTTTCCAGCAGCTGCCGCTCCTCTGGCATCAGGCTCAGGTTCTTGGGCACGGCGTTGTGCAGGTTCAGCACGGAGTAGCAGGCCCCTGCGATGGCGTATTCCCCCCGCCGGAAGAACCTTTCCCCGTCCCCGTGGAGCAGCTGGGCCTTCATCCGGTCCTGGGCCAGCCGCCAGAACACCGTCAGGGTGTCCTGAATGTACTTGTCCTTGGGCTTGTTCTGCCACATCCACTTGTAGCAGCTGTCCACGCTGGGGTCGTCAAAGTACTTGAGGTTGCCCAGGCAGACGAAGTGCTCCTCCCAGGGCAGAGCCAGCAGGAGGGGATTGATGTTCTCCAGCGCAGCGTGGTGCACAATCGTATTCATGCTCCTAAAGGCGGAGAAGGCGCCCTTCAGGGATTTGGGGATGCTGTGCTGGAGCCAGGACAGGCAGCTGTCCCGCTCCTCCCGGTTGTCCAGGGAGCTGTACAGCTGCAGCATGGACCGCTGGAGCCCCCAATAGCTGTAATCGCACAGGGCGAACATACTTTCCATATTTGCCGGACGGATCCGGTTGGCCTGCTCCAGGAAGGGCAGCCAGTTGCCGGACACCACGCCCATCAGCGCCCGGGTGACCAGAGCCTGCTCCTCCTCGGAACAGCCGTTGTACTTGGAGCGGATCTCGTTGTAAAGCTGATTCTGCTTCTCCACCTCGCCGTTGAGCCACTTTTCGGAGAATCTGGGGCCTCCGTTGGAGCGCACAAAGCCGGTCAGCAAATCTGCCCCCTCTGTGACGATGCCCTCGTGCTGCATCACCGCGGTGAGAATGGTGCACATCCGCAGGATCGTCCCCCGGTCCCGGGTGTAGAGACTCCGCCGGGACTCGTCATAATAGCGGTACAGCCCGGTCAGCGCCTTGTGCAGCAGCCGGATCTGGTCCATACACGCGTCCTTGCACAGGATAAACAGGGAGGTGAAGCAGATGGGGTCGGAGGGGTAGCAGTCGATGATGTTGCACATGGCCTCGGCGGCGGCGGCTCCGGTCCGGCTGAAGGTGTGGTACATGGTGAACTGGCGCAGACGGCGCTCGTCCGGCGCGTTGCCGTCGGGCAGGATAAAGTTCAGCGTCGCCCGGGAGGATTCCTCCCGGCTCCAGGCCAGCAGCTGCTCCCGGTCCATTTCCACCAGCCGGGTCAGCAGCGCCCGGTAGTTGCTCTGGTGGCTCATGAGGCTGAGCTTCTGCAGCAGCTCATAGGCGCAGTCGATCCGTCCGGCCAGCAGCAGCCGGCAGGCAAAGGCCAGTCCCAGGTTGCGGTGCTTGCCCAGTAGCTCCTCGGACAGCTCCCGGACGATCAGCTCCTCCTGCCGGGTGGACACCGCCAGCTCCACGATGGCCCGGAGGGTGTTGTGGTTGGCGTCGTCCGCCGTGTTGCGGTTGATGCGCTTGAACAGCGCGCACAAAGTCTCCATCAGCCGGGCGTTCAGCCGGGTGTCCGCGCACTCCGGGAACACGCCGTCGGTTCTGTGCAGCTCCTGAATGGTCAGCACCAGCTCCTTTGCCTCGTACCAGGGCAGGGGCTCCACACGGATCCGGCAGATCTGCTCCGCCCACTCCAGCAGGGCGCGGAACATCAGCTCGCTCTGCTCCTCCTGGGCGCAGTACTTTACGCAGCGCTTCCAGGACACATTGGCCTTGTTTCGGGCGGCGCAGAACAGAATGCCGGCGTAGGCCACAGGCTTGTCGCTCAGAGGCAGACGGGTGCACAGCTGCCAGTACTGACCCGATCCCGGGTCCTGATAGAGGGCGTGGAGCACGGACACGCTTTCCACGTCGGAGATCATGGGGCTTTCGTCGGACAGTACCTCCGCCAGCATGGCCCGCTCCTCCGGGGTCAGCGGTACAATGCAGCTGCAGAAGCGCAGGTACTCCTCCACATCGCAGCTCCGGTCCTCCAGCGCGGCGCAGAACAGCCCCAGCTCGCTGGGGGACGCCAGATGGGCGTAGTCCGCCTCCACGCGGGAGCGCAGCCCCTCCTCCAGCAGCTCCCGGGGCTGGCTGTACAGGTGGAACAGGAGGAAATCCCGGTAGCACCGGCGGTTCCGCTGGTCCTCGATGAGATAGAGGCACTGAGCCGTCATGCTGTCGTTGGCGGCGCCCTGCTCCAGCAGCAGCTGCTCCGCCCGGGGCAGGTACTCCTCCGGCATCCGATGCTCCATCAGCGCATCGTAGTACTGCCGAAACAGGAAAGCAGCCCCATCTCTGACGTTATCATGAACATTTTCGTGGAAAAAGCGCAGGTATTGCTCCCCGGAGCCAAACCGTCCGGACAGCTTGCCCAGTAGCTGGTAGAGGGGAGGATAAGACACCGCGGGGCTGCCGTCCAGCGCGGTCAGCACCTGGCGGAACACCTCCTCGGAAATGGGTCCCTCCCCCAGCATCTGGCAGATCTGCTCTCCGCACTGGCCTTCGTCGTGGATCTGCCCCAGCGCGCCCTGCACCCGAACCACCAGCAGCTCGCCGGACAGGCGCTCATAGTCCTCCCGGAACAGGATCCGGATTCGGGCGGCGATCTGGATCTGGGCGTCCACATCTGCCTGGGACATCTGCTGCAGCAGGGCGTCCAGATAGGTCTGGAAGGCGGGGTCGGCTTGACCTGCATGGAGCACGTTGACGCAGTAGATTTTCAGGGGGAAACAGTCCTGCTCCGCCTGCTGTGCGATGTACTCCAGCTGAAGGGCAGAGGCCCGTCCCTCCGCCGTGACCAGCTGCCCCAGGCCGTCCTCGGACAGGGACAGCAGGAACCGGTCAAAGAAAGCGCAGAGGAAGGCGCAGTGCTGCTCGGCAAGGCCGTTCTCCAGCAGGGCGCAGGAGAACCGGATGGCCAGGGATTCCACATCGGCGCAGCCGGAGAAGCCGGGGAAGCTCCCGTCCCAGCTGCCCTCCCACACCGCTGCGATGGTGCGGCGGACCGCCGTCTCGGGGGAGAGATTCTCCGCCCCGTCGGTGAGGGACAGGTACTCGCTGTAGTTCCGGCTGTCAAAGAGCAGGGCGGCGTACTCCTCCCCGTGCTGCCGGCGGAAGTCCTCGTGGTCCCGGAGCAGCTCCAGCATCTGGCGGAGGTTGTTCTGGCCGGAGCAGATGGTCCAAAGCAGCTCCAGCCGCTGGGGACTGCTGCTCAGGCTGACGATCTCCTCTGCCAGGTCATTCCAGTCTCCCACAAAGCTGTACAGCCGGCTGGCCACACTCAGCGCGTCGCTGCCCCGGGCGTAGGTTCCGCTCTTCAGCAGCAGGGAAAGGGCCTCCTCGCTGGCCTGCTCAATCTTCAGCGCCGCGATCTCCTGGTGCTTTTCCGGCTGGGTGATGTAGCTCTGCAGGTCGCTGCCCAGGAAGGCCACCGCGTTGAGGAAGGGGACCTGGAGCAGGTCGTAAATCTGCATCAGCTGGGCGTACAGCTCCTCGCTCAGCGCCCCGTCCTCGTACAGCTTCTCCACGGACTGGATGCCCTCCCGGGACAGAAACAGCAGGAAATACTGGTCAATGGCTTCTGTCACCGGGAGAATCCCGGCCTTTACCATGGAAAAGGTGTATTTTTTCCGGAACTCCTCGGAAATGCCCCCGGAAAAGCTCCGGTAAAGGGCGGCCAGGCTCTCATAGTCCCCCCGGCGCTGGTAAAGCTCCGCAAGCTCGTTGACGGCGTTCTCTGTCCGGAAATAAACCCCGATGAGCAGACACTTTTCGATCTGGGGGTTCTCCGGGGACAGCATCTCGCGCAGGCGCGCTGCCGCGGCCAGCGGGGTGATCTCGGGTTTGCCCCCCACCTCCAGGAACGCTTGCACCGCCGCCAGGTCCGCAGTGCCGCCCCATTTTTTCATGGTTTCCCCGTCGTTCAGCAGGTCAGACAGCTGCTGCCGGCTGCCGCTGAGGATGGCGGACTCAAAGGGGTCGGGCTGGGGGAAGGCGGCCTGGATGGTGCCGATGAGCTCCGAGGAGGCGGCTGCGATCTCCGCGATCAGGCCGGCTCTGTCGGGGGCGGCCTCCGGGTGGGCCTCAGCGCCCCGGCGGCCTCCGCCGCTGCCCGTGCTCAGCTCCAGCTGGATCATTTCGTGTTCAATGAGGTCAATTTCTTCCAGAAACGCCAGCCGTTCCGCCGGCGCGTCGGAGAAACAGGGCTTCAGATAGATGGGCGCGATGGATGTGCCAAAGTGCTCGTTGACCGCTGCGATGGCCTCCATCACCTCCGGCTGAATGGGCCGGGAGGCGGTCCTCAGCACCCCAAGCTGCCGGAAAGGCAGGAGAAGCTGCTCATACCGGCCGGCGATCTCCGGATTCCAGCTGCTGAAATTGGAAAACGCTTCCTTCCAGCGCTGAATGTCCCCTTCGGCGGTTTCGGAGTGATCCCCGGTGAGCAGGTTGTCGTCCAGGTACTTCCACGCCGCCTCGGCCAGATGGAAAAACCGCTCCGACACCGCCCGGATGCGGACGCTGACGCTGCTCTGGTCCTCCAGCACCCGGACCACAGTGTCCAGGTCCACGGTGTCCCCGGGGACGGAGAATCCGCCATCCTCCAGGGCGGTCCGGACCTTGTCCCACACCGTCCGGTACTGGTGGAGCTGCCGGCCCAGAGCGTCGGGAATGGGGCTGCCCCCGCTGATGCACCGGGCAATCTCCTCCATGGAGCCGGACAGGGTGCTGCGCAGCTGCTCCAGCTGTTCCACGCCGGTGCGGAGGGCCTCCAGCGCCCGGTTCATGGCGCTGACATTCTGAGAGGGGATTCCGAAGGTCTGGCACAGCCGCCGTCCGTAGCCCTCCGGGTCGTTCTGTCCCGGATAGCAGTAGCCCTCCAGCTTCCAGGGCTGGATTGCGCTGGCGTTGTCGTTGGGCACAAGAATGCCGTAGATGGTCTGTTTTTCCACGCTCAGCGCACCGGTGTTGAAGGCCAGGAAGGGGGCGCCGGAGCTGCTGGCATCCAGGATGCCGCCGAAGCAGCCCAGCATACAGGCGGCAAGGCGGTTGATGACCTGATCCCGCCACTCGGAGTTGCTGACGGATTTCTGTCCCATGGCCTGCTCCAGCTTTCCCATGGTTCCGGCGTTCACCTGAATGAACACATAGCGGAACAGGGCGGCCCGGGTCTTTTCAAAGCTGCTCTTGCCGGGAGCGGGGCCGGGGATGGGGCCGGAAGCAGAACCGGAACCCCGGGGCAGCACCAGCGCATCGGCGCCGTTGATGGTTCTGGTCTGGAACTCCGGGAAGGTGCGCACCAGCCACACAGAGAATTTTTCTTCCCCCAGATAGGTCTTGTACTCCGGAATCAGCTCCGGAACCCTGGAGTAGTAGACATATCCGTTGGCCTGGATCTCTCTGCGCAGGATCTCGGAGAAACGGGCGGCGTAGGAGTCCGCTCTCCAGTCCGTCCTGGTGATATATTCTTTTCCGCTGCCGGCCTCGCCCTTCACTTCGAACTCGGGAAAGCTGCGCAGCCAGCTCTTCAGCTTTTTGGACGTGTAGTCCTTCACACGGATGTTATGGTCCACCAGCAGCGGGGTGATGACCACCAGCGGCAAAACGCCCTGGTTCTCCAAAAGCTTGTTTGTCAGAACCTCGGCAATTCTCTGCCGGACGGCTTCGGGGAAATCAGAACTTAGCATCAGCTTCACCTCACGGGTTGGATTCGTAATTGGGGGAGTGTGTCCGAAACCGGACAGCGGGAGCGGCGGGGACCGGGGTCCAAAGGCGCGGCTCGACAGAATAAGTCATAATAAATTTTACCACTGACGCTGAA
>CAMNOL010000056.1 GCA_946546815.1 uncultured Oscillospiraceae bacterium
GGTGGTGGAAGAGCTGGTGGAGGAGCGGGTGCGCACCGAGCTGTCCAACGGCGTGCAGACCATCCAGTACCAGATCAACACCCTGATGACCACCAACGGCCAGTCCCCCTTCGTCACCCTGTTCCTGTACGTCCGGGACGGCGACCCCTACGAGGAAGAGAACGCCATGATTGTGGAGGAGATCCTCCGCCAGCGCCTGGTGGGCATCAAGAACGAGAGCGGCGTGTACGTCACCCCCGCCTTCCCCAAGCTGGTGTACGTGCTGGACACCAACAACAACCTCACCGGCGGCAAGTACGACTACCTGACCCACCTGGCCGCCCGCTGCTCCGCCAAGCGGATGTACCCCGACTACATCTCCGCCAAGAAGATGCGGGAAAACTACGAGGGCAACGTGTTCTCCCCCATGGGCTGCCGCTCCTTCCTGCTCCCCTGGAAGGACGAGAACGGCGAGTACAAGTTCGAGGGCCGCTTCAACCAGGGCGTGGTCTCCATCAACCTGCCTCAGGTGGGCCTGGCCGTCCGGGGCAATATGGACAAGTTCTGGCCGGAGTTTGACCGCCGCCTGGATCTGTGCAGACGGGCCCTCATGTGCCGCCACAACGCCCTGAAGGGCGTGACCAGCGACGTCAGCCCCATTCACTGGCAGTACGGCGCCATCGCCCGGCTGGAAAAGGGCGAGACCATTGACAAGCTGCTCTACGGCAGCTACTCCACCCTGAGCCTGGGCTATATCGGCCTGTATGAGCTGACCTACCTGATGACCGGCAAGAGCCACACCACCCCCGAGGGCAAGAAGTTCGCCCTGGAGGTGATGAAGCACATGAAGGAGGCCACCCAGCGCTGGCGCGCGGAGAGCAACATCGGCTTCTCCCTCTACGGCACCCCCGCAGAGAGCCTGTGCTACCGCTTCGCAGAGATCGACAAGAAGCGCTACGGCACCGTGAAGAACGTCACCGACAAGGGTTATTACACCAACTCCTACCACGTGGACGTGCGGGAGCCCATCGACGCCTTCTCCAAGTTCACCTTCGAGAGCGAGTTCCAGGCCCTCTCCGGCGGCGGCTGCATCAGCTATGTGGAAATCCCCAATATGCGCCACAACCTCACCGCCATTGAGGACGTGATCCGCTTCATCTACGACAACATCCAGTACGCCGAGTTCAACACCAAGAGCGACTACTGCCAGGTGTGCGGCTTTGACGGCGAGATCGTGCTGAACGAGAACCTGGAGTGGCAGTGCCCCTGCTGCGGCAACACCGACCACCGCCGGATGAACGTGGTGCGCCGGACCTGCGGCTATCTGGGTGAAAACTTCTGGAACGTGGGCAAGACCAAGGAAATCGGCTCCCGTGTGCTGCACCTGTAACCCATACACCACTGCAGGGACGCCCTTGTGCGTCCCTGCCCGCATCTTTTGTGAACTGTTTCGGAGGATTGTATGAACTACGCCACCATCAAGACCCACGACGTGGCCAACGGTCCCGGCGTGCGGGTTTCCCTGTTCGTCTCCGGCTGCACCCACCACTGCAAGGGCTGCTTCAACCCGGAGACCTGGGACTTCAACTACGGCTCTCCCTATACAGAGGAGACGGAGCAGACCATTCTGGACGCCTGCGACCATTCCTATATCCGGGGCCTGTCCCTGCTGGGCGGCGAGCCCTTTGAGCCCCAGAACCAGGCGGCGCTGCTGCCCCTGCTGCGGCACTTCCGGGAGCGGTTCCCCACCAAGAGCATCTGGTGCTACTCCGGCTACGACTACGAGCGGGATATGCTGGCCGGGCGGCTGGGGGACTGGGCGGTGACCCGGGAAATGCTGAGCCTCATCGACGTGCTGGTGGACGGGGAGTTCCACCAGGCGGAAAAGGATCTGAGCCTGCGCTTCCGGGGCAGCTCCAACCAGCGCATCATCGACGTGCCCAAAAGCCTGAAGCATGACCAGGTGCTGCTGTGGGACGGCAGCCTGGAGCCGTAAGGTCAACCCATGACAAAAAATGCAGCCGGGAAAAGGTTCCCGGCTGTTTTTTTACCATATTGCGGAGAGAACGGGGGTGTCGCTGGGACGCCCCCGTTTCTTATTATTCCTTTTCAGCCTGGGGCTTACCCTCGGCGGAAGCGGGCTCCTCCGCCTTTTTCTTCGGCGTGGCCTTGTAGCGCTTGATCTTGCGGGTGGAGGTCTTTTCAAACTCCTGGTCCCGGAAAATCAGCTTCTGGATGTGCTTGTAGTTGGGCAGGGTCTTGTTCAGCTTCTCCACCTGCTTCTTGATGCTCTTGATGATCTCCTCCCGGCTCTTGCCGGCGTTCTCATCGGGGAACACCTCGGCGGCGATGGCGTGGTCGTCCTCGTAGACCACCACTTCGCTGACCTCGTCGATGCGCTCCACATACTGCTCGATCTCCTCCGGGGAGACGTTCTCGCCGTTGGACAGGATGATCAGGCTCTTTTTCCGACCGGTGACGAACAGGAAGCCGTCCTCGTCCAGATAGCCCAGGTCGCCGGTGTGGAACCAGCCGTCCTTGTCGATGACCTCCTCGGTGGAACGGGGGTCCTTGTAGTAGCCCAGCATCACGTTTTCGCCCTTGGAGACGATCTCGCCGATGCCCTTCTCGTCGGGCTTGTCGATGCGCACCTGGATGTGGGGCAGCACCCGGCCCACGCTGCCGTCCCGGTGGTAGTGGTTCCGGTTGACCGCCAGCACAGGGGAGCACTCGGTGATGCCGTAGCCGTTGAGGATCTCCACGCCGAAGCTGCGGAACTCCTTGACGAAGCGGGGGTCCAGCGGCGCGCCGCCGCAGACGATCATGTTCAGATCCCCGCCGAATTTGTCCAGCACACTCTTGAACAGGGTGCGGCGGCGGTCCACGCCCACCTTCATCATGGCGTTGCTGGCGGCGATGCCCCGGCGCAGGGTCTTGTCCTGGCCGGTCTTCTGGGCGGTGCGCCAGATGGTCTTATCAAAGGTCTCCACAAACAGAGGCACCAGCGCCAGCAGGGTGGGCTTGGCGATGGGGATTTCCCGCATGAAGTTGGCCAGGCTGGAGCAGATGAAAACAGGGATTCTGCAGTAGAAGGGCACCATCAGGCTGATGATCAGGCCGAAGGCATGGGTGTAGGGCAGCACGGACATGGTGCGTCCCCCCACCTCTACCAGCCGCAGGCAGTCCTGGAAGTCGGAAATCATATTGGTCTGGGACAGCATGACGCCTTTGGAGAAGCCGGTGGAGCCGGAGGTGAAGAAAATGGCCGACATGGCGTCTGGGTCCAGCTTCACCCGGTCATAGTAGAGCTTGCCCTTTTCCAGGGCCTTGCGTCCGGAGGCGATCATCTGGTCCATGCGCTCCATGGGATAGTAGCGCTTTTTCCGGCCATAGCGTTCCTTACAGTACTGGGCGATGTGGTCGCAGGCCTTGCTGGTGACGATGATGTCCGCGTCGCTCTGGAACACCAGCGTCGCCGCCTCGATCTCCGCCGCGTCCTTGGCGATGAGCACCGCCACGTTGCCGGTGTTGACAATGGCAAAGAACGCCACCAGCCAGCGGTAGGAGTTCTCGCTGATCAGCGCGATCTTCCGGCCGGTGACGTGGTGCTTGAGCAGGTAGGTGCCCAGCGCCCGCACGTCCTCGTAAAACTGGGCGTAGGTCTTTTCCACCATGGCCTTGCGGCTGACCATATACTGGAACGCCACTGCCTCCGGGTAGTCCTCCGCCTTTTCCTTGAGCATCTGCCGCAGGTCCGTCAGCTTTTCCACGGTATACAGGGGATATTGTTTATTTTTCATGCTCCTCAGCTCCTGGTTTCTTTCTGGTAGCCATATACCTATAGTTGGTTTTATTTTATCAGAGTATTCCGGTACAGGCAAGTATTTTTTCCAGCCCATGGTCTTTTTTTCCTTGGTTCTCCGTTCCCCCCAGGCAACCGCCCCTCCGCTGCTCCCCGGCTTCCTGCCTCTCGTCCTGCACAGACAGGCACAGCAGACAAAGGAAAAACCCGGCGGCAGATGCGTCGGATTTTTCCCTGCAGTGGATCAAATTGTCCGGGCGGTTCAGAAGGGCAGCTCTCTGACCAGCACCTCCAGGGGCTGCTCCGTCTCCGCGCACACCGCCAGGGAATACCCCGCTTCCGGCCCGGGGAGCAGCAGCGCCGTGTATCCGGGCACACTGACCCTCACCGGGTCCAGGGTAAACGCAGCCCGGTTCAGCGGCACGCGCAGCCCCTCGCCGGTGCATTTGCTGTAGGCCTCTTTCAGGCTCCACAGGTCACAGGCGGCGGAATTCTGTTCCGATTCCGGCAGTTTTTCCAGAAGTTTCTGCTCTGACAGGGCGAACTTTCTCACGATCCCAGGAGGGATGGGCCGCCGGAGCTGGAGGTCCGCCCCCACCGGGGCGGCGCACAGGGCGCACACCGCCCAGCCCCCGCTGTGGGAAATGTTGAACCACAGCTCCGGGTAATCCGCCAGAATGGGCTTGTCCTGTCCGTTATAGACCAGCCGGGGCGGAAACGCCACCCCCGGCAGCGTCTCTTCCAGCAGCGAGCGCAGCAGCAGCTGACCGGCGGCGGCCTCCCGCTGTCCCTGCACCGGGCGGCGGGAAATCCGGGCCAGCCGCTCCGGTGAAAACAGCGCGTTGGTTCGCCTCAGGTCCAGGCACTCCGAATCCGTCCGGCAAAGCGCCAGCCGAACCTGCATCACAGGCGGCCGTAAATGGCGTTCAGCTCCCGCAGCTTGTAGGCCACCTCATCGGTCAGGGCGTCCATGCTGACCCGCCAGCTCCAGTTGTGGGTTCCCATGGTGCCGGGGGCGTTCATGCGGGCGTCGGCGCCCAGACCCAGCACGTCCTGCATGGGAACCATGGCCAGGCTGCACACGCTGCCAAAGGCCACCGCGATGGCAGTCCAGTGCACGCTGTCACCGTAGTGCAGGCGCATATAGCGGTTGCAGAAGTCCCGCTGCTCCTCGGTGGCCTGGTCCAGATACCACTGCATGAAGGTGGGGGTGTCGTGGGTGCCGGTGTACATGACGGAGTCCGCGATGCAGTTCCGGGGCAGGAAGGAGGAGTTGCCCCAGGCGTCGTTGAAGGCGTCGCACAGCACCCGCATCCCCGGCAGGCCGGACCTGGAGATGAACTTCCAGGTCTCGTGGTCGATGTCGCCCAGGTCCTCGGCGATGAATTTTGCCTCGGGGACGTTCTTTTCAATGGCGTGCAGCAGCGCCATTCTGGGGCCGGGCTGCCACTGGCCCTCCATGGCGGTCTTGGCGCCGGCGGGAATCTCCCAGTAGGAGTGGAAGCCCCGGAAGTGGTCGATGCGGATGACGTCGTAGAAGGCGTTGGTGTGGCGGATGCGGTCGCACCACCACTTGTAGCCGTCCTTCTTGTGGCTGGGCCAGTGGTACAGGGGGTTGCCCCAGAACTGACCGGTCTCAGAGAACATATCCGCAGGCACGCCGGCGACGAAGTCCGCCTGGAGGGTAGCCTTGTCCACCCGGAACAGCTCCGGATGCACCCACACATCCACAGAGTCGGGGGAGACATAGAAGGGGATGTCGCCGATGATGGAGATGTACTTTTCATTGGCGTACTTCTTCAGCTTGTGCCACTGGTGGAAGAACAGATACTGGGTAAAAATGTAGAATCCCATCTCTTTTTCCAGCAGCTTGCTGTACTTTTTCAGCGCGGCAGGCTTGCGCTGCTTCAGCTCTGCGTCGGGCCAGTCCGCCAGGCCCAGGTTGAAGTGGTCGTGGACAGCCCGGAACAGAGCGTAGTCCGGCAGCCAGTCGGCGGCCTCGCCGGCGGCGAAGTCCATGGCCTTTTTCAGCATTGCGGGAGAGGCATTCTCATAGGCCCGGTTCAGCAGCTCGTAGTGGTGGCGGGTGACCCAGTCGTAGTCCACCTGGCGCTGGTCCATATACAGGCAGGTCCGCAGGTCTGCATCGTTCAGCAGGCCCAGGTCCCGCAGCTCCTCCAGGTCGATGAACAGGGGATTGCCCGCCGCAGAGGAGGGGGACATATAGGGGGAAGCGCCCTGTCCGGGAGGGACCAGGGGCAGCAGCTGCCAGTAGTGCTCACCGGCTTTATAGAGGAAATCCACAAACTTCCGGGCCTCCTTGCCCATGCCGCCGATGCCGTAGGGGCCGGGCAGAGAGGACAGGTGCAGCAGAATACCGCTGGAACGTGGGAACATAATCATCATCCTTTTACTCTTTTCTATCGCAATCTTCAAAAATCCTGACACAGTTCAGGGCTCAAAATCCTCCACAGCTTCGTTGTTGTCCTTGACAGGCGTCAGCCTGCCTGCGTCCTCCGCCTCGTTCTGAATGATTTTGTGCTCCTTCCTTTGTGCCTGTATTTTTGGATCTTGCTCTAATGTTGAAACATCGAATCAGATTATAAGATGATTCGGCGTAATTGTCAAGTTAGTTCGTTAAATCACCAACTTTTTTGGAACAAACGGATAGATTCTCCATGGGCCGCCGGGTCAAGGGGGGTTCCGGGGCCGGCGCTGTCCCTCCCTGCCGCCGAAGTGCCGGACTGTGCAAAAACCGTGAACCAGCCAAAAAAGGGCGGCACGGAGGAAGTCCGCACCGCTCTCTCAGGGGTTTGGTTATGCGCCGGCAGCCTCGTGATGAACCTCGGTGTCCCAGTCCCGGAACAGCAGAGAAATGCACCACAGTGCGGCCAGACCCACCAGGCTGTAAACGATCCGGCTCAGGCCGCTGCCGCTGCCGCCGAAGAGCCAGGCCACCAGGTCAAACCGGAACAGGCCAATGAGACCCCAGTTCAGGCCGCCGATGATGTTCAGCGCCAATGCAATCTTGTCTAACATTTGAACTTCCTCCCTTACCATAGGATAGAGGTAGTTTGTGCAGAAGCGCCCGTATTATCATGGAAAAAACCGGAATTTTTAAGAAAAAAAGGCACAGCGGACTGTGCCTCTTCCCCTTCGCTTCATCTGCCCGAGATCTGTTTGTAAAAATCCAGGGTGTGAAAGCCCCGCTCCAGCTGGGTCAGCAGGAACGCCTCGCACACCCCTGCCAGCTGCTCCAGCGCCGCCTCCTCCATACGGAAGGAAAACAGGCGTTTTGCCGGACAGCGGGTGATGTACCGCATCGCCGCCAGCGTGCCCCGGCTCAGGGGCAGGGAGATGCCTCCGGCCAGCCTGCACCCCCGGCAGTGCAGCACCCCTTCCCGCAGGTGGAACACCGGCTCCTCCGGTTCCCTGCCGCACAGGGCGCAGCCGTTCAGCGCGGGGGCAAAGCCGCTGAGGGTCAGCAGGCGCAGCTCAAAGGCGGCCTTTACCAGCGGCAGCGGCCGGTCCAGGCTGTCCAGGGCGTACAGGGCGTTGAGCAGCAGGGACAGCACCTCCGGGGCGGTCTGCCCCTCCGGCACCATGACCTCCGTCAGCTCGGCAAAGTAGGAGCCCAGCGCCAGCTTGTCCAGATCCCTGCGCAGGCTGCGAAACTCCGTTTTGGTGGCGGCGTCGGTCAGGGTCCACCGCCCCCGGTATTCGCTCAGGGTCAGCTCCGACCAGACCAGCAGCTGGGCGGCGGCGGAGATCCCGCCCCCCTTTTTTCGGCTGTTTCGGGCGGAAACGGTAAGCTTTCCCCGGTCACTGGTGAGAACGGTGAGAATCTTGTCCGCTTCCTTGTACTTCGCTTCCCGGAGCACGATGCCCTCGGTGACGTGCGTCATGCTGCCCCTCTCCCCTTTCCGTGGATTTTGCGCAGAGATAGGCTTCCGGCATCCCTGTGGCCAGGAACAGCCGCCAGTATGATTCAGAATTCATGGCACGAATCCTCCTTGCCCTTAGGGTTTGGAGGAGTTCGGAAAAATATAGGTGGAAAAAAATGAATGGAGCGGGTCAGTCCTCCCGGTAGCCGAAGTTGTGGATGGCGGTCAGGCTGTCCCGCCAGTTCTCCTTCACCTTCACCCAGGTCTGCAGATAGACCTTTGTGCCCATGAAGTGCTCCATATCCCGGCGGGCCAGGGAGGAAATGCTCTTCAGCATGGCGCCGTGCTTGCCGATGATGATGCCCTTGTGGCTGGCCTTTTCACAGAAAATGGTGGCCTCCACGTCGACGATTCCGCTGTCCCGCTCGGAGAACCGGGTGATTTCCACCGCTGTGCCGTGGGGGATCTCCTTGTTCAGCCGCTGGAGCATCTTTTCCCGAAGGATCTCCGCCATCATCTGCTTCTCCGGCTGGTCGGTGGTCATGTCCTCCGGGAAGAGCTGGGGACCTTCGGGCAGGAACTGACCCAGCGCCTCCAGCAGCTCCTCCACCCCCTGCTTTTTATAGGCGGAAATGGGGAACACCGCCGCAAAGTCGCACTCCTTCCGATAGGCGTCGATGACCTCCAGCAGCTTTTCCTTCTGCTCCACCGTGTCGATCTTGTTGATGACCAGCACAGCGGGCACCTTCAGCCCATTGATGCGCTCCATGAGCTGCTTTTCCGGCTGGCCGGGGCTGGGCACCGGCTCCACCACCAGCACCGCGGCGTCCACAGCGGTGATGCTGGAGCGGACCACCCCGTCCATGTACTCGCCCAGACGGGTGCGGGCTTTGTGCAGGCCGGGGGTGTCGGTGAACACATACTGCCTGTCCCCCCGGTTGACGATGCCGGTGATGCGGGTGCGGGTGGTCTGGGGCTTGTGGCTGACAATGGCCACCTTCTCCCCCACCAGCGCGTTGAGCAGGGTGGACTTGCCCACGTTGGGGCGGCCCACAATGGTAATGATTCCGGAATGTGTGATTTTCATGCAAAACCTCTAAAACGTATCAATTTAAGTGGAGTAATAAAAGAAATGGTTATTTTCTTTTGCTTTCCTCCAGCAGCTTCTGCTTCCGGGCCTTTTTGTTGGCCTTGTGGTCCGCCTCGTAGTCATGGCTCTCAATGGGCAGCGCCTCTCCCAGGTAGATATACAGCAGGGACTTGAGCTGCTCCTCCTCTTCCGCAGTCAGGTTGTCCTGTCGGATGGCGATGGCCTGTCCGCTGACGTCCATCAGGTAGTAGCCGTCCTCCAGCCACCAGCCCCGGATCTCGTTCCAGGCAAATCTGCCCTCCTGCTGGTTCAGCACCAGGCCCACGCCCTCGTCGTCCACGGTGTAGTGCCACTGCTGGCCCAGAAAGGGCTTCATGCGCTTTTCCATAAACTGCTCAATGGGCTGGTTGACGTACCAGAACAGGCTCACATCCATGGCCAGCAGGATCAGCATCATCAGCGGCCCCCGGTTGGTCTGGGTTTTGGCGATATAATAGGTGTAGAACATCCACACCACCATCGCCAGCACAAACACCCCCAGCAGGTTGTACAGCGGGCGGCGCTTCTGGTTTTTCACGTCGTTTCGGGCGGCGATTTTGGCCAGCAGGCGCACCAGATCGTTTCCGATCACGGTGGTGGTCTCCAGGGCGGCGGACTCCTCCACCTCCTCAATGGTGACGTTCATGGTGTCATTTTCCAGTTCTTTGCTCATGATTTCCTTCCTTTTCTTTGGGAAAACAGGGGGAATCCGCTCATCTGGGGATGCCCAGCGCTTCCATGATGGACTCCTCCCGCTGGCGCATCTGCCGCTTCATGGGGCCGTCGTCCCCGTCCATATGGTCGTAGCCCAGCAGGTGCAGCACGGAGTGGATACACAGATACCCCAGCTCCCGGGAAATGCTGTGGCCGTACTCGGCGGCCTGGGCCGCCACACGGTCGCAGGAGATCACCATATCCCCCAGGGGCAGGCGCTCCACTCCGTCCTCATGGAGGTCCAATTCAAAACGATCATAATTCTCGTTCTCCTCATCCCGCACCGGCACGCCGGGCACCAGCTCGAACATGGGGAAGGACAGCACATCGGTGGGCCGGTCGATGTTTCTCTGCTTTTTGTTGATCTCACGGATGGTCTCGTCGTCGGTGAGCAGCACGTTCACCTCGCAGGGAAACTCCATCCCCTCCTCCTCCAGGGCGGCGTTGATGCACTGCTCAATCAGCGCCATATAAACCGGGCCGATTCCTTCCAGATCCGTGGAAATATAGATGTTGTGCTTCATCGTTTTTCTCCTTTTTTGGGCTTGTCCGCCTTTTTCACGCCGGGATTGCGGCGGTTTTGATCCTCCTCGTAGGCCTCGATGATGCGCTGCACCAGGGCGTGGCGCACCACGTCCGCCCCGGTCAGGCGGCGGATGGCGATGTCCTCCACGCCGTTCAGCACCCGCATGGCCTCCTTCAAACCGGAGACCTGGTCCCGGGGCAGGTCGATCTGGGTGATGTCGCCGGTGATGACGATTTTGGAGCCGAAGCCCAGCCGGGTCAGGAACATTTTCATCTGCTCCCGGGAGGTGTTCTGCGCCTCGTCCAGAATGATGAAGGAGTCGTCCAGCGTCCGGCCTCTCATGTAGGCCAGCGGCGCCACCTCGATGCTCCCCCGTTCCACATACTTCTCATAGGTCTCGCTGCCCAGCATCTCAAACAGGGCGTCGTACAGGGGCCGCAGGTAGGGGTCCACCTTGCTCTGCAGGTCTCCGGGCAGGAAGCCCAGCCGCTCGCCGGCCTCCACCGCCGGGCGGGTGAGGATGATGCGGTTGACCTCCCGGGCCTTGAAGGCGGCCACTGCGGCGGCCACCGCCAGATAGGTCTTTCCGGTGCCCGCCGGGCCGACGCCCAGGGTGATGGTGTGCTTCTGAATGTCTCTGATATAGTTGGCCTGACCCACGGTTTTGGCTTTGATGGGCTTGCCGGCGGCGGTGACGCAGACCACGTCCTTTGCCATTTCGCTGACCTGATCCTCCCGGCCGCTGCGGGCCAGGGTGATCATGTAGCGGATGTTCTGCTCGTTGAGCTGCTCGCCCCGGGCGATGAGGCTCATCAGGCCGTTGACCGCCTTCACCGCCAGCAACACCTGCTCCGGCTCGCCGGAAATTTTCAGTTCTTCCTCCCGAACCAGCACCTGCACAGACAGCTCCTGCTCGATCAGGCGGATGTTCTCGTCAAAGGAGCCAAAGAGGGCTGCGGCCTCCTCCATGCGCTCCAGGCTGACGCGCTGTTCGATCATCGGTTCATCTCCTTCTGCGCCGGTTTCCTGGGAAGCTTCGGCGCATTGTTCTCTTTTGGTATCAAATGATTCTCATCAGGCACAGTCTGCCCCGTCTCCCGGCGGTTCAGTCCAGAGAAAAGTCCTCTTCGCTGAACCGGTCTGTGTTCAGCAGCGCCGGCTGTGGGGGGATCCGCTTCAGCGGATCGTAGGAAAAACGGCGGCAGGCGTGATTCGGGACCACAATGCCGGTCTTGATGCAGAACATCTGCTCCTCGTCCAGCTCCCGGCTGTGGGCGCAGTACAGGCACATTGGTTCCATGTCCTTGCGAAACAGCATGGTGTCACCTCCCCGGATGGATAAAATCAATTCACAAGTGGTATTATACACGCCTTTTCTCCCTTTTGCTACTGTGAAATGCGATAAAATACCAAAGGATCAGACAAAAAATCCCCCAGCACACCGCCGTTCCCGCCAGCGGCAGCCAATGCCAGCCGGTTTTGGCCATCTGAGGCTCCCCGGCGGCCAGGGTTTCCAGCGCCCGGGGAAAGCAGCGCAGCAGCCCTTTGGTCCACCCCGCCGCCAGTGCGCCGTGGAGGAGCTTGCCCGCCGCCATGGGCCGGGTGTCCAGCCCGCTGCCGTCCAGCACGGCCAGGGACTGGCACAGCACGGACAAGCCCCCCAGCCCCATGAGAAAGGCCGCCAGCACCAAAGAGGCGGAGGAGCCGGACGAGAGCTGGGTGATGCCCCCGGTGAGCTCCAGCAGCCCGCTGAACA
>CAMNOL010000057.1 GCA_946546815.1 uncultured Oscillospiraceae bacterium
CGGACAACGCCCACGCCGTCCACCCCAACCACCCGGAGAAGGCGGACCCCACCAACCGGCCCTATCTGAACGAGGGCATCGTCATCAAGTACAACGCCGGCAAGAAATACACCACCGACGGTATCTCTGAGGCCCGGTTCAAGCTGGTGTGCGAGAAGGCGGGGGTGCCCTACCAGACCTTTACCAACCGTTCGGATATGCTGGGCGGCTCCACCCTGGGCAGAATCTCCATCAGCCACGTCTCTCTGAGTACTGTGGACATCGGCCTGCCCCAGCTGGCCATGCACTCCCCCTACGAGACCGCCGGCGTGAGGGACACCGAGTATCTGGTCCGGGCCATGCGTACCTATTTCGGAAACTGAAAAACACAGGAAAAATCCCCCATTCAACGGAAAAAAGGTTGAATGGGGGTTCTATTTGGGAATCAGAGGCAATCAGCCGGCGTTTTGCGCCTCACGGGCTCTGCACCGCTCCAGCAGGGGACGGGAGAAGGTGCGGTTGAAGAAGTCCACCAGCGGACCCATGAAAAAGGCGGTGATGATGGTGCCCAGTCCGGGCAGCGGCGCACCCACCGCTCCCGCCAGCACGCAGGCGGTGCCGATGGCGACGCAGACCAGGTCGCTGGAAATGCGGACGAACTTGAAGGGCCAGCCCTTCCGGTTGGAAATGACGATGGGGATGGCGTCGTACACGCTGACGCCCAGGTCCGAGGTCATGTACAGGGAGGAGGAGAAGCACATCAGCACCACGCCCACCGCCAGAAACACCACCCGCACCGGCAGGGAGGGGTTCGGGCACAGGTTCGTGATGGTGTGCTGGGAGAAGTCCACCACATATCCGGTCAGAAACAGGTTGATGAAGGTGGCGATGCCGATGTAGTGCCGGTCCAGGAACAGGTCCACCGCCAGCATCACCAGGCTCAGCACGGTGTAATAGGTGCCGTAGGACAGCATCTGTCCGAATCTGCCCCAGCTGCCCATGGCGAAGCACTGGAAGGGGTCCACGCCGAACAGGGAGCACTTGAAAAAGCCCACGGCGATGGAGCAGAGCATGACGCCCACCAGCGTCATCGCCAGCCGGGGGCGGAAGGTTTCAGGGAGTTTCATGGGAGCGGCCTCCGTTTCTCAAAATTGTATCCTTTTCATGGTATACAGGAAAACAAATCCGCTGTCAAGGAAGCAAACACAGGGAAACCAGCACTTTTGTGAGAAAAAAAGACCGCAGCAGAGAACTGTCTCCGCTGCGGCTGTGCTGTGCCGGGTTATGCCTCGTTCTCCGAGACCAGCTTCTCTGCGGCCAGGTTCATCAGACCGGCGCCGACGGTGAGGATCAGGTCCCCGGGGCGGGCCAGCTCCTTCAGACGCCGCTCCACGTCCTCCACAGTGGGGCAGTACTCGCCGTGGGGGATGCGATCGGCCAGGTCCTTGGAGGAGACGCCCAGGGTGTCCGTCTCCCGGGCGGCAAACACGTCCGCCACAAGGGTGATGTCCGCCTGGCTCAGCTCCTGGACGAAGTCCGGGAACAGGGCCTTGGTGCGGGAGTAGGTGTGGGGCTGGAAGGCGCAGATGATGCGGTTGTAGCCCAGGGTGTGGGCGGATTCCAGCAGGGAGCGGATCTCGCTGGGGTGGTGGGCGTAGTCGTCATAGACTTTCGCCCCGTGGTACTCGCCCTTGTACTCAAAGCGCCGCTCAGCGCCGGTGTACTCCTTCAGGCCCCGGGCGATGGCGGCGGGGTTCACCCCCATGGTCAGCGCGGCGGCGGAGGCGGCCAGCGCGTTTTTCACGTTGTACAGGCCGGGGACGCTCAGCTCGATGCGGCAGACCTTTTTGCCGTCGTTCATCAGGTCAAAGCTGGGAACGCCCTGGGACCAGCTCAGATGCTCGCAGTACACGTCGGCATAGGGACCCAGGCCGAAGGTGATCAGCGGCCGGTCCAGGTCGTCCAGGGTGTCCATGGTGTTCCGGTCGTCGGCGCTGGCGATGACCATGCCGTCCCGGGGCACCAGATTGGCAAAGGCCCGGAAGGAGCGCTCAATGTCCGCCAGATCCTTGAAAAAGTCCAGATGATCTGCCTCAATGTCCAGAATCACCGCGGTGGTGGGGCGAAAAGACAGGAAGGAGTTGCAGTACTCGCAGCTCTCCAGAATGATGGTGTCTCCGCTGCCCACCCGGTAGCCGCTGCCCAGTAGGGGAAGGTTGGCGCCGATCATGACGGTGGGGTCCATTCCGGCGGCCATGATGATATGGGTGGCCATGGAGGTGGTGCTGGTCTTGCCGTGGGTGCCGGAAATGCACAGGGCGTGGCGGTAATCCTGCATCAGCGCGCCCCAAGCCTCCGCCCGCTCAAAGACGGGGATGCCCTTCTCCCGGGCGGCGGCGATCTCCGGGTTGTCGTCGTGGACGGCGGCGGTGCGGATGACCAGCTCCGCGTTTTCCACGTTCTCCGGGTGGTGGCCGATGAAAACGGTGACGCCCTCCTGCTTCAGATGCTGCACGTTGGCGTTTTCCTCATTGAAATCGCTGCCGGTGACCACAATGCCCCGGCCACGCAGCACCTGTGCCAGAGGGAACATGGACACGCCGCCGATGCCCACCAGATGCGCCCTGCATCCGGGGATCAGCAGCTCTTTTAATTTCGTAACGGTCATAAAAAAAGACCTCCTGTATCTGGATCATCCTGCCTGACCGGAGGGACAGCGCCCCTCTATGGCGACGGTCAGGCAGCGGCCTCCGGGCGTTTGCCGCCCAGGCCGGGTTCTATGCATAGCTGGGAAATTCTTCCCATTCGAAACAAAATTCGGGGAAAAAACTTCAACCCTAAGAATCCCTGGTGACTTCCTATTATATTCCATCGCCTGGAGAAAGACAAGAGGCAACTGTCTTTCAGCGGGGGAATTTTTCCTTTTCCGGGGAAGGTTGTGGTTTTCCCGGAGGTGTGGTAGAATACTGACCAGAACAGTGCATCTGTGGGAGGTACGCCCACCAAGGAAAGAGGAACCAGATATGAAGCAGCAGCGACAGTATCCCGCCGTCCGCATCACCCCCAAAGCGGAGCGGGCCATCAAAAACGGCCACCCCTGGGTCTACGCCGGAGAGCTGAAGGACACGGAAGGGGAGCCGGAGAACGGCGGCCTGGTGGACGTGTTCGCCGGGGCAGCCTACATGGGCACCGGCTTCTACAACGCCAACAGCAAAATCACCGTCCGGCTGCTCAGCCGCAACGCCAACGACCGGTTTGACGCGGCCTTCTGGCGCCGCCGGGTGGAGTACGCCCTTCGGTACCGCCAGACCGTCATGCCCGGAGCGGATTTTCTCTGCTGCCGCCTGATCCACGGGGAGGCGGACCAGATGCCCGGACTCACCGTGGACCGGTACAACGACCTGCTCTCCGTCCAGGTGCTGAGCCTGGGCATGGAGCGGGTGAAGCCCCTGGTGCTGCAGGCCCTCTATGAGGTGCTGACGGAGATGGGGCAGACCATCCGGGGCATTTTCCAGCGGGACGACGTGGCCATCCGGGAGCTGGAGGGCATGGAGCAGGGCAAGGGCTGGTATGAGCTGCCCGGGCTGCCCACGCCGGACAGCGCGGTGACGGAAATCGTGGAAAACGGCGTAAAATACCTGGTGGACGTGGAAAATGGCCAGAAAACCGGGTTCTTTTTAGACCAGAAGTACAATCGCCTTGCCGCCGCCCGGATCGCCCGGGGCAAGCGGGTGCTGGACTGCTTCACCCACACCGGCTCCTTCGGCCTGAACGCTGCCCTGGCCGGGGCGGAGCACGTGCACAGCGTGGACATCTCCAAAAGCGCCATCGAAATGGCCCAGGCAAACGCCCGGCGCAACGGACTGACCAACATCGACTTTGAAGTGGCGGACGTGTTCGCCCTGCTGACCCGTCTGGCGGAGCAGAAGAACCACGACTACGACTATATCATCCTGGACCCCCCGGCCTTTACCAAGAGCCGCAGCACCGTCCGGGACGCCTTCCGGGGCTACAAGGAGATCAACCTGAAGGCCATGAAGCTGCTGCCCCGGGGCGGGTATCTGGCCACCTGCTCCTGCTCCCATTTTATGAGCGACGAGAAATTCCGGGAAATGCTCAGAGCCGCCGCCCGGGATGCCTCGGTGTCCCTGCGCCAGATCGAGCAGCGCCAGCAGGCCCCGGACCACCCCATTCTCTGGAACGTGCCGGAGACGGATTACCTGAAATTCTACCTGTTTCAGGTGGTGTGAACCCGCTGCCCGGCACACTCCGGGGGAGCAGAGTCCAGAGGGCTTCCCTGTGATGCGCCCTTTTTTCAGATTTGTGCAGTCTGACCAGGAAAAGTATGCCCCTTTTTTCGTCCATACAGACAAAGACCCCGCAAAGGAATACGGACAGCGCTCCGGTGCTGAACAAGGAGGGAATCTCAATGAACAGACTGATTGCATTGCTTTTGACCTTTGCTATGGCGCTGGCGCTGGCGGGCTGCTCCGCCTCCGCCACCCGTCCGGAAAGGGGAGAGACCAGCGCTGGGGCGGAAACGCCGGAGCTGGTGAGGGTGCAGGCCCGCTACCCGGAGACCCCCAAGAATGCGGAAGGGTACTGGCAGGTGTGGGAGGACAACCCCGTTGAGGAGACGTTTCTCTCCGCGGTGAATCAGTTTGCCGCAAAAACGGCGGCGAAGCTGCTGCGGGAGGAGGAGGGCTGCTACTCCCCCCTGAGTCTCTACTACGCCCTGGCTCTGGCGGCGGAGGGCGCCCGGGGAGAGACGGCGGAGCAGCTGTGCGCCCTGCTGGGCACCCATCAGGAGGATCTGAGCACCCAGTGCAGCAACCTGTTCCGCAGACTCTACAACGACAGCAAAGACGCCACGCTGCTCATCGCCAATTCCCTGTGGATGGACGATGAGGTCCAGGGAATCCCCGTCACCTTCCGGGAGGAGTACCTCAAACGGGCTGCAGAGGACTACTACGCCAGCCTGTTCACCGTGGACTTCTCCGACAGTGCCGCAGGGGGTCAGATCGGAGACTGGGTGGAGGAGAACACCAAGGGCCTGCTCCGCTTTGAGCCCCAGGTGAACGATGTCCAACTCATGTTCCTCCTCAACACCATCTATTATAAGAGCAGCTGGACGGAGCCCTTTGAGAAGGGGAACACCACCGAGGACACCTTCACGTTGGCTGACGGCACGGAGCAGCAGGTCCAGTTCATGCACCAGACCGACATGGATGACTATTATAAGGGCGAAAACTACGCCTTTGGCACCTTGTACCTGAACCATGGGGCCATGCACTTCTACCTCCCTGACGAGGGAGTGGACGTACACAGCCTGCTGGAGGATGAGACCCTGTTCACCGCCCCTCTGGAGGACCCGGGGGATCATTTTTACGAGATCCACTGGAGCGTGCCGAAATTCTCCTGCGACAGCCAGTGGAAGCCCATGGAGGCGCTGAGGGAGCTGGGGGTGAACGTCCCCTTCCGTGACGGGGCGGACTTCTCTGCCATGACGGACGTTCCAGCCAAGATCAGCTCCATCCAGCAGGGCACCCATATCGGCGTGGATGAGGAAGGGGTGGAGGCCGCCGCCTACACCGCCATCGGCATGGAAACCTCCGGAGTCATGCTGGACCCGGAGCGGGTGGAGATGAACCTGAACCGGCCCTTCCTCTACACCCTCACCGGGGAGAGCGGCGAGGTGCTGTTTGTGGGCATCTGCGACCGCGTGGAAGAATAACAAACGGAGATACGGTTCAGCCGGCGTGCTTCTTGGGAGGCGCGCCGGTTTCCTCTGCGGGGCTTGCCATTTAGGGAGAGAGGGGGTATAATGATTCATTATCCGCAATTCCGGAGGGGGAACGGTGTGCTGCTGTGGGACAGCGGCCTGCCCTTGTCCGGCTTGCAAAAATCCATAGAATTAAGTGAGAGAGACTATGAACGTAATCGTAGTAGGCTGCGGAAAGGTGGGTTACACCCTGGCCGAGACCCTTTGCAGCGAAAACCATGATGTGACGGTCATTGACACCAACGAGGACAAAATTGAGCGCATCAGCAACAACCTGGACGTGGTGGGCGTCCGGGGCAACGGCGCCAGCTACCGGGTGCTGCAGGAGGCCGGCGTGGAGGACTGCGACGTGCTCATTGCCTGCACCAGCCAGGACGAGGTGAATATGCTCTGCTGCCTCATCGCCCGGAAGGCGGGCAAGTGCCGCACCATCGCCCGGGTCCGTGACCCCAACTATTATTCCGAGATCGGCTTCATTCAGGAGGAGCTGGGCCTGTCCCTGTGCATCAACCCGGAGCTGGCGGCGGCATCCGCCTGCTACCAGCTGCTACGGACTCCCTCCGCCATGGAGCTGGACGACTTTGCAAAGGGTCAGGTGGAGATGATCACCTTTGACCTGCCCAAGGATTCCCCCTGGCTGGACAAAAAGCTCATGGATATCACCCGGGAGAATCGATTCTCCTTCCTGGCGGCCATCGTGCTGCGGGACCACAAGGCGCTGATCCCCAACGGCAACACGGTGCTGACAAAGGGCGACCGCATCTCCGTCATGCTGCCCACCCGTAACGCCACCAAGATCCTGTCCCACGCGGGCATCCCCTACCGGCCCATCCGGAAGGTGATGATCGCCGCCGGCGGCAACGTGGGCTACTATCTGGCCAAAAAGCTGGGGGAGGACCGGATCGACGTCACCATTATCGAGCCCATCCGCAGGCGCTGCGAGGAGCTGAACGACCTGCTGCCCCAGGCCAGCATCATCCACGGCGACGCCTGCAACGAGCGGCTGCTGGTGGAGGAGCACATCGACGAGATGGACGCCTTTGTGGCGCTGACGGGCAACGACAGCGAGAACATCATGATGGGCCTGTTTGCCAACCGCTACTGTCCCGGCAAGCTCATCACCCGGGTGAACAAGGTCACCATCGGCGAGGTCATCCAGGAACTGCCCCTGGGCAGCATCGTCTCCCCCAAGGAGCTGACGGCGGAGAAGATCCTGAGCTATGTCCGGGCCATCAACAACCGGGACCCCTCCAACACCATGGACGCAGTGTACCGCCTGGCCGGCGACCAGGTGGAATCCCTGGCCTTCACCGTCCACACCGCCTCTCCGGTCACCGGAAAGCGGCTGATGGACCTGCCCATCCGCCCCGACATCCTGGTCTGCGCCATCATCCGGAAGAACGCGGTCACCATCCCCACCGGACAGGACATGATCCAGCCGGGGGACCAGGTGGTCATTGTCACCAACCGTCGGGGCATCCGCAGCCTGAACGACATTCTGAAGTGAGGGCCGCTCTATGAATTATCGAAGTATAGCGAATATTTTAGGCTGGATCGTCGGCATCGAGGGGCTCATCATGGTGCTCCCCCTGCTGTGCGCCGTTGTCTACCGGGAACCCACCGGCGTGGGCTTTGTGGTGAGCATCGCCCTGTGCGCCGTCTGCTGGCTGGGCCTGACCCGCATCAAAAAGAAACACGACCGCTTCTACGCCCGGGAGGGCTACGTCACCGTGGCGCTGGCCTGGATCCTGATGTCCCTCATCGGCGCGGTGCCCTTCACCATCTGCGGAGAAATTCCCAATTATCTGGACGCGGTCTTTGAGATCGTCTCCGGCTTCACCACCACCGGAGCCTCCATCCTGCCGGAGGTGGAGAGCCTGAGCCACTGTATGCTGTTCTGGCGGAGCTTTTCCCACTGGTTCGGCGGCATGGGCGTTCTGGTGTTCGTGCTGGCCATCCTGCCCCTGGCAGGGGGCGGCTCCAGCTTTGCGCTGATGCAGGCGGAGTCCCCCGGACCCTCGGTTTCCAAGCTGGTGCCCCACCTGAAGGCCACCGCCCGCCACCTGTACGGCATCTACGCCGGCATGACCCTGGCGGAAATGGTGCTGCTGGCCCTGGGGGGCATGCCCCTGTTCCACGCCATCTGCCTGTCCTTCGGCACGGCGGGCACTGGCGGCTTCGGCGTGCTGAATGATTCCTGCGGCAGCTACAGCCCTTACCTGCAGGTGGTGCTGACCATCTTTATGGTGCTGTTCGGGGTGAACTTTGAGTTCTTTTTCCTGTGCGTGCTGCGCCGGTTCCGGGATGCGCTGCGCATGGAGGAGGTCCGCTGGTACTTTATCATCTTCGGCGGCGCGACGCTGTTCATCGCCGTGGACCTGGCGCTGAGACAGGGCATGAACTTCTTCTACGGCCTGCAGCAGTCCGCCTTCCAGGTGGCCAGCGTGATGACCACCACCGGTTTCTCCACCTGTGACTTTGACCTCTGGCCCCACTTCTCCAAAATGGTGATGCTGATCTGTATGTTCATCGGCGCCTGCGCGGGCAGCACTGGCGGCGGCATGAAGGTTTCCCGCGTCCTGATCTATGCCAAGGCAGGAATCCGGGAGGCCCGGACCCTGATCCGGCCCCGGAAGGTCAGCACCGTCAAGCTGGACGGCGTCAGCGTGGACAGCAGCGTGCTCCGGGGAGCGATGATGTTCCTGGCCTGCTATGTGGGTATCTACGCGGTCTCCCTGCTGGTGCTGAGCCTGGACTGCGAGAGCTTTGAGACCTGCTTCACCGCTGTGGCCGCCACCTTCAACAACATAGGCCCGGGCTTTGCCGGCGTGGGTCCCATGTGCAACTTCGGGTTCTTTTCCCCGCTGTCCAAGCTGGTGCTCACCTTTGATATGCTGGCCGGACGACTGGAAATTTTCCCCATGCTGCTGCTGCTGATCCCCTCCACCTGGAGGCGGTAAAGGCATCACCGCACAATGGGAACTTCGGCACCTTGCGGTCTATTTTGCGTCAGCTTGCCCTTAGCTTCCTTGAAACCCGCCAGGATTCCTGCGAAAACTGCGAACAATCTGAACACAAACTATCCTCGCAATCCGCTCTCGTCCCATTATGCGGTGAAGCCTAAAAAATTGCCGCAGAGTGTTGCAAAAAACACCCGGAGCGGTTATAATAACCACTGTTGAAAAAACACACATGGGGCCTCTGTGCCCCGACCATCCCACAGGAGGAAACTAAAATGCCTGAGATCACCAAAGACACCGTCATCGGTCAGGTTCTGGCTATGGCTCCCGACGCTGCGCCGGTCTTCATGAACATGGGGATGCACTGCCTGTTCTGCCCCGCCTCACAGGGCGAGAGCATCGAAGAGGCCTGCTACGTCCACGGAATCGACCCGGACGAGCTGCTGGCTGAACTGAACGAGTTCCTGGCAGCCAAGGAAGCGGAATAAAAAGGAGTCCCGGGAGCCTGAGGTTTCCGGGACTTTTTTTCTCAAAGAGTGAGGGGTATGAGCGAAACAATCAGACTGACGCCCCGCCTCCGGGCGGCGGCGGACTGGGTGCCGCAGAACGCGGTGCTCTGCGACGTGGGCACCGACCACGCCCATCTGCCCGCCGCGCTGGTGCTGGAGGGGCGCATTTCCCGGGCTATCGCTTCGGACATCCGTCCCGGTCCGCTGGAGCGGGCACGGCGGACGGTGCAGGCATTCGGACTGGAGGGGCAGATCGAGACCAGACTGTGCCCCGGACTGGAAAACATCGCCCCCGGCGAGGCGGACACCGTCACCATCTGCGGCATGGGCGGAGAGATGATCATGGGGATTCTGGCCGCTGCCCCCTGGACCAGGGAGGGCGTCCGGCTGATTCTCCAGCCCCAGCGCTCCCAGCCTGAGCTGCGCCGCTGGCTCCGGGAACACGGCTACCGAATTGTATCGGAGCGGGTCGTCGCCGAGGGGCCGCGCTGGTACACCCTGCTGCTGGCGGAGGGGGGAGCGGATTCCCTTCCCGTTGAGGAGATTCAGGACCTTGCGGGCCATCCCGCGGTGTGGGTTCGGGAAGGGTCCCGGCCGGAGTATTTGAAGGCGCTGCGGGAAAAGCAGCAGCGATTGCTGGCGGCGCTGGGCAAATCTGCCCAGGCAGAGGAGCAGCGCATCAGAAACATGGAGCGGGAAATCCTGCTGCTGGGGCAGTGGGAGGACCGGCTGCGGAGAGGAGAGTGGCCGGAATGGCAACGGTAAGAGACATTTACGCCCTGATGAACGAAAAAGCCCCCTTTTCCATGCAGGAGAGCTGGGACAACAGCGGCCTGCTGGTGGGGCACTGGGATGGGGAGGTGCGCCGGGTGCTGCTGGCGCTGGACCTGACGCCGGAGGTGATCCTGGAGGCGGAGCGGCTGGGCTGTGAGCTGATCCTGTCCCACCACCCGGTGATCTTCGGCGGTCTCAAACAGGCCACCGACGGGGATTACACCGGAAAACGGGTGCTGATGCTGGCGGAACGGCACATTGCGGCGCTGTGCTGCCACACCTGTCTGGACTCCGCTCCCGGCGGGGTCAACGATGTGCTGGCAGCGCTGTGCGGCCTGAAGGGGGAGATCCGGCTGTTGGAGCAGTCCGGCACGCACCCGAAGCTGGGGGCCTACGGCATCGGACGGGTGGGCAGCCTGTCTGCGCCGCTGCCCATGGAGGAGTACCTGACCTTTCTGAAACAGACCCTGGGTCCCAACGGACTGCGTTTCCACGACGCCGGAAAGCCGGTGTACAGAGTGGCGGTGGGGGGCGGCTCCTGCGGCAGCATGATGGGGGAGGCGCTGGCTGCGGGCTGCGACACCTTTGTCACCGCAGACCTGAAGCACGATCACTTCCTGGAGGCCATGGACGCCGGGCTGAACCTCATCGACGCCGGGCACTTCTGCACCGAACGCCCCGTCATGGAGCAGGTGAAGGCTTGGCTGACGGAGCGGTTCCCCGGGCTGGAGGTGCTGGACGCCTGCACTAACACCGAGCCGATTTCTTACAGATAAGGGTTGCACCCAGGGGAAAGCCGTGCTATAATGCACTTATCTGTGACTATCACAAAGATACTACTTTACTTATTTACGAAGGGATGAATTACCAATGTCCGGACATTCCAAGTGGCATAATATTCAGAAGACCAAAGGCGCTGCCGATGCAAAGCGCTCCGCCGCATTCACCAAGATCGCCCGTGAGATGATTATCGCCGTCAAGCAGGGCGGCAGCGGCGACCCCAAGTACAACTCCCAGCTGGCAACCGTCGTGGCCAAGGCCAAGGCGGCGAATATGCCCAAGGACAACATCAAGCGCACCATCGACAAGGCCCTGGCCGCCGGTTCCGGCGACAACTACGAGCGCCTGCAGTTTGAGGGCTACGGCCCCTCCGGCGTGGCCATCATTGTCGAGGCGCTGACCGACAACCGCAACCGCACCTCTCCCGCCATCCGTCACATTTTTGACAAGTACAACGGAAATTTGGGGGCTCAGGGCTGCGTTTCCTGGAACTTCGAGCGCAAGGGCCAGATCGTCATCAACAACGAGGATGAGGAGCTGGACGAGGATACCGTCATGATGGACGCGCTGGAGGCCGGTGCTGACGACTTGGTCAACGACGGCGACGTGTTCATTGTCTACTGTGACCCCGACGCGGTGGTCTCCGTCTCCGAGGCGCTGGAGAAGGCCGGCTACACCTTCGAGTCCGCCGAGGTGGCCATGGTGCCCAACGATACCGTCAAGCTGGAAAAGGAAGGCGATATCAAGAACATGGAGAAGATCATCGACCTGCTGGAGGAGGACGACGACGTCCAGAACGTCTGGCACAACTGGGATATGTGATTTGACAC
>CAMNOL010000058.1 GCA_946546815.1 uncultured Oscillospiraceae bacterium
ACCGCCCTTTCTGCTTTACGGACAGAAAAGGCGGTTTTTATTGTCATTTTGTACTATTTACCCCCGGCGGTCAGGACTTTTGCCTATTTTACAAGGTGGGGGACCGCCGGCGGGCGGAGCGGTTGAAAGTTCTTTTCGGTTCCTTTTCTTACAAGAAAAGGAACAATTACTCGTACAGGGGGAACTGCTTGGTCAGCTCCAGCACCCGGGCGGAGATTTCGTCCTTCTTCTCGTCGTAGCAGTAGATGCAGTCGGCGATGCACTCAGCGATGACCTTCATCTCCTCAGCGCCCATGCCCCGGGTGGTGGCGGCAGGGGTGCCCAGGCGCACGCCGGAGGTGACGAAGGGGCTGCGCGTCTCACCGGGCACGGTGTTCTTGTTGGCGGTGATGTGGACGCTGTCCAGACGGGCCTCCAGCTCCTTGCCGGTGACGTTCTCATCCCGCAGGTCAATGAGCAGCAGGTGGTTGTCCGTGCCGCCGGAGACCAGCTTTACGCCCCGCTCCATCAGCGCTTCGGCCAGAACGCTGGCGTTGGCGACGATGTTCCGGGCGTACTCCTGGAATGCGGGCTGAAGGGCCTCACCAAAGCAGACCGCCTTTGCGGCGATGACGTGCTCCAGCGGACCGCCCTGGGTGCCGGGGAACACGGCGGAGTTCAGGCGCTTGGCCAGAACCGCGTTGTTGGTCAGAATCAGGCCGCCCCGGGGGCCCCGGAGGGTCTTGTGGGTGGTGGTGGTGACCACGTCCGCGTAGGGCACCGGGTTCTGATGGACGCCGCCGGCAACCAGACCGGCGATGTGAGCCATATCCACCATCAGGTAGGCGCCGTAGCCGTGGGCGATTTCCGCCAGCCGCTCAAAGTCAATGGCACGGGGATAGGCGGAGGCACCGGCGACGAGCAGCTTGGGGCGCACCTTCCGGACGGCCTTTTCCACGTCGGCGTAGTCGATGACGCCGTCCTCGTTGACGCCGTAGGAGACAAAGTGATAGTTTTTGCCGGACATATTCACCGGGGAGCCGTGGGTCAGATGACCGCCCTGGGACAGATCCATGCCCATCACCGTGTCGCCCACGTTCAGCAGCGCGAAGTACACCGCCAGATTGGCCTGGGCGCCGGAGTGAGGCTGGACATTGGCATATTTGGCGCCGAACAGCTTGCAGGCACGGTCAATGGCGATCTGCTCCACCTGATCCACATACACACAGCCGCCGTAATAGCGCTTGCCGGGCAGACCCTCGGCGTATTTGTTGGTCAGCACGCTTCCCATCGCCGCCATCACGGCGGGGGAGACGATGTTCTCGCTGGCGATCAGCTCAATATTTTCCCGCTGGCGCACCAGCTCGCGGTTCATCGCGGCGGCAACCTCGGGGTCAACGGACTGAACCAGTCCGATGGAATCCATCATTTCCTGATACATAGTAAAAACCTCCGGAATCATAGTGCAAACAGGGAAATAATTCCCCTGCGTTGGTCTTACAAGTAACATAATATCAAATTTTTTAACACTTCTCAATGGAAGATTTGACGAACACCTTGCTTTTTTCCCGATTGCTGTTAGAATATATGTAAAAAAACAGAGGGGCGGATTGATTTCAGTGGACGTACAGATGCTCGCGGAGCAGAAACGAATCCAGAGAAAACAGGGCAGAGCCGCCCGAAACGCCCTGTCTCCGGAGCAGAGAACCGCCTTCAGCGGCGCTATCTGCCGCCGGGTGCTGGAGCTGGAGGCCTTTCGCCGGGCGGAGCGGGTGATGATCTACGCTGCCTTTGGCGCTGAGGCCGACCTCACGGCGCTGACCGGGCTGGCGCCGGAAAAGCAGTATTATTATCCCGTGTGCCTGCCGGACTGTCAGATGGCGGCGGCCCGGCCCCTTGGACCGGAGGGCTGGAGCGTGGGGGAGTTCGGCATTCGCACCCCCATTCCGGAGCGATCCCAGGTTCTGCCCCCGGAACAGCTGGATTTGGTGCTGGTGCCCTGTACTTCCTTTGACCGCCAGTGCCGCCGGGTGGGCATGGGCAAGGGCTACTACGACCGCTTTCTGCCCCGGTGCGTCAATGCGGTGTCCGTCGGCATCGCCTTCGACTGCCAGAGAACAGACCGGGCGGCGGCGGACGAATTTGACTGGCCGCTGGACGCCTATGTGACGGAAAAGAGGCTGTATGTGGGAAAAGGCGGCATCCTTACCGCTGAATTGTCAGAATGAGAAAGAGGAATCCTATGGATAAGATGACAGAAAAGACCTGTGAACAGTTTCTGGCGGAGCTGGCCGGCAAAAGCCCAGTCCCCGGCGGCGGCGGAGCCTCTGCGCTGGTGGGGGCCATCGGCACCGCGCTGGGCAATATGGTGGGCAGTCTCACCGTGGGAAAGAAAAAATACGCCGCCGTGGAGGCGGATATGGAGCGGCTGAACCTCCGCTCGGAACAGCTCCGACGGGAGCTGGAGGGGCTGGTCACCGCCGATGCAGAGGTCTTTGCACCGCTGAGCCGGGCCTATTCCCTGCCCAGAAGCACCCCGGAGGAGCTGGCCCACCGGGAGGCCGTGATGGCGGAGGTGCTGGAACAGGCCAGCGCCGTGCCCATGGAGATCATGAAGCGCTGCGCCGACGCCATTGAGCTGGTGGAGGAGTACGCCCAGAAGGGCAGCGCACTGGCGGTGTCTGACGCAGGCTGCGCGGCGGCGCTGTGCAAAGCGGCGATGCAGGCGGCCAGTCTGAATGTGTTCATCAACACAAAGTCCATGAAGGACCGCGCCCGGGCTGAGGAGCTGAACGAACAGGCCCAGCTGCTGCTGGAGGAGTACTGCGCCCGGGCGGATCTGGTCTTTGAAGAAGTTGCGGCAAAGCTGGGAGGATAAATTTTGGCAACCATTTTGAAAGGCGCGCCGGTTGTGGCGGCCATGAACGAAAAAACCGCCGCTCTTTGCGCCCGGTTGAAGGCGCTGGGCATTTTTCCCACCCTGGCGGTGGTCCGCGTCGGAGAGCGGGAGGACGACCTGTCCTATGAGCGGGGCGTGATGAAACGCTGTGAAAAGGTGGGCGTAGGCGTCCAACGGTTCGTGCTCAGCGCAGACGCGCCGGAGCCCGAGCTGCTGGAGGTGATCGCCCGGATCAACGCCGACGCCACCCTCCACGGCTGCCTGCTGTTCCGCCCCCTGCCCCGGCAGATGGATGACCGGACGGTGCGCAGCGCGCTGAACCCCCACAAGGACGTGGACGGCATCACCGACGATTCCCTGGCCGGGGTGTTCACCAATGGGGACATCGGCTACCCCCCCTGTACGGCACAGGCGTGTATGGAGATCCTGGACTACTACGGGGTGGAGCTGACCGGAAAACGGGCCACTGTGGTGGGCCGGAGCCTGGTGGTGGGCAAGCCAGTCGCCATGATGCTGGACCGGAAAAACGCCACCGTGACCATGTGCCACTCCCGGACCCGGAACCTGGCCCGCATCTGCAAAGAGGCGGACGTGCTGGTGGTGGCCATGAGCAAAGCCGGCGGCATCGACGGCAGCTGCCTGCGGGAAGGCCAGATCGTGGTGGACGTGGGCATCCATGTCAACGAAGAGGGCAAGCTCTGCGGCGACGTGAACTATGACCAGGCGGAGCCGGTGGTAGCGGCCATCACCCCGGTGCCCGGCGGCGTGGGAACCGTCACCACCTCGGTGCTGGTGCGCCATGTGGCGGAGGCCGCGGCCCGCTGGCACAAGATACCCTTAAAAGAGGAAGAAACCCAATGATCGCTGAAAGTATGGACAGAATCCGCATCACCGGGCTGGATGTCTTTGCCCGACACGGGGTGTTCCCGGAGGAAAACCGGCTGGGACAGCACTTTCTGGTCAACGCGGTGCTGTACACCTCCACCCGGCAGGCGGGGCGGACGGATGAGCTGGAGCAGACCACCAACTACGGGGAGGTCTGCCAGGTCATCACCGACACGCTGCAGCAGCACACCTGGAAACTCATCGAGGCGGCGGCGGAGCACACCGCCCGGGCCATTTTGCTGGACTTTCCCCTGATTTCTGCGGTGGAGCTGGAGCTTTGCAAGCCCTCCGCCCCCATTCCGCTGCCCTTCGGCTCGGTGTCCGTGACCATTCGCCGGAGCTGGCACAAGGCTTATGTGGCCCTTGGCTCCAACCTGGGGGACCGGCGGGGGCTGATCCAGCGGGCGCTGGAGGGGCTCTCCGCCCTGGAGGAGGTCCGCCTGGGCCGGTGCTCCACCCTGATTGAGACCGCCCCCTACGGCGGAGTGGAGCAGGGCAATTTTCTCAACGGCGCGGTGGAGCTGGACACCCTGTTCACCCCTCAAGAGCTGCTGGAGGCGCTGCATACACTGGAACAGCAGGCCAACCGGGTGCGGCAGGTTCACTGGGGTCCCCGGACGCTGGATCTGGACATTCTGCTCTACGACGACCTGGTGCTGCACTCGGAGCAGCTGACCATTCCCCACGCGGACATGACCAACCGGGCTTTTGTGCTGGAGCCCATGGCGGAAATCGCCCCGTATGCGGTGCACCCCGGCCTGGGCAAAACCATGGAGCAGCTGCTGGCGGAGCTGAAGGAGCGGGGGTCATGCTGAAGCTCATCGCGGCGGTGGCGCAAAACGGCGGCTTGGGAAAAAACGGACAGCTTCTGTTTCACATTCCCGAGGATCTCCACCGGTTCAAGGCGCTGACCATGGGCCGCACCCTGATTATGGGCCGCACCACCCTGGACTCCCTGCCCGGCGGGCGCCCGCTGCCCGGACGGCGGAACCTAGTGCTGACCCGAACCCCGGACTTCACCCGGGAGGGGGCGGAGGTGTTCCACAGTGTGCCGGAGCTGCTGGCCGCCCTGAACGAGGGAGAAGAGGCCTGGGTCATCGGCGGCGGGGAGGTGTACCGGCTGTTTCTGCCCCTGTGCACGGAGCTGTACCTGACGGAGGTGGACGCCCGACCCCAGGCAGACCGCTTCTTTCCGGAACTGGGGGAGGAGTGGCAGCTGGCGGAGCGCTCGGAGCCGAAAGAAAGCGGGGGAATCCGGTACCGGTTTTCTCTGTATCGGCGGAAATAAGCAACCATGATTCCCGATCAAGGGAAAGAGACGGGCCTGCCCCTGCATGTGGGGACGGGCCCGCTTTTTGGGACAGAATCCCCCGGGTCGTAAAGGAAAAACCCTTGCATTTTGTGGAAAAATCCCTTGACAGGGGTGGAAAAATATTGTATAGTAAGCCTGTTGTAAAGCGCTGACGCTTTACGAAAGGACAGGAAGGGAGCGGTTTCCATGAAAGATTCGGCGTTTCACATGACCATGCTGTACGATTTCTACGGCGACCTGCTCACCGACCGCCAAAAAGAATTTTACGACCTCTATTATAATGAGGATTTTTCTCTGGCAGAGATTGCGGAAAACGCAGGCATTACCCGCCAGGGCGTCCGGGACGTGCTGGTCCGGGCGGAGGCGATTCTCAACGAAATGGAAGAAAAGACCGGCATCATCCGCAGATTTCTGGAGGTGCAGAAGGGTCTGGAGGCCATTCAGGAGGACGCACAACAGATCGCCGCGCTGAACCGGAGCCAGTTCCACAGCCTGCAGCTGGAGGAGCTGATCGGTGACATTCAGCGCAAAACCGCGGAACTTAAGGAGTAATCAATGGCTTTTGAAGGTTTGACCGAACGACTCACGTCAGTATTCAATAAGCTCCGGGGCAAAGGCCGACTGACGGAGGCCGATGTCAAAGAGGCCATGCGTGAAATCCGTCTGGCTCTGCTGGAGGCTGACGTCAGCTACAAGGTCGTTAAGGAATTTGTCAATAAGGTGACGGACCGGGCCATCGGCCAGGACGTCATGGAGTCTTTGACCCCCGCTCAGATGGTGGTCAAGATCGTCAACGAGGAGCTGACCTCCCTGATGGGCGGCGAGGCAACTCCCATCAATATGAGCCAGAAGCCCCCCACGGTCATCATGATGGTGGGCCTGCAGGGCGCCGGCAAAACCACCAACGCCGCCAAGCTGGCCGCTTACCTGCGCAGCAAGACCGGCCGGAACCCCCTGCTGGTGGCCTGCGACGTGTACCGTCCCGCCGCCATCAAGCAGCTGGAGGTGGTGGGCGAGCAGCTGAAGGTGCCGGTGTTCCAGATGGGACAGGCTGACCCGGTGGACATCGCCCGGGAGTCTTTGCAGTACGCCAGACAGCACGGCAACGACATCGTGATGCTGGATACCGCCGGACGGCTCCATGTGGACGAGGCGCTGATGAACGAGCTGAAGTCCATCAAATCCGCCGTCAGCCCCGACGAGATCATGCTGGTGGTGGACGCCATGATCGGCCAGGACGCGGTGAACGCCGCGGTGGCCTTTGACCAGGCGCTGGACGTCACCGGCGTCATGCTGACCAAGCTGGACGGCGACGCCCGGGGCGGCGCTGCCCTGTCCATCCGGGCCACCACCGGCAAACCCATCAAGTTCTGCGGCGTGGGCGAAAAGCTGGACGCCATTGAGGTGTTCCACCCCGACCGTATGGCCAGCAGAATCCTGGGCATGGGCGACGTGCTGACCCTGATCGAGAACGCGCAGGAGCGTCTGGATGAGAAAAAGGCCGAGGAAATGGCCCAGAAGATCCGCTCCAGCAAGTTTACCATGCAGGACTTTTACGATCAGCTCCAGGAGACCAAGAAAATGGGCTCCATCTACGACATTCTTCAGAGAATGCCGGGTATGGCGGGCAAGATCGACGAGTCCATGATCGACCCCAAGGCCATCGGCCGGACGGAGGCCATGATTACATCCATGACCCCGGCGGAGCGTGAGGACATCTCCCTGCTGAACGCCAGCCGCAAGCGCCGCATCGCTGCCGGCTCCGGCACCTCTCTGCAGGATCTGAACAAGCTGCTGAAGCAGTTTGAGATGATGCAGTCCCTGACCAAGAAGATGACCAGAGGCCGCATCCCCAGAGCGCTGAAGAACATCCTGGGCGGCGGCGACCCCACGGCGATGCCGGACATGAGCGAAATGCTCCGGGGCGGCGCAAGACGGGGCGCGCCGGGCATGGGCGCCCACAGCGCAGGCCGCCAGCGCAAGAACATGAAGCGCAAGAAGAAGCGCTGACCCATCTTTCTATTGCTGATTTGCGAAACAATTCTCGCTAATCATATATTTCTTGAATAATCTATGGAGGTGAATGATAAATGGTTAAAATCAGACTGCGCCGCATGGGCGCTAAGAAGGCTCCTTTCTATCGCATCGTGGTGGCTGACTCCCGGTATCCCCGTGACGGCCGTTTCATCGAGCAGCTGGGTACCTACAACCCCCTGACCGAGCCCGCTGAGATCAAGGTCGACGCTGAGCGCGCCCAGGCTTGGATCAAGACCGGCGCACAGCCCACTGACACCGTCAAGCGTCTGCTGAAGCAGGCCAACGTCCTGTAATCCCAGGAGGAACGCTGCATGAAAGAGCTCTTGACTTATATCGCACAGAATCTCGTTGACCACCCCGAACAGGTCAGCGTCAACGAGATCGACTGCGACGGTGAAATTGTTCTGGAGCTCCGGGTGGCCCCCGAAGACATGGGCAAGGTGATCGGTCGACAGGGGCGGATTGCAAAGGAGATTCGCACTGTGGTTCGTTCCCTTGCACAACGGAACAATACGCGTGTCACTGTGGACATCGTAGACTAAGCGTCATCCGGCGCTGAAAGCTGACAGGGCTGCCCGAACATGGCGGCCCTGTTTTCATTCGGAGGTACAATCATGAAAAACCCCATGTTAGAGGTTGGAAAGATCATCAACACCCACGGCGTCCACGGAGAGCTGAAGGTGGATTCCTGGCTGGACGATCCCGCCCTGTTCCAGTGCCTGGAGGCGGTGGAGGTCAACGGCAGATCCTATCCGGTCCTTTCCGCCCGGGTGCAGGGCCGCTTTGCGCTGGTGAAGCTGGAGGGCATCTGCTCCATTGACGACGCCCTGCCCCTGAAGAACCGGGTGGCGCTGGCCCGCCGGGAGGAGATCCCCCTGGAGGAGGGCGCCCACTTCATCGCCGACCTGATCGGACTGGAGGCGGTGAACGTGGAAACCGGAGAGGTCTTTGGAAAAGTGGTGGAAATCCACGATTTCCCCGCCCAGGATGTGTATGAGGTGCTGGGCAAAAAGCGGTATCTCATCCCCGATGTGCCGGACTTCGTGGAGGAGATCGACGAGGAGGCCGGCTGCATCCGCTTCCACCTGAGCGAGGAGCTGGGCCAATGACCGAGATGAAGTACAACTACCGGGTGGACATCATCACCCTGTTTCCGGAGACCACCGGCGATGTGCTCAGCGAGTCCATTCTGGGGCGGGCTCAGGAGCGGGACTACCTGAAAATCGAGTGCCACCAGCTCCGGGACTACACCACCAACAAGCAGAACCAGGTGGACGATTACCCCTACGGCGGCGGCCACGGGGCGATTTTACAGGCGGACCCCCTGTACCGCTGCTGGAAGCACATCTGCGACGAGACCAACGGCGGGGAGCGGGGGCACACCATTTTTATGTCCCCCTGCGGCACCACCTTCAACCAGGCCAAGGCCAAGGAGCTGGTGTCCTGCTACAACCACCTGATTCTGGTCTGCGGCCACTATGAGGGCATCGACCAGCGGTTCATCGACGAGTGCGTGGACGAGGAGATCAGCCTGGGGGATTTTGTGCTCACCGGCGGGGAGATCGCCGCCATGGCGGTGACGGACGCGGTGTGCCGCATGGTGCCCGGGGTGCTCTCCGACCCCGAGTGCTACCAGAACGAAAGCCACTGGGACAACCTGCTGGAGTACCCCCAGTACTCCCGGCCGGAGGTCTGGCACGACCGGGCGGTGCCGAAAATTCTGCTGTCCGGCCACCACGCCAACGTGGAGAAGTGGCGGCGGAAGATGTCCCTGGTCCGCACCCGGGAGCGCCGTCCGGACCTGTACGCCAAGCTGGACCTGAGCTCCAAGCAGGACAAAAAGCTCCTGAAGGAGATTGAAGAGAACATCTGGTGAGAGGGAAGTCCCTCACTATAAAAGCAGCAATGGGCCGAAGCTCACTGCTGCTTTTTGTCGTTGATTCAGCGAAAAATATGGATTTTTTTACGGGGAGCTGCAGCCGTCAGCGGACCTTGATCTGGCTCAGCACCTCGCCGATCTTTCCGGCGATGACCAGATCCGCCCGGCCGTCCATGCCGGTGGGCTGTAGGTTGATGAGCACCAGCCTGCGGCCCCGGTAGTAATTGACCAGGCCGGCGGCGGGGTACACCACCAGGGAGGTGCCGCCGATGATGAGCATATCCGCCTCCCGGATCCGATTCACCGCGCCGTAGAGGACGTTTTCGTCCAGCCCCTCCTCGTAGAGCACCACGTCGGGCTTGATCATGCCGCCGCAGCGGGGACAGTGGGGCACGCCGGGGCTGTTGAGAATGATGTCCACCCCGTCAAATTTGGCCCCGCAGTTCATGCACAGGTTCCGCCGCACGCTGCCGTGGAGCTCATAAACGGCCTTGCTGCCCGCGTCCTGATGGAGCCCGTCGATGTTCTGGGTGACCACCGCCGTCAGCTTGCCTGCCTGCTCCAGCTCCGCCAGCTTGCGGTGGGCGGCGTTGGGCTTTGCCCAGGGGGCGATCATTTTGTCCTTGTAGAACCGATAGAATTTGTCCGGCCAGTTCATGAAGTAGCTGTGGGAGACAATGGTCTCCGGCGGCTCGTCGTAGGTCTGGTTGTACAGGCCGTCCTGAGAGCGGAAGTCCGGAATGCCGCTCTCGGTGGAGACCCCTGCCCCGCCGAAAAACACGATGCGGCGGCTCTCGTCCACCCATTTCTGCAGGGTTTCAATGGCGTTCTGATGGTCCATGGTGTCACACCCTTCCTGAAAGTTCTGATACCCACATTGTACCACGGAAGGAGGGAAAATGCCATGAAAATCAGCGGGGTTTCAGGGCGAATCCTCCATGAAGGCCTGGAGCTTCTGCAGGGCCTTCTTCTCGATGCGGGACACATAGGAGCGGCTGATGCCGCACCGGGCGGCCACCTGCTTCTGGGTCTGGGGCGCCTTTCCGTCCAAACCGTAGCGCCGGACGATGACCAGCTTTTCCCGGTCCTCCAGCACCGAGTCCACCCCCTCCCGGACCTTTTTGCAGCAGTCCCGGGTGAACAGGTCCTCCAGCAGGGTGTCCTCCACCCGCAGCACATCCATCAGGGACAGGGCGCTGCCCTCGTCCTCCTGCTCCAGGGCGTCGTTGAGGGAGAACTCCCTGGCGGTCTTTTTGACCCGGCGCAGGTGCATGAGGATCTCATTTTCAATGCAGCGGGAGGCGTAGGTGGCAAGACGGATGTTTTTGTCCGGCTGAAAGGTGTTCACCGCCTTCATCAGGCCGATGGTTCCGATGGAGATCAGGTCGTCGCTGTCTCCGTTCTGGCTGTAGTATTTTTTGGCGATGTGGGCCACCAGCCGCAGGTTCCGTTCGATGAGGGTGCACCGGGCGGTTTCGTCGCCTGCCGCAGCCCGGCGCAGGCAGTCCCGCTCCTCCTCAGCGGAGAGCGGCTTGGGAAAGGTGCCGCTGCCGCTGAGGCGCAGGGTGAGAAAATGACCCTGCATCAGCAGCAGGGCGAGGACAGAGAGCATAGCGGTCAGCTCCTTTTGCAGAATACTGTACCTTATGAGGCAACGGGCTGTCCCTATGCGGCAAAAAAACAGGGCTTCACCGCACAATGGGACAAGAGCGGTGGGTGAGATATTTTTCGTCAAATTGAGGCGCGAAAACGCAGTAATCCTTGCCGGATTTCAAGTTTTTGCAACGAAAAGTTGGCGGAAAATAGCCGTCCAGCGCCGAAGTCTCATTGTGCGGTGATGCCTTAGAAAAAAACAGCGGCGGAACAGCGCTCAATGCCCGTTCCGCCGCTGATAGCGGTTGTTGTTTGGATCAGTGCCTGTCCAGCCAGTTCACAATGGACAGCAGCACGCAGGCGCCGATGACGCAGACAATGACGTCTGCGAGGCCTCTGGTGTAGGCGAAGCCGATGGTGGCGAACAGCGCACGGCCCAGAGCGGAGCCGGCGATGCCAACCACGATGTTTCTCAGGGTGGAGCCGGGCTGATCCATGATGATGCCGGCCAGCCAGCCGATGACGGAGCCGCAGATCAGCGTCCAGATCAGTGCAAATAACATAATGAATCTTCCTTTCATAGGTAAAGTGAAAACCGGCGGCGGAGCCGCTGCGGTGGGAAATGGCGGAACAGTGCGCCCAGGCGCTTCCTTTGTTCTTTATACCCATTATACCGCGCGGTGGTGGAAAAACAAGGGGATTCAGGCTTTTTTAATGGAAATTAAAGAAAAAGACGGCGTTTCGTCACAATTGCTTCACATTTGCAGAACAG
>CAMNOL010000059.1 GCA_946546815.1 uncultured Oscillospiraceae bacterium
CTGCTGATGTGCGTCATAGGTCTCCACCGCTTTTTGCAGCAGTCCCATTTACTCCACCTCCCCAAATTCTCTCAGGCCGGAAAAGTTTCCATATTCCTCCCCGAAGGGCTTCATTTCCATCTCCCTCAGGGGCTTGTGCAGGGGGCAGTCCTCAGGTCTGGGGAACCAGATTTCCCCCTTTTTCATGGTGGGACGCCAGAAGCGTGCGGTCATCTTTCCCCTCGTCTCGTCGGAATAGGCCTCATCAGCGTAGGTGATGCCGTGGTACATCAGCCCAAAGCTCAGCTCCGGGATACTGTCATAGGCCCCTGCTCCCTCTCCAAACACACAGGGCTCCACGTAGCCCTGACACTCCCGGGTGCCCAGAAAAATGTCCCGGCGTCCGCCCCGCTCAATCATGCGCCGGGCGATGTTGTGATGCTTGTTCTCGTTGCGGTCTTTAGCAAGCTCCGGACGGTTGTCGTTCCATTCGAAGTGAGCCCTCACCTGATAGCGGCAGTTTTTGAGGTAGGTATAAAAGGACAGGTCGTTCCCGCCGCTGTACTTGATGGGTCGAATCCCTTTCACCTCTGTCTGGATGGGATTCATCACCCGGACGGCGTCAATGTACCAGATCAAAGTAGGTTTCCAGTACACTGAGGACAAAATTCCCTTCAGCGCCTCATAGGTGGGCACCTGATAGGTACACTTCTCCCCGCCCGCCCTCATAATGGGGTCGGAGAACAGGGCGTAATCCCCCGTCACCTGGAATTCCACAATGTTTGGATGCTCTGGTTTTGCCATGGTCACACCTCCAGATAGTTTTGCTCGCCGGCCTTCCCACACAGGCCGGTGTCATTGTCGTAATAGCCCTGCTGCAGCACCAGAACGGAGCCGCCGCACTTGGGAATCAGCGCCCCCTCCTCCTCCAGCTTTTTGCGCTGGAAGGCGTAAAGGGAAACCGTGTAGGGCTTCGCCTCCTCCAGCACCCCTGCAAGGCGCTGAGGTTCACGCTCCGGGTCAATGGTTCCCAGCTCCGTGATGAGCGACGCTCCCTTTTTGAACGGGACGATGACGTCGGCGGTGTCCTCGTCAAACACCGTAAACAGAGCCCCCGCCAGCTTGAAGGCCTGATTGAGCTGGAACTGTTCCGCAAAGGGGCAGTCCTCGTCATAATAGCTGCTGTTGTCTGACAGCAGGGAGAGCAGCGTGAGTTTCCGCTGTCCACGCCTGACGCTGTAATCCTGATAGCCCTTGTCCATTTCTCCGTAGAGCAGCCGGTAATACTGCTCAATGGAGGCATGGGAGTCCAGTGCGTTCTGATACCGCCCAGGCGCCTGCCGAAACAGCCTCAGCAGATGAACACAGGCGTCCTTCCCCATCTGGATCTCCCGCAGCATGCCCAGTTTCTCATCCGCGCACTGGAGCAAGTACACCGGCACCGGCTGGGCGCTCTCGCCGTTGCGGTTGCACCGCCCGGCGGACTGCACCACGCTGTCCATTCCTGCGGTCAGGCGAATCACCCGCTCAAAGGAAATGTCCACCCCCGCTTCGATCACCTGAGTGGAGACGCAAACGGTCTTCCCCTCCCCTGCTCGGCTCTGGGCCAAAGAGCGTTCCAACTTCTCCAGGGTTTCCCGGCGGTGGGCCATGCACATGGAGGCGGAAAGATGGAAGCACCGAAGGTCCTCAGCGCTCAGGGCGTGGAATATCTGTTCCGCTTCCGCTTTTTTGTTGCACACGATGAGGAGGCTGTTGGCCCCCTCCAGCACCTCCAGTGCAGCAGAGGGAACCTGGTCCAGCCGTCTGCTGCCCAGATCACAAATTTTGGTGCGCTGGAACGCCCTCCACAGCGCCCCGTCGTAGGGCACGATCTCCTCGCATCGGCAGCGGATGGGGTGAGGAACTCCCTCCAAATAGGGCTGGGTGGCCGAGCAGAGGACGATGGTCGCCCCGCAGACGCCGGAGAGAAAATTCACCGCCAGATTGAACAGGGAGAGCATGCGGTTGGGCACCGTCTGCACCTCGTCGACAACAATGACACTGTTACACAGGGCGTGAAAGCGGCGGATGCAGGTGGTCTTTCCGCTGAACAGGGTGTTCAGCAGCTGTACCAGTGTGGTAACGATCACAGGTGCGTTCCAGTTCTCCGCCAGCAGCTCCTGACGGTCCAGCTCCGCCCCGTCTTCCTTTGTGCGAACCACATTGGAGTGGTGCTCCAAGATGAGGGTATCCTCCGCCAGGTACTCCCGTATGACCTGGGCGTTCTGCTCCAGAATGGACAACAGGGGCGAGGTAAAAATGATACGTTTTTTGTTCCACTTCGCTCCGTGGGCAAGTGCGTAGCGCAGGGAGCTGATGGTCTTCCCAGCCCCGGTGGGCACGTTGAGACGATAGACGCCCCCGGGACGCCGGGCAAAGCTGCGGCACTGCTGGGAGATCTGCTGCCGGGCCCGCTGGATGGGGGTGTCCGACGGAAAGGTCTTCAGCTTTTCCTCCACCCGCTCCAGGCACTCTGTCCAGAGCTTTGTCCGGTCCTCCCCGAAGTCGGGATAGGTGAACTCATTCATAAACTCTGCCGTGTCCCGCCGGTCCCCTTCCATCACCGCAGACAGCAGCAGTCTGGCCAGCAGCCCCAGGTAGAAGCAGGCCTCCTCATAGCCCTCCTCCTCCGGGAGCAAAGCCTCCAAACGTTCCACTACCTGTCCGATCTCCTCCGCTGCGGAGTGAAACAGCTTGTCCAGCTCCGGGAGGTCTGCGCATTGGTTCCGGAAATTCTCCAGTGATTCCTGGTAGCCGTTCTCACGCTCCAAGCGGTGCAGAAATCCCGATTGTCCTTGCTCACCCACGCAGTCAAAGAGTCCGTGGTGGGCACCGGCGGCATAGGCCAGCAGCTCCGCTGTGAGGTTTGAGACCGCCTGCTGTTCGTCCTCCTCCGTCAAGGAGCGATGATAGCGCTCCAGCAGGAACCGCACCGCAGCAAAGGTGTGGACGACGCTGCCCCTGGCGGCATTGCCCTGCCCGAATGCCTGCCCCTCCAGGTAGCAGCGAAACTCCGCCTTGAATTTACCCATATCGTGCAGCAGCCCAGCCAGGTAGGCAGCATGGGATAGATTTACCCCCAACAGAGCACTTTTGGCGTACCATGCAGCGTTTCTGCTGTGCTCATAGGCTGGTTGAATGACCGGGTCTTTTTCTGTCAATCTGATATGGGCGGGAAACTCATTTAGCATTTGAAATATTCACCTCCAGCAATCTCTTTCTGTAAAGTATCACGTATTACAACTGTTGTCAATAGGTTTGTCAGACAGAAAGTCCGTTAAATCGTACCTTTCAGTCAAATAGGTCAAAAAAACTTCCCAGCTTCCTCTGCGGCGCTCCAGGGGCTTGGTTGGCAGCAACAGAGAAAATTGGGAAGTAATCCTTTATTATGTGGGCGCTCTTCCGAGCAGGTTCACAATCGCACTGAGGGTTGAATGTGTGAAACCGGACGGTTGGCAGATCGTCCCATTACGGGGCGATTTCCTCTCTCAGCATTTGCAAATACCGCTCTGCCGCCCTGGAAAACACATGATAGCGTTTCCATACAAAAAAGGCGTTTGCCGTCCATGGCGCAGTCAGCGGGCGGAAGCACAGGCCGCCCTCTTCGGAAAGGGAGATCAGCTTGTCAAAGCACAGCGCGCAGCCCATGCCGGAGCGCACCATTTGAGAGGCGTTGTAAATCAGGCTGTAGCTCCCGGCGATGTTTGCCTCGCTGAGAAATCGTCTCCACTCCTCCGTGTGGTTGCCCGGCCCATTGATGTGTCCGCTGTCCGGTATATCGGAGCGGTCCCGGTACTCCTCGGCCCAGCCCGTTCGCTTTGCCATGGCCAGCACGCTGCGCTGGAGGATCAGGGGCTTGCGGGCCAAATCAGCAAGGGAGATCTGCTCCTTTTGCGCCAGCGTATCCTCCCGCAGCATCAGAACGCCAAAACGGTTCTCCTCAGGCAGCCGGAGGGACTCATAGGTATGGATGTCCGGCTGTTCAAACATCAATCCAAAGTCCGCAAGCCCCTTGTCCAGTGCGCTGTACACGTTCAAGGTATCTCCGCTGGAGATGTGAAGCCGCACGTCCGGGTGCTGCTGCCGCAGCTTGTGCGCTGTGTCGGTGAGGATGTGTACCGTTTCCGTTTCTCCGGCACAGAGATAAATGTCCCCGCTGAGGCTGTCCTGAGAGGCCGTCAGCTCATCCTCCGTTTTCCGCACCAGAGACAGAATGTCCTCTGCCCGCTGGCGCAGCAGCCGACCTTCCTCGGTGAGCGTGACCCGTCTGCTGCCTCGGCGCAGCAGGGGCTTTCCGATTTCCGCCTCCAGCTCCATCATCTGCCGAGAGAGGGCTGGCTGGGAGATGTGAAGGGTTCTGGCCGCCCCGGTGATGCTCTCCTCCCGGGCGATGGCCAGAAAATAGCGTAACACACGCAGTTCCATGGACTTGTCCTCCTTCCTGTTCCTATGACCAGTATAACCCCTTGATCCATGCTTGTAAAGCATGATAGAAATGCAAAATCGGTATTTGTTATGCTGCGTTTCCCGTGGTATACTGGATTCATCCAACAAGACAGGAGGCGCTGCGCCCATGACCATTCGATCCTCACGGGAATCCATACGCCAGAACCTGCTGGACGCAGGCTGTGACAGCGTCACGACGCAGAAGGCGCTGTCCCAGCTGGAGGCGGAGCGGGTGTCTGAGTGTCTGCGGCTGCTCTCACGCCACCGCAGAGAGCTGCTGGAGCAGCTCCACCGGGCGGAGCGGAGAATTGACTGTCTGGATTATCTGGTTTACGAGCTGGAACACCAACAGAAATGAATTAGGGGATATCAATATGAAAACCTATCAAAATAAGAGCTTTGATGCAGAGCGCGCCCTGTACGGCAGCAGGGACGTGGAGACCCTTTCCTGCCGCTTCGACGGACCGGCGGATGGCGAAAGCGCCTTCAAGGAGTGCCGGAACATTCGGGCCGCTGACTGCTTTTTTAACCTGCGCTACCCCTTCTGGCACGACGATGGCGTGGAAATTACCAACAGCGAGCTGACCCCCAACTGCCGGGCCACGCTGTGGTACTCCAAGGATGTGTCCATCCGGAACACAAAGCTCCACGGCATCAAGGCCCTGCGGGAGTGCGATCAGGTGACGATGGAGGGCTGCGACATCGTGTCCCCGGAGTTCGGCTGGTCTGGCCGGGACGTGGAGATGAAGGACTGCCGGGCTGAGAGCGAGTACTTCATGCTCCGCTCCGAGCGGCTTCACTTTCAGAACGTGACGCTGAAGGGAAAGTATTCCTTCCAGTACCTCACCGACTCCCTCTTTGAACACTGTAATTTTGACACCAAGGACGCCTTTTGGCACGCCAAAAACGTGGTGGTCAGAGACAGCGTCATCAAAGGAGAGTACCTGGCCTGGTACTGCGAGAACGTGACCTTTGAAAACTGCACCATCATCGGCACCCAGCCCCTGTGCTACTGCAAGGGACTGAAGCTCATCGGCTGCCGGATGATCGACACCGACCTGGCGTTTGAGAAATCCGAGGTGGAAGCGGAGATCCTGACTCCGGTGGACAGCATCAAGAACCCTCGCGCCGGGCATATCATCGTGCCGGAAGTGGGGGAGCTGATTCTGGATGACCCGGAGGCCAAGGGAGAGGTGATGGTGACCGCAGCTCACGTCTGCGCATAATCATCCCCGGCAATCATAAATCGTCAAAAAACACAGCCAGTGTAATGAAAAACGGAGGTTTTATTATGTCATACGGTTATATCACCAAGCTCAACGAGAACGTGGAGCGCAAGCACGTCCGCTACAACAACCGCTACGGCATCGCCATCGCAGCGGATGTTTACACCCCGAAACAGCTGGAAGAGGGCAAACAATACCCCGCCCTCATCGTGGGCGCCCCTTACGGCGGCGTCAAGGAGCAGGGCCCCTGCGTCTACGCCAACGAGCTGGCCCAGCGGGGCTTCGTGGTGCTGACCTTCGACCAGGTGTATATGGGCGAGTCCGGCGGCGAACCCCGCCACGTCTCCTCCCCGGACCTGTTCGCGGAGAGCTTTAGTGCCGCTGTGGACTATCTGGGCGTAAAGGTCCCCTATGTGGACCGGGAGCGAATCGGCGTCATCGGCATCTGCGGCTCCGGCGGCTTTGCCCTGTCTGCCGCACAGGTGGATACCCGCATCAAGGCGGTGGCCACCACCTCCATGTACAACATCACCGACGGCCGCTTCATGTTTGGCGGGGACAAGGCGGTGATCGAGGACATGAAGCGGCAGCTCTCCGCCCAGCGCTGGGTGGATTTTGAGAACGGCGAGCCCGAGTACCTTCCCAGCTTCCCCGAAGAGCCCTATGAGTACGACAAGCGGCCGGAAACCGACCCCCTGACCGATGAGTGGAACCGCTTTTACGCCGTGCCCCGTGGCCACCATCCCAACGCAAGGGGCAACTTTACCACCACCTCCATGCTGTCCATGATGAACTTCTTCGCATTGGACTACATTGCGGAGATCTCCCCCCGCCCCATTCTGTTCATCGTGGGCGACCGGGCCCATTCCAAGGGCTTCAGCGAGCGGGCCTACGGCATGGCCGCCGAGCCCAAGGAGCTGTATGTGGTGGAGGACGCCGAGCACATCGACCTGTACGACCGGGTGGACCGCATCCCCTTTGACAAGCTGGAAGAGTTCTTCAAGGAAAACCTGAAGTAAAAACATGAAATAACGACAATGCCTGTCAGTGATCGCACTGGCAGGCATTTTTATAACGTTTTCCCGCGATTCATGGGGGACGAGAGCCCCCTTTGTATTTGCTGAACAGATCCCGTTTGTCCCCTTACCTTTCCCCCGCCGTGAGGGTCTCAAACCGATCCAGCACCTCCAGCATATCGCCCGGCAGCCGTTTCCGGCACTCCTCCTTCAGCTCCTCCGGAACGCCGTAAAAGGCCTCTGCCATGCCCCCGGCGATGCAGGTCAGGGTGTCGCAGTCGCCCCCCAGGGACACCGCCGTGCGGATGACGTCCTCGAAATCCGTCCCCTCCAGGAAGGCGGTGATGGCCTCGGGAACCGTCTGCTGGCAGCTCTCCACGTGGTGGTAGGTGGGGCGAATTTGGTCGCAGGTGCGGGAGAGGTCGTAGCCGAACTCCCGGAGGATGCAGTCCCGAATCTCCCCTTTGCTGCTGCCGGTTCGGGCCAGATAGATGGCGCTGGCCACGCTCTCGGCGCCCTTAATGCCCTCCGGGTGGTTGTGGGTCACCTCAGCGCTGAGCCGTGCCAGACGGCGGGTCTCCTCCAGCGTATCTGCCAGCCAGCCCGCCGCCGCAACACGCATGGCAGAGCCGTTGCCAAAGCTGCCATAGGGCTGGGGAGCTCTGGAGCGAAGCCACCGCCGGAACATTCCGCCGTACCCGGCGTAAGGGTACTTCCGTCCCCAGCGCTGCATGGCCCGCACCAGTGCGGCCTTGATACGCTCCTCTGACGCCTTTCTTGTGCTCATCAGGGCCTCCGCCACCGCAATGGTCATAACGGAATCGTCCGTGAACTCTGAGTCTTGCACGAAAAGAGGAAACTCCTTCGTCTTGTCCCCCCGGTCGAACTCGTAAGGGGCGCCGATCATATCGCCTAAAATTGCTCCGTACATGTTGTTGTCCTCCTTGTCTGGTTGATAGGGACAGTATAACATAAAAGGGGGCGGGAGAGGTCGTTTCAAAGGCGACAATTTCCCCCTTGGTCAAATCAGGCACCGAAACAATCAGCGATCATCTGTCCGCCCTCACCGTTGATTCTGCCACGACAACAGAGGGCACGGAGGAGATGCAGGAGACTTGCAAAGGCCACAGGTCCGCTACTCCGAGGCATCTGCCAGCAGCTGGTACACCGTCTCCTTGGAGCCTGAGACAAACCCTGCCTTTGCCAGCATGACCCCCCGGCGCCCTGCGCAGATCAGGACAATCAGTCCCTCGGTTTCTTTGATCTGCTCCACATCCTCATAGGCGATGTTCACCGGCTGTCGGTTCTCTGAGAAAACGGACAGGCTGTCCTGATAAAACTCCACCCGCCGCCAGATGCTTTTTTCCTTGGCTCCGGCACAGAGCGCCTTATATTTTCCATTTCCTTCCGTTCGGGGCAGCAGAACCGACCAGGCCATCGCAAAACTGCCCGTCCACAGCCTCCTCGGGATACGCCCCGTTACAGCCTGTCAGAGAGAGCAGACAGGCAAGGGCCAGAATGATTGCGATGCATTTTTTCATTGGGCAGCTCCCTCCGTCAACGTATTCCACAGTTCCTCACACTTCTCCGGATACTTGCAGGTTTTCTCCGTCCAAAAGCCCCGCCGGGCGAAGCAGAAATCGGAGAGAAGAGACTGACTGTCCCCGGAGACCTCTGTGCCCGCTACGGTTTCAGTGTATTCTCCCAGATCCAGCCCCCGCAGCACCGGACAATCTGCCCAGCGCATCCAGCAGGCGTCGGACGCCGCTTCTGTCTCCGAGGGCAGCGTTCCGTCGGTGTGGGCCAGAATCTGGTAATCTCTTTGAAACGTTTCACCGTCTTCTAAAATAAAAAAGAAGCTGTCGCAGCGCTCCAGGTCCGCCATCAGGCCCACCCGGGCGGCCCCCATGATGATCGTCTACCCCTTCGTCCGGAAGTACTTCGAGAAGGGCATGATGGCAGGCGCCGTCAAGGGTTAAAAACTGTTTACAAATAGCAAGAAGGAGTGTAAACTATGAAGAAATTGATCTCCCTGCTTCTGGCCATGGCCATGGTGCTGTCCCTGGCGGCCTGCGGCGGCTCCTCCGCCACCGTCAGCAGCCTTCAGCTGCAGTACGGCCCCATCGGCGTGTTCTTCACCGATCAGGACGAGAACGGCGTCTGGAACTCCATCACCGCTGTGTCCCCGGACACTCATTTTCTTTTCCTTTTTCTCTCGTGCACAGGCTGCGCAGCCGCAGCCTGCTGCCGGGGCAACAACGAGATTCCAGAGCAAGATTATTACTCCGGCAAGTAAATAATCGTAGCCCATTTGAAAAACTTGAACTTGCCGGAGTAATAAGTGCCATGTTTTGCGGTTGCCCTGTAAGGGGCGAGCAAAACGGCTTTAAAATCTGTTATTACTGGGGGAATTATTAAATTGCCCCAGTAATAACAATACTGGCACAAAGGAAGGAGTAAAAATCATTCAGAACGAGACGGAGGACGCAGGCAGGCTGACGCCTGTCAAGGACGACAACGAAGTTGTGGAGGATTTTGCGCCCTGAACTGTGTCAGGATTTTTGAAGATTGCCATAGTTTTCTTCCTTCCAACGGTCCGCCCCGCGTTCCTGTGAGGCGGGCCAAAAAACACTTATTACGGCAGCCAATCTGTCTTATTTTTCGATTATCCCAGCAGGAGGACTGTTATATGATCAGCGAAAAACTACAAAAAGCCCGGGACTTTGAGCGACAGTACCAGCATTTTCTGGACGAGGAACGTCCCCGCTTCCATGTCACCGGAGGAATCGGATGGATCAACGATCCCAACGGCTTCAGCGTGTACCGGGGGGAATACCATCTGTTTTTCCAGTACCACCCCTACTCCACCAAGTGGGGTCCCATGCACTGGGGCCATGTGAAGACAAAGGACTTTATCCGCTGGGAGCGCCTGCCCATCGCCCTTGCCCCGGACACAGAGATGGACCAGGACGGCTGCTTCTCCGGCAGCGCCATTGAGCTGCCCGATGGGCGGCAGCTGCTGATGTACACCGGCGTGTGCAAGGTCCGCCGCTCGGACGGCGTCATTGAGGAGATCCAGAACCAGTGCATCGCTGTTGGTGACGGCGTGAACTACGAGAAGTACGAGGGCAACCCCGTGCTGGACGCCAGCGACCTGCCGGAGGGCGGCAGCGAAATCGACTTCCGGGACCCGAAAATCTGGCGGGAGGACGGACTCTACTACGCCGTGATGGGCAACCGCTCCGCCGACGGCAGCGGCGACGTGCTGCTCTACAAGAGCGAGGACGCCTTTCATTGGACCTACGTGAAGAAAATTGAATCCTGCCGCAATGAGTACGGCAGGATGTGGGAGTGCCCGGAGTTCTTCCCTCTGGACGGAAAGCAGGTGCTGCTCACCAGCCCCATGGAAATGGCCCCCGTCGGGCTGGAGTTCCACGCGGGCTACGGCGCGCTGTGCCTGATCGGCACTTATGACAAAGACAATCTGGTGTTCCATCGGGAGCGCGTCCAGTCCATCGACTACGGCCTGGACTTCTACGCCACCCAGACCCTGGAGGCGCTGGACGGGCGGCACATTATGATCGCGTGGATGCAGAACTGGGCCACCACCACCTCCCAGCCCCAAGGGATCCGTCTGTTCGGCTCCATGACCCTGCCCCGGGAGCTGTCCATTCGGGACGGCAGACTCATTCAGAACCCGGTGCGGGAGCTGGAGAACTACCATGGCAGACGGGTGGCCTACGAAAATGTGCTGGTGGATCGGGAGGTCAACCTGAGCGGCATCTCCGGCCGAGTGCTGGACATGACGGTGACGGTCCATCCTGCCAATGAGAGTGGCTATCACTGGTTTAAGCTGAATCTGGCCAAAGACGGCGAGCATTGCGCAGTCATCCGCTACAAGCCGGGGGCTAACACGGTCCGAATTGACCGTACCCGTTCCGGCGGGCGGTTTGACATTGTGCATGTTCGGGATTTTCTGGTTCGCCCCCAACAGGGCGCCATTAAGCTGCGGGTTGTTATGGACCGCAACAGCATTGAACTGTTTGTCAACGACGGCGAACAGGCAGCAACCTTCCTCATCTATTCCACAGAAGAGGCGGAAGCCATCAGCTTTGAGGCGGACGGCTCTGTTCTGGTGGATGTGGAGAAGTATGATCTGGATTTGTGAGTTTTACGGAGTGTCCCAGATTATGTATACCAGGCTGTGATGCATCGCTTCCTCCTCTCAACCAGTGACTTTTTCTGCCCCGAATGATTTCTACAATCGTTCAGAGGGAACTAGCGCCCTGCATCCCGCCTTTTATTCCCTCCTTGATGAAATGGATCGAAAAAACACCGCCAACCACTTGTGTCGTTGGCGGTGTTTTCAGTGATGCTTCACTGGAGATTTCAAATTGCAATGTATGGAGCAGTACTGTCAAAATTCTCATAGACTCCCGCTGAATGTACTTGCCGGGCGCTGTGTTCTGATTTTGGATTCCAGCCTATCGCTTACAGCCACCTGACTTCACCGCTCCTGATATCGTATACGGCTCCGGCTACATCGATG
>CAMNOL010000060.1 GCA_946546815.1 uncultured Oscillospiraceae bacterium
CTGTGCCTGAGGCCGCTGACGGGGCAGAGAGCGTCACCGATGATCGGTCCGAAGGGGCGGACATGGAAAACGCCCTGAGCTGGACGGTGGAGACCAAGCAGTTCACCACGTCCAACAGCAAGGGCAAGGCGCTGTACCAGTACACCTTCACCTATCCCGTCTTTTCCGGTGAGCACAGCGAGACCCTGAACAACATCGTCCGGGAGAACTGGCTGGGGGACATGAAAAAACACCAGGACGTGGTGGATGACGACTACGAAAAAGAGCTGCTGGAGTATGGCTACGACCAGGAAAGCCTGGACAGTATGCTGCCCTTCTTTGACGAGCTGAGCCTGGATGTGAGCTATGCCGATAAGCAATATGTGTCTCTCGTCGGCACGGCTGGGTTCTGGAGCGGCGGCGCCCACCCGTATTCCTACACCATTGGCGCGGTGCTGCGTCTGCCTGATGGGGAAAGTGTGGCGTACACCGACCTGCTGAAGGAGCCGGAGCGCCTGAGTGAGCTGATCCGGGCCAGCTGCACCGAACAGGGTTTGGACGAAGAGACTGTGGATGGTCTGGTGGAGCGCATTGAAGCAGATGGTGATCCGGAGAGCTTTTCTCTGGAAGAGGGCGGTCTGCGGCTGTTTTACAACATAGGAGACGCAGTGCCCCGGCTGGAAGTCCTGATTCCCAATTCGGAGCTGAACCTCTGAGAAAAGAGTTTTTTTGCATGATGTGGGGGCAATCTGCGCCGCCCATGAATAATAAGAAAGAGTGATACAAGTTGAAGTATGATTTCACCGCCATTGAGAAAAAATGGCAGAAGAGATGGAATGAGACCAAGGCATTCCGTGCGGTCACCGGCGACACCACCCGTCCCAAGTGGTACGGCCTGGTGGAGTTCCCCTATCCCTCCGGACAGGGGCTGCACGTGGGCCACGCCCGTCCCTACACCGCCATGGACGTGGTGGCCCGCAAGAAGCGCATGGACGGCTACAACGTGCTGTTCCCCATCGGCTATGACGCTTTCGGCCTGCCCACGGAGAACTACGCCATCAAGAATCACATCCATCCTGCCAAGGTGACGGAGAGCAACATCAAAAATTTCCACAATCAGCTGGAAATGCTGGGCTACTCCTTTGACTGGGACCGGGAGATCAACACCACCGATCCCAAGTACTACCATTGGACCCAGTGGATCTTCCTGCAGCTGTTCAAGAAGGGCCTGGCCTATAAGACCTCCATGCCCGTGAACTGGTGCACCAGCTGCAAGTGCGTGCTGGCCAATGAAGAAGTGGTCAACGGCGTGTGCGAGCGCTGCGGCAGCGAGGTCATCCGCAAGGAGAAGAGCCAGTGGATGCTGAAAATCACCGAGTACGCCCAAAAGCTCATTGACGGACTGGACACGGTGGACTACATCTCCCGGGTTGCCATCCAGCAGAAGAACTGGATCGGCCGTTCCACCGGCGCAGAAGTCAACTTCAACACCACCGAAGGCGATGTGCTGACGGTTTACACCACCCGGGCCGACACCCTGTTCGGCGCCACCTACATGGTCATCGCCCCTGAGCACGCTTATGTGACCAAGTGGAAGGATAAGATCGCCAACTACGATGAGGTGGAGGAATACGTCCGCAAGGCAGCTGCCAAGTCCGACTTTGAGCGCACAGAGCTGGCCAAGGAAAAGACCGGCGTGCGGCTGGAGGGCGTGAGGGCCATCAACCCGGTGAACAACAAGGAGATCCCCATCTTTATCTCTGACTATGTTCTGGCCACCTACGGCACCGGTGCCATTATGGCCGTGCCCGCCCACGACACCCGGGACTACGACTTTGCAAAGGCCTTTGATCTGCCCATCATTCAGGTGGTTGCCAGCAGCGACGGCGCGCTGGTGGACCTGAGCCACGAGGCCTTCACTGATGTGGCCACCGGCGTCATGGTGAACTCCGGCTTCCTCACCGGCATGACCGTGGAGGACGCCATCGCCGCCATGATCGAGCATCTGGAGAAGAACGGCATCGGCCACGCCAAGGTGAACTACAAGCTCCGTGACTGGGTGTTCTCCCGCCAGCGCTACTGGGGCGAGCCCATTCCCATCGTGAAGTGTGACAAGTGCGGTTATGTGCCGCTGCCCGAGGACCAGCTGCCGCTGCTGCTGCCCGAGGTGGAGAGCTATGAGACCACTGACGACGGCGAGTCCCCCCTGTCTGCCATGACCGATTGGGTGAACACCACCTGCCCCTGCTGCGGCGGCCCTGCCCAGCGGGAAACCGACACCATGCCCCAGTGGGCGGGCTCCTCCTGGTACTTCCTGCGCTATGAGGACCCGGACTGCGACACCGCCATCGCCTCCAAGGAGGCCATGGACTACTGGGGACAGGTGGACTGGTACAACGGCGGCATGGAGCACACCACCCTGCACCTGCTCTACAGCCGGTTCTGGAACCACTTCCTCTATGACATCGGCGCCGTGCCCAACGCGGAGCCTTACAAGAAGCGCACCGCCCACGGCATGATTCTGGGCGAGGGCGGCGAGAAAATGTCCAAGTCCCGGGGCAACGTCGTCAACCCCAACGACATCGTGGCCCAGTACGGTGCGGACACCATGCGCACCTATATCATGTTCATCGGTGACTTTGCCAAGGCTGCTGCCTGGTCTCCCAAGGCCGTGGCGGGCTGCAAGCGTTTCCTGGACCGGGTGTGGAACCTGCAGGACGCCTGCACCGACTCTCTGGAGTACAGCGAGAAGAACGTGGCCGCCATCCACAAGGCCATCAAGAAGGTGAGCGAAGACATCGAGGCCATGAAGTTCAACACCGGCATCGCCGCCATGATGGCGCTGGTCAACGACTTCTATGCCAACGGCTGCACCAAGGGCGACCTGAAGGCGCTGCTGCTGATGCTCAGCCCCATCGCTCCCCATATCTGCGAGGAAATGTGGGAGAATCTGGGCTTCGCCGGCGAGGGCATGATCTGCCAGCAGAAGTGGCCGGAGTACGACGAGAGCAAGACCATCGCTTCCACCGTCCAGCTGGCGGTGCAGGTGGCCGGCAAGGTCCGCGCTAACATCGTGGTGAGCGCTGACGCCGACGACCAGACCGTGGTGGACACCGCACTGGCTGACAGCCGCATTCAGCGTCAGGCGGAAGGCAAGAAGCTGGTGAAGCAGATCGTGGTCCGGGACAAAAAATCCGGCTCTATCAAGATTGTTAATTTGATTTTCAAGTAAAAAACAACGCCGCCTCCCCTTTGGGGAGGCGGAAAAGTTCTATACGGATTCTATAAAATTTGTCAAATATTAACGGGGATTTTCTGCACTTTTTTCGGAAAACGCCAAAAAAGCTGTTGACAAAGCGGGAAAGAACCTATATAATATCTTTACATTCCATGATAAATGGTTTGTTGTGCCCTTGTCCAAGACTCCCTGGGCATATTCGGAGGGAGGGAAAAATAGAATGGCTGAAGTTCGAGTGAGAGAAGGCGAATCTCTGGACAATGCTCTGAAGCGTTTTAAGCGCTCCTGCGCCAAGTCCGGTGTTCTGGCTGAGGTTCGCAAGCGTGAGCACTACGAAAGCCCCAGCGTGAAGCGGCGCAAGAAGTCTGAGGCTGCCCGCAAGAACCGCAAGAGATATTATTGATCTTCGTACTTTCGCCCCGTGCAGAGATGCACGGGGTTTTTGCTTTTTCCGAAGGGAATGGGAACGGGGCAGCGCTGCCCCGGCCGGACGCGGAATTCCGGGAAAGGTACGCTGCCCCACAGAGAGTACTCAGAAACGACGGATTATTCTTCCACAGTGACCGTATAGGAAAGAGATTCGGTCTGACCGGGCTGAAGCAGGCGGATTCCGGCTTTTCCGGACAGCTCACTGCTGACGAAGGTGCACTCCGGCAGGGTGGTCCAGGGTTCGATGCAGACATAGTGGGTGTCAAAGTCCATCGGCATGGTCCAGATGCCCAGGTAGTCAAAGTCGGCAAATTCCACCGTCAGACGGATGGGATTCTTGCAGTTGGACAGGGTGACCCGGTTGACGGGCAGCTTCTCCAGCACAACGGTGTCCAGGCCAAGGACCTTCGGGGGCATGGGGAGTTTGCCGCCCACCAGCGGATAGCTCAGCTTTTCCGGCGTCAGGAAGCAGTGCTCGTCCATTTGGAAGGGGTGAATCTCGGTCTGCCCGGGGAACTCGATGGCGTAATCTGCCATGGACTCGCCGGGGTTCAGCGTGGTCCGGTAGCCGTCGTGGCCGCCGATTTCGTAGGGCATGACGCAGTCAGAGCGGTTGGTGACGGTGTGAACCTTCTCCAAAACGTTGTCCTTCAGGCGGTAAGTGATGGACAGGCGGAAGGAGAAAGGGTAAACCTTCTTCGTCTCCGGGCTGTCGGTGATAGAAAAGGCCACAGAGGTGTCGGACTGCTGGTCCACGGTGAATTCCGTGTCCCGGGCAAAGCCGTGCTGGGAAATTTTGATGACCTTGCCCTCCAGTGTGTACTGCTGATCCTTCAGGCGGCCGATGATGGGGAACAGCAGGGGAGCGTGACGGCCCCAGATGGCGGGATCAGCCTGCCACATCAGCTCTGTGCCCGATGGGGTGGTCATGCTCTGGATCTCGGCGCCCAGGGTGCTGATGACGACGGTGAGTTTGTCATTTTTCAGGGTGATGTTCATATCGGATTCTCCTTGTTTCAAATTACTACATGGTAAAATCATAGCATAACTTTCAAAAAAAGAAAATAGCCCTGTTTGGGTTGCAGAGTAAAGGAAAACAGCAGCCGGAGCGTGTGCTCTGAAGCTGCTGTTTTTGTATTTTCAGATGATTTACCGAGCCTTCCGCTGGCGGTACTGCAGCTGCAGCCGGTCAGCGATCATGGCGATGAACTCCGAATTCGTGGGCTTGCCCTTGGAGGTGGAAACGGTGTAGCCAAAGTACTTTTGCAGGGTCTCCAGGTCCCCCCGGTCCCATGCCACCTCAATGGCGTGGCGGATGGCCCGTTCCACCCGGCTGGAGGTGGTGCCGTAGTGCTTTGCCACCTCCGGGTAGAGGACCTTGGTCACGGCGTTGATCACATCCATATCCTCAATGGCGATGAGAATGGCCTCCCGGAGGTACTGATACCCCTTGATGTGGGCCGGAACTCCGATCTCATGAATAATGGAGGTGACCTGTGCTTCCAGATTGCTGCGGCTCACCTGGGAGTCAGAGCACAGCTGCCGGACGCGCTCAATCACGCTGGAGGCCCGGCAGGGCTTCATCAGAAAATAATCGGCGCCCAGCTCCGCCGCTCTGCTCATCAGCTGGGTGTGAAGGAAAGCGGACAGCACCAGCACAGCGGGCTTTTTGCCGCCCATCCGGTTCAGACTGTCCAACAGGTCCAGACCGTCTGTGCCGCTGAGCACTAAATCCATTACCAGCACATCGATGGTGTTTTCGTTCAAAAAATCAACTGCCTTGCCTCCGTCTCCGGTGGAAAATACCACGTTCATGCCTTCCTCCCGGGACATCAGCTCGCCCAGGACCTTGCGAAATTCCCCGTCGGCATCAGCCAGCAGAATTTTGATGGGGTTCATTTACATCGCTCCAATCTTATCATCTTGTGCCTCTTTTTCTCTTTTTGGCCTCTTCTCCAATAATGTAGCATAATTGACGAAATAAGACAACCACAAAAAGGAACTTTCGTATGAGAGAATCCGACAAAAATCGACAAGAATACCCCTGAATTGAGAACTTATAATAAAAACAACAAAAATAGATAATAATATTACACAATAAAAGATTGGAAATCGGCGGGCAACAAAGAACGACAAAAATAGAATAATATGTCGAAAATAAATGAAAAGAAAGGATAAAAATGGAAATAGATAGAATAGATTCGATATTTTGAAAAAAAGGAAAAATAAAGGTGAAAAATCGTATTTTATAGTTATAGAAAAATAGCAAAAATAAATTATATTATCTAACTGTATTAGAACAGAATAACACAGGGTTCGACATCATAAAAACAGAGGAAATTGCGCTGAGGACTATTGACATTGAATATGGAAAATCGGTACAATATTAGAAAATCTGCTGTGCTGCGGAGGGGAGCAAGATGAAACACAGAAGTGCTTTTCAGCTGCGGTTTCAGGGCAGCCGGATGCCGCGGTATCGGGAGCTGCCTGGGCTGGAGCTTTACAAGGATCAGATCGTGGAGCTGACGAACCAGTATCTGGCTCCCTTTTTTCCCAGGGGGGAGGCATTGACCGACACCATGGTTAATAACTATGTGAAGCTCAAGGTCATTGCTCCGCCGGTGAAAAAGCGTTACTCCCGGGAACAGCTGTCCCAGCTGATGCTGGTCTGCCTGCTGAAAAAGGTGCTGTCCATTGCAGAGGTCCGGCAGCTGCTGGTGCTTCAGCGGGAGAACAGAACGCCGGAGGCAGCCTATGACGAGATCTGCGACAAGCTGGAACAGGAGCTTCAGCTGATCTGCAGCGGCGAGAATGGGGGGGCCGTTCCGCTGGGCGGCAGCCTGATGGACCATGCAGTCTGCTCCTTTGTGCACAAGCTGGCCTTTGAAATGATGCTGGTGGAACAGGTGCAGCATCCCTCCTCAGAGGCACAATGATCACCAATTCTTGGAACATTCGCATTTTTCCTTGACTGCATTTGTGATTTCCTCTATAATGAGAACGAATTAGCCTATTTTTCTGTAGAACTCGAAACATTTTGGATGCATTTGAAAGACATTGACAGAAGAAAAACATTGACGGAAGAAAGACGGGAGTTACAGATGAAAGACAGAAACGGAATTGCACGAAAGCTGTTGGCGTTGGTTTTATGTCTGGGCCTGATGGCTCAGATGGGAATGGCTGCTTTCGCGGCAGAGAACACGCAGGAGCCCAGCGAAGAGATGGAAGCTGCCGCCGAGGTGTCAGTGGAGAGCGTTCCGGAGGAACCCCAGGATGCAGAGTACACAGAGGATGGGGAAGCTCCGGAGGATGATGCAGTCTCCTCTGCAGTGGGCGTCAACCCAGAGGTGGAAGAGGAAGCTGTGGAGTCCCAGGCCGCAGGCGATGAGGCTGAACCGGAGGAAGCGGACGAGCCGGTCAGGGCTTCTTTTCCTGAGGATGAGGTGGAGCCGGATGTGGGCACTGCCGAGTTCTGGAGTGAGTTCCGGGAGGAATATGCGGAGGATGGAGACTACCTGAAGTGGTATGAGTTCTACAGCCAGGAGGATTCTCTGAAGCGCAGTTTTGAAGTTGGCGATATGGACGAGGCAGCGCTGGAAGAGCTGGCGTCTTCCGGTGCGAATCCCTACACCTATTGGAACTACACCCATGCGGCGGCTCATTCGGGTGATAAAGTGGTCTACGGCATTGACGTTTCCTACTTCCAGGGAAACATTGACTGGAGCAAGGTGAAGGCAGCCGGTATCAAGTTTGCTTTTATCCGCTGCGGACGCTCTCTGGTCAAAACGGGGGAAATCGGCAAAGACGTGAAAATGGATTCTTACATTACCGGCGCTTACAAGGCCGGACTGAAGGTGGGAATCTACTACTTCTCCCAGGCGCTGACGGAGAAAGAGGCACAGGCCGAGGCGAAAAAAACGCTGGAGTACATCAAGCCTTATAAGTCCATGATTTCCATGCCGGTGGCTATGGACATCGAGAGCGGAAGTGGCTACCGCATCAACAAGGTGTCCCGTGCCCAGGGAACCAAAAATGTGAAGGCGTACTGCAAAATCATCGAGAACGCCGGCTATGATGCCTACTATTATGGCAATCCCAATGACCTGTCCAATCTGTGCGATGTTTCCCAGCTGGGCGCATACGGCTGCTGGCTTGCAAGGTATGTGGGACAGGAAAGTAAATATAAAAGCTATAGTACGAGTAAACGTCAAAAGACTACATTGCCTGCGCCTGTCTACTCTGGCTCTTATGACTTCTGGCAGTACAGCAGCACTGGCAAGGTGAATGGAATCACCGGCAGTGTGGACTGCAACTTCTGGTACCAAAAGAGCGGAAATTCTGGGGAGAAAAAGCCCGGAACCGTCACCGGACTGAAGTTCACCGGAGCGACCGCCGCTTCCGTGTCCCTGAGCTGGACGGCAGCAGACAGAGCCGGCTACTACATCGTGGAACAGAAGCAGTCAGACGGCAGCTATGAGGCCGTTTCCGAGCCAAACGGCACTTCCTGCACCATCGCCGGGCTGTCTCCCGGTACCACCTATACCTTCCGTGTCAAGGCGGCGAATACCGCCGGCACCGGCAGCGCTTCTGCAGCGGTCAGCGTGACCACCACAATGCTGGGTGCAGCGGCCCAGGTGTCCGCTCCGGTGTTGAAAAGCGCGGTCTGTGTGGATGGCGGCGTGCGGATCAAATGGAAAGCGGTCAGCGGCGCGGAAAAGTACAGAGTGTTCCGAAAAATTCAGGGGGGAACCTGGAAAAAGATGGGGGACACCACAAATCTGACCTACTTGAACAAGAGTGTAGAAAGCGGAACCACTTACACTTATACCGTGCGATGTGTCACCGCCGACGGCAGCAAGTATACCAGCGGCTATGACAAAACCGGCGTGAAGGTGACCTATCTCTCAGCCCCCGAGATCAGCAGCGTAAAGCTCTCCGGCAGCGGCGTGAAGGTGACCTGGGCGGCGGTGACCGGTGCAGCGCGGTATGGAGTCTTCCGGAAAACCGGCAGCGGAGGCTGGAAAAAGCTGGGGAGCACCACCAAGCTGACCTATCTGGATGAGGGGCTTGCCAACGGCACGAAGTACACCTATACCATCCGGTGCCTCACCGCCGACGGCGGCAGCTATGCCAGCGGCTATAACGCCACCGGAAAGGGCATTACCTACCTGAAAGCGCCGGCGCTGTCCAGCGTTACCAACAGCAAAAGCGGAGCGTTTGCTGCCAAGTGGAGCAAGAACACGGTTGCCTCCGGCTATCAGCTCCGCTACATCACCGGCAGCGTGACCAAGAGCAAGACCATTACCGGCGCCTCCAAGGTGAGCAAGACCGTCACCGGGCTGACCAAGGGAAAGACCTATCAGGTTTCCGTCCGGGCCTATAAAACTGTGGACGGAGAGAAGGCTTACTCTCTGTGGAGCAGCGCAAAGAGCGTTAAGATCAGTAAATAACAGAAGAAATGCGGAGCCGCCGGATCATCGTACAGCTCCGCATTTTTTGTAAGAAATCGGTGCAACATAACCGTGATAAGTGCTGATTGCAGTTGACTGCCCCGAAAGGAATCGGTAAAATAAACCTGGGTCCCGGGAGGGATACCATTTCAATACGATAAAGGAGGAATATCAAATGTCTCAGTCTAATAAGTACGCCGGAACAAAAACGGAGAAGAACCTTCAGGAAGCCTTTGCAGGCGAGTCTCAGGCCCGCAACAAATACACCTATTTTGCGTCCGTTGCCAAGAAAGAAGGTTATGAGCAGATTGCCGCCATATTCCTGCACACCGCTGACAACGAGAAGGAGCACGCCAAGATGTGGTTCAAGGAGCTGGGCGGCATCAGCGATACCGCAGGAAATTTGAGCGCCGCTGCCGCTGGCGAGAACTTCGAGTGGACTGATATGTATGACCGCATGGCCAAAGAGGCCGAGGAAGAAGGCTTCAAGGAGCTGGCCAATAAGTTCCGCATGGTTGGTGCCATTGAGAAGCAGCATGAGGAGCGTTACCGCGCGTTGCTGACCAATGTGGAGACCAAGCAGGTCTTTGAGAAGTCCGAGGTCAAGGTCTGGGAGTGCCGCAACTGCGGACACATCGTAGTGGGCACCAAAGCCCCCAAGGTCTGCCCGGTCTGCGCCCATCCTCAGAGCTACTTTGAGGTGCGCGAGCAGAACTATTGATGGCGCGCACAGCAATAGAAAGAGAAAAAAGACGAGGCCTGGCTCCAATCGGGGTCAGACCTCGTTTTTGTTGAAAAAGCGGTGTAAATCTACGCCACGCCCTCAGGAATCGGTGTACACCCTGGCCACCCGGGGGGAGATGCCGCACATGATCTCATAGGGGATGGTTCCCATTTCATCAGCCATCTGCTGCAGGCTGCCTTCCTGCCCGAAGATGGTCATCTCATCGCCGATCTTCACGCCGGGGACGTCTGTGACATCCACCATGCACATATCCATGCACACTCTGCCGATCTGGGGGACCTTTTGTCCCTTCCAGAGGAAGTGGAGCTTGCCCGAGAGCAGCCGGGGCAGTCCGTCGGCGTAGCCGATGGTGACGGCGGCGATGACGCTGTCACGCTCCAGCGTATAGGTGCGGCCATAGCTGATGCAGGTGCCCTTGGGCAGGCGCTTCACCGAGGCCACTCGGGTTTTCACTTCCATCACCGGCTTCACATCCATCATGCCGTCACAGCTATGGTCGGGGGAGTAGCCGTAAAGCAGGATGCCCGGCCGCACCATGTCGTAATGGGCCTCAGGATAGTTCAGCGTCGCCGCGCCCGCACAGCAGTGGCGGATGCGGAAGGTGCAGCCCCGACGGTCCAGTGCGTTCAGAAGGGCATTGTAGCGCCGGATCTGCATACGGGAGTACTCCGGGCAGGTGTCCGCGTCAGCAAAGTGCTGGAACAGCCCTTCAGCGTCCAGACCGGGCAGGCGGTAGATCTCCGCCAGCGTGTCTGCGGCGGACTCAATGCTGTCCTCCTGGCACAGAATGCCCAGACGGCTCATGCCGGTGTCCGCCTTCAGGTGGCAGCGGAGCCTTCCGCCGGCGGCAAGGGCTGCGTTGGAAAACTGCTTTGCCAGCTCCAGGTCATAAATGGTCTGAGTGATGTCCAGCTCCAGCAGGGTTTTGGTATCCTCGGGCATCGTGTATCCCAAAATGAGAATGGGGGTACGGATGCCTGCTGAGCGCAGCTCCTGGGCCTCTGCAAGACAGGCAACAGCCAGATAATCTGCGCCCAGCTCCTCCAGTTTTCTTGCCACAGGAACGGCGCCGTGGCCATAGGCGTTTGCCTTGACCAGCCCGGCAAATCGGCTGTGGGGCGCACGCTGGCGCAGCTGGCGGTAGTTCCATTCCAGATTGTCCAGGTGTATCTCAGCCCAGCAGCGTTTGGTTTCAAAATTCATGGGGTTCGCTTCTTTCGTTTATTCTTGGGAAGCACTGATTAAATCAAGCTACGGCGTCTGGACGGTCTATTTTCCGCCATAT
>CAMNOL010000061.1 GCA_946546815.1 uncultured Oscillospiraceae bacterium
CGTCAGCACCAGTACATGCCGGTGTATGCGCCGGGGAAGCAGCACACGTTGCACATCAGGTTCAGCAGGCACATGGAGGTGCACCAGCTTGCGGTGCCCATGGAGCAGTAGTTGGCGTTCTGCTGCTGGTAGAACTGGCCGCTCATCTGCAGCTGCTGCAGCACCAGCTGGTACTCCAGATTGTTGGGGTCCATCCGCACCGCCTGCTGCACCTGCTGCAGCGCCAGAATCTTGTTGCCCAGGCCGGAGTTGGCAAGTCCGCTGAGGAAATACCACCGGGCGGTGCGTCCTCTGCCGTCCACACCCTCCAGCACCTGCAGCGCCTGCTGGTACTCCCCGCTTTGAATCAACTGCCACGCGGACTGAAATTCCGCCGGATCTCCGCTGGCGTCGTAGGTGGTGTAGGTCCGCTGTCCCCAGCCCTCATACGCCCCGCCAAAGGGGTCGGCATAGCCGGTTCCCGCGCCGCCCCCATAGCCGTAGTTGGACTGCTGGCGCTGGTACTTCTGGGGATTGTTGATCTGATCGTAAGCGGAATTGATCTCGTTCATTTTCCGGGCGCACTCCGGGTCGTCGGGGTGCAGGTCCGGGTGGTACTGCTTGGCCAGCCGCCGGTAGGCCTTTTTGATCTCGTCCGGGGGCGTGTCCGGCGTCACGCCTAACACCTTGTAAGGGTCGTCTATCATCTGTTTTCTCCTGTTGGAGCCTCTCTCACCAGCGGCTCAGCTCCGGTGCCTGCTGACCCACTGATTCCACACTCCGGAATACAGAATATTCCGCAGCAAGTCCAAATCCTGCTCCAGCGGCAGCTGTTCCAAGGCCATACCGCACTCCCCAAGGAGCAGCTCCAGCGCGCTCAGAGGTTCAAAGCCGCCGTACTTCTCCTGAAAGGCGGCCACCGGGTTGTAGCGTTTCTTTTTCGCGTCCTCTTCCTGGTCCAGCACTGCGTCCATCACATAAATAAACCGGCCCAGCCGATCTCCCAGCGTGCGCAGCTGTTCCCGGAAGAAACTGCCCTCCACGTCGAACAGTCCGGCCATCAGCTGTCCGAAACATCCGGCAGCGGCATCCAGCTCCGGGCTCCGGTCCCGTTCCAGCTCACCCAGCCGGGCAAGACACTCCTCAATGAGGGCGCATTGCTCCGGCCAGCGGGCTTTGACGCTGCGGTAGGCCGGAGCAAGTGCCTTTGCAAAGGCGTATTTGGGAAGATTCCGGTCATCCTGCCAGTCGTCCAGACAGTTGTAATAGGCCAGCGCCACGTTCATGTCTGCCGCGTACTCCGTCCAGCGGCTGCGCCGCCAGGGGGCTTTGGTCAGCGGGTGGGCAACGCAGGGGTGATTGCCGGTGCGCTGCTCCGGCTCCTGCAAACTGTCCAGCAGCAGCACCAGAAAGGTCATATCATAGGTCAGGCAAAGCCGGGCGGCCTGTCCGTGCCGCTCCCCGATGGTCCGGCACAGACCGCAGTACACCGCCCGGTAGCGCCGGACCTGCTCTTCACTCAGAATGGCCCGATTGGCCACAATGTATCCAAACATGGGGTGTTATCCAATCAATAGCGCAAGTCTCAGGCTGTCCCTCTCCGGGTCAATCCGAGGAGGCGAACGTTGTCACACGTTGGCCGCCCGGTAAATCTCCAGCATATCGTCCTCATCCAGCTTTACAAAGGCGCCGATGGTGCGCTTGCCGCCGTAGGAGCAGCTCTTTGCCAGCTGCTTGAGGACGGCTTCGTTCTGTACGCCGACACAGCCGGACAGGCTGATGGGCATCCCCAGGGTGTGCCAGTAGTCCATGAAGCCCCGGATGGTCAGCAGGGTGCACTGCTCATCGTCGTCGCAGCGGATGCCCAGCACCTTCCGGCCCAGGTTGGCAAAGCGGGGCAGGTCATGCTTGCAGACGTACTGCGCCCAGTGGGGCCACATGGCGGACAGAGAGGCGCCGTGTGCCAAATCGAACAGCGCACTGAGCTGGTGCCCCAGCTGGTGGACGGAAAAGTCCTTGGCCCGGCCCAGTCCGGTGAGGTCGTTGTGGCTCAGACTGCCGCACCACATGATCTCGCTGCGGGCCTGATAGTTCTCCGGCTCGGCAATGGCCACCAGGCCGTTTTCCATGACGTCCCGCAGCAGGCCCTCCGCGATGGCGTCGGTGAGCTGGTTCTGTCCGGCATCCTTGGCAAAATACCGCTCCAGGGTGTGCATCATGATGTCGGTGACGCCGCAGGCGGTCTGATACTGGGGCAGAGAGTAGGTCAGCTCCGGGTCCATAATGGCAAATCTGGGCCGGTTATAGGGAGTGTTGCAGCCCCGCTTTACCGTGGTCTCGGCGTTGGTCAGCACAGCGGAGTCGCTGGTCTCGCTGCCAGCGGCGGCGATGGTCAGCACGCTGCCCACGGGCACCTCGCCGGTGACCGGGCGCTTGCCTTCAAAGTAGTCCCAGATGGGGCTTCCGCCGTACAGGCCCATGGCTGCGGCCTTGCAGGTGTCCAGCACGCTGCCGCCGCCCACGGCCAGCAGGAAATCCACCCCTTTGTCCTGATACCGGTCCACCAGCTCCTGTGCCAAAGCCAGACGGGGATTGGGCTGTACGCCCCCCTCCACGTCATACTTCACTCCAGCCTTGTCCAGGGAAGCAGTGACCTTGTCCAGCGTGCCGTTTCTCAGCACGCTGCCGCCGCCGTATACCACCAGCACATGGGTGCCGCCAAACTCTTTGACAGCCTCGCCGGCCTGATGCACGGTGCCGGCGCCGAAAATCACTTTTGTGGGAACGCAGTAAGTAAATTGGTTCATAAGTCAGACTCCTTTGAAGTACAGATCTGCATCCGGGAATTCCGGACAGTCATTTGGCTTGAATTGATTTTATTACTCCGGCAAGTAAATAATCGTAGCCCATTTGAAAAACTTGAACTTGCCGGAGTAATAAGTGCCATGTTTTGCGGTTGCCCTGTAAGGGGCGAGCAAAACGGCTTTAAAATCTGTTATTACTGGGGGAATTATTAAATTGCCCCAGTAATAAGTATACCTTTTTTTGCCCCATTAGGCAAGTGCGCCCGTGAAATCTTTGCAGCTCCCCCGTTCATTTCCAGCTTTTCTTCCCCGATTTCTTTCCGCCTTTCAAGTTGACACTGACCCCTGCCCTCTGTTATACTATGTGACATATGCAAATCATTTATGATAAGATTAATATGCGCTCCTCGCGCAGGAGAGGTTCGATTCTATGAAAAAACTAGTTGACCAGATCTCGGAAAAGGTTTCGGAGGCCTTTGAGATCGCAGGCTACGACCCGTCTCTGGGCCGCTGCGCTCCCTCCAACCGTCCGGATCTGTGCCAGTACCAGTGCAACGGCGCAATGGCCGGTGCCAAGACCTATCACATGGCTCCCTTCCTGATCGCCCAGAAGGTGGCTGACGTGCTGGCCGGGGACCCCATGTTCTCCAAAGTGGAAATGGTGCGTCCGGGCTTCATCAACATCGACGTAGCCCCCGCCTTCCTGGCCGGCCTGATGGAGCAGCTGGAGCAGGACCACCGCCGCGGCGCGGAACCCGACGCCGAAGCAAAGACCATCATTATCGACTACGGCGGACCCAACGTGGCAAAGCCCCTCCATGTGGGCCATCTGCGTTCCGCCATCATCGGTGAGAGCATCAAGCGCATCGCCCGCTTCAAGGGTCACAAGGTCATCGGTGATGTGCACCTGGGAGACTGGGGCCTGCAGATTGGCCAGATCATCACCGAGCTGAAGCTGCGCCAGCCGGAGCTCCCCTACTTTGACGACAGCAAAACCGGCGGCTTCCCTGAGGAGCCCCCCTTCACCATCTCCGATCTGGAGGAGATCTATCCCTGTGCCTCGAAGAAGTCCAAGGCGGACGAGGCCTACAAGGCCGCCGCTCAGGAGGCCACCGCAAAGCTTCAGGAAGGCCACCCCGGCTACCGGGCGCTGTGGCGGCACATCATCAACGTCTCCGTCAGCGACCTGAAACAAAACTATAAGAAGCTGAACGTGGAATTCGACCTGTGGAAGGGGGAGAGCGACTGCCAGCCCTACATTCCCGCCATGGTGGAGCAGATGAAGGCCGACGGTTACGCCTATCTCAGCGACGGTGCGCTGGTGGTGGACGTCCAGAAGGACTCCGACACCCGGGAGGTGCCTCCCTGCCTGATTTTGAAATCTGACGGCGCCGCCCAGTACGAAACCACAGACCTGGCCACCATTATCCAGCGGCAGCAGGATTTCCAGCCTGACCGCATCATTTATGTGGTGGACAAGCGGCAGGAGCTGCACTTTGTCCGGGTGTTCCGCTGCGCTTACAAGACGGGCCTGGTGGACGAGCAGAAGTGCACGCTGGAGTTCGTGGGCTTCGGCACCATGAACGGCAAGGACGGCAAGCCCTTCAAAACCCGTGACGGCGGCGTGTTGCGGCTGGAGTACCTGCTGCGGGACGTGTCCGATGCGGTATACGAGAAGAGCCGTGGCAACGGCGAGCTCAGCGACGAGGAGCTGCACCAGGTTGCGGAGAAGGTAGGTCTGGCCGCCATCAAGTACGGAGACCTGTCCAACCAGCCCAGCAAGGATTATATCTTTGACCTGAACCGCTTCATCGCCTTTGAAGGCAACACCGGACCGTATATCATGTACACCATGGTCCGCATCAAGTCCATTCTGAAGAAGTTCCGGGAGTCCTGTCCTGATGCGGTGCTGGGTCACATTCTTCCTCCTGACGGTCAGAAGGAAACCAATCTGTACCTGACTCTGGCCCGGTTCAGCGATGCGGTGGACGACGCCTACGAGCAGAACGCTCCCAATCGCCTGTGCCGCTATATTTATGATTTGTCCAACTGCCTCAACCAGTTTTACGCAGATCGGAACATCATGAAGGAACCCGACCCGGAGAAGCAGGCCAGCTACGTCAGCGTCATTCAGTTGGTGTTGAAGGTGCTGGAGCTGGCAGTGGACCTGCTCGGTTTCGACGCACCGGAGCGCATGTGATCTGTCGTGTGAGAGCAGTGCGCGTTTTCTGACGCTGCTCTTTCGAAACATAACCAAAAGAGAGAGAAACAGGTGATTTTTTGAGTTCAAACTACGGAAAACGTGCGGTAAAAACCCCCACACGGCGCAAAAGTCCGGTGCCCGTCCTGCTGCTGATCGTGGTGCTGCTGGTGGGAACGGTTGCGGCAGGCAGCCGGTTCGGCCTGCTGCCGCTGAATCTCTTCCATCGCAATCCGTCCCCTGCCCCCGCAGCGGAAATCTCTGCGGAGCCTGCAGAAGCCTCTGCTCCCGTGGTGGTAGCAGAGCCGGAGCCGGAGCCCCTGCCCGGAGAAGGGATCATCGTGTGCATTGACCCGGGACACGGCGGCAAGGATCCCGGCTGCAACACCGAGGAGCGGCTGGAAAAAGACGATGTGTTGAAGTTGGCTCTGTGTATGCGGGAGAAAATGGAAGCCCAGGGCATTACAGTTGTGATGACCCGTGAGGACGACACCTTCATCAAACTGATGGACCGGTGTGAGATCGCCAACAAAGCCCATGCCAACTATTACATCTCTGTCCACCGCAACACCGCTGGCGGCGTGGCCTACGGAAACGAGATCTGGAAGTCCTACAACGCCACAGAGGAGGCCTCCTCCCTGGCGGACAGCATCATGGCAGGTCTGAACCAGGTTGGCATCCAACGGGACCGGGGCGTCCAAGAGGGATCCCAGGACCACAACGGCGACTATGCGGTGCTCCGCGCCACAAACATGCCCTCCGTCCTGCTGGAGATGGGCTTCATTGAGAATAAAAAGGACAACAAGCTCTTTGACAAGAACATGGATGCCTACTCTGAATCCATCACCCAGGCGGTGCTGGACACCTGGCAGGAGTTCCACGGTGACCCGGCAGACAGCGGCGACAGCTCCGCCGAAGCCGCAGCCTCCGCTGCAAACTAACTCCTCCATTTGAACCGCTGCAGCGGCACCCCAAAACGGTGCCGCTGTTTTTTTGTCGCTGATGGGCCGCAGCTTCGGAAAACGGTTCACCGGACTCCATAAAGCAAGAACCCACCGGCAGAAACCGGCGGGTTTTGTCACAAAAGTCGGGAACGAGAGCCCCGCAACGGGATAGGGGACCTCCCGGGACAGATTCGGTTAAATCAGTCCCTGCACCAGGATGATGAGGATCAGCACGGGCAGCACAAACTGGAAATAGCCCTTCAGTGCGGAGGAATGGGACAGCCGCATGCCTTCGCCGTGGTTGCTCTCCCCCACGAAATTGTCATAGCCCCAGCCCCATTTGCTGACGCAGAACAGCAGGAACACCAGGGAACCCAGCGGCAGCAGCAGGTTGCTGACCAAGAAGTCCTCCGCGTCCAGAACGTCCATGCCGGGCAGGGGGTGGAAGTTGCTCCAAACATTGTAGCCCAGCACGCAGGGGATGCTGGTCACCAGCACAAAAATGGTGTTGATCACCACCGCCTTGCTGCGGCTCCAGCAGAAGTTGTCGATGCAGCTGGCCAGCAGGTTCTCAAACACTGCGATCACGGTGGAGAAGCTGGCAAACGTCATAAACAGGAAGAACAGCGCGCCCCATACCCGTCCGCCGGCCATGTTCACGAACACATTGGGCAGGGTGACGAAGATCAGGCCCGGGCCCTGGTCAGGGCTGACGCCGTAGGAGAAGCAGGCAGGGAAGATGATCAGGCCGCTCATCAGCGCCACAAACGTGTCCAGCGCACAGATGCTCAGCGCCTCACCGGCCAGCGTCTGCTCCCGGGACATATAGCTGCCGAAAATCTCCATTGCGCCGATGCCCAGACTCAGCGTAAAGAAAGACTGGTTCATCGCCGCAGTGATTACGTTGCCGAGGCCCGCTTCTTTGGCCCGCTTCCAGCTGGGCAGCAGGTAAAAGGCCAGTCCTTTTCCGGCGTCCTTCAGCGTCAGAGAATGGACTGCCAGCACCAGGATCAGCACCAGCAGCGCGCCCATCATCACCTTGGTGATGCGCTCCAGGCCATTCTGCAGGCCCAGGCTCACCACGCCGAAGCCCAGCAGCACCGTCACCGCCATCCAGGCGGCCATTTCCGGGGCATCCCCCAGCAGGCTGCCAAACACGCCTCCGATTGCATCGGCATCCAGGCCGTCAAATGTTCCCACTGCAAATTTAAAAAAATAACTCAGCATCCATCCGGAAACAGTGGTATAATACATCATGAGCAGGTAGCAGCCCGCCAGGCAGAAGATGCCGTGAACGTGCCACTTGGTGCCTTCCGGTTCCAGCGCCTTATAGGCCTGCATCGCACTGCGGCGTCCGGCACGGCCCACTGCCAGCTCCATCATCAGCACCGGCGCGCCCATGATGACCAGGAACAGCAGATAGAACAGCACAAAGATGCTGCCGCCGCTCTGTCCTGCCACATAGGGAAACCGCCAGACGTTGCCGATGCCGATGGCACAGCCCGCGCTGACCAGCAAGAACCCCAAACGGGACCCGAAACTATCTCTTTTCATTGGAACTCCTTCCTTCTTTTCAATCTGGATTTTCAGTTTACCATATTGTGAGGAAGATTGCAACCGCTTTACCTTCCTAAAGCTGAGATGTTTCACACCTGCAATTCTTTCCGATTTCGAAAAATTCCAACAAAAATTTCTTTTATTTTGCGGCAAATTGTGCTATGATAGTTGAGTATGATGAGAAGTGTGGCAGCTTTGGCTTGCTCTGCATCTGAACAGAACGATTTAAAGAAAGACAGATGATAATAGCATGAATAACACGCAACCTGGCCGCGCGCTGGACCGCCGACAACGTAAAACCCGCACAGCCATTGAGGATGCCCTGCTGTCTCTGCTGAAGGAAAAATCCATTGACAACATTACCATCAGCGAGCTGACCAATTTAGCGGATGTCAACCGCAAAACGTTCTATAACCATTACACCAACCTCCAGCAGGTGCGTAACGAGCTGGAGCAGCAGTATATTGATCTTTTCTTCAGCTACCTCCGCACTGCGCCGGAAACAGACCTGCGGGAGCGCCCCACCTGGTTTGTCCATTGTCTGGTGAATTACATCCGCACAAAACCCAAGCGCGCCCGGCTGCTGTTTGAATCCGGAGAATCCCTCTGTCTGGCACAGCGTTTTAAGGAGCTCTCCATCCCCTATCTGAAGCAGTATGCGGAACGGTATCACCTGCACGCAGAGTATGTGATGTGCTGTGTGGAGTACATGGTCAACGGGCTGGTGGCGCTGCTGAACCTTTGGATTCACAGTGATCCCCAGCTGTCCCCGGAGGAATTTGAGGGGGTGGCCACATCCCTGCTCTGCTCTGGCGGCTATACCATGCTGGGTCTGTCTGCGGAGAACTGAAAAACCGCTGAACAGGAGGACCTCCATGTCGACTTCCTTTCACAACACAATTCTGTATCATTACACCGACTTTCAGGCGCTGGACGGGATTCTACGCAAATCCGAGCTGCGCGTCAACAACATTCTCAACATGAACGACGCCTCTGAGATGCGCCTGTTCATGGGGGGGCTGAGCAAGGCAGTCTGCCGGACGCTGGAAGGCCGCGGTCAGCGCCGGGAGGCAGAGGCCGTTGACCTGCTGTTCCGGGACGAGCTGAAAAAGGAGTTCGCCTACTCGGCCTACGCAGCCTGCTTTTCCCGCTGGCGGGACGACGCCGCTCAGTGGGAACGGTACGGTCATCGGGGCAGAGGCGTGTGCATTGCCTTTTACGGGGACCTGCTGGAAAAGCTCACCGGCGGCGCAGTGTCCCTGCAGACGGTGTTTTATCAGGAAGATATGACCGGTCACGAACTGGTAAAAGTGTTCACTGACCTGGCCCGGGAGCACCGCCGGCTGTCCTCCGATATCCCTGAGGTGCAACAGGCGCTGAACGAGGCATGGGTCTGTTCCGCCGCCTTCAAGCACCCCTCCTTCTCCTGTGAAAACGAGGTCCGGATGGTGGTTTCTCCCTTTGACCAGGAGTATTTCAGCGTCAAACCCCAGTACCACGTCTCTCCGGACCGCATCAAGAAATACTATCCGCTGAACCTCTCCCATATGTGCCAGCGGGTTGGGCTGCAGCCGGAGGAGCTGGTGGCGGAAATCATCGTTGGCCCGGAGTCCTCCCAATCCCTGCCCATCTTCCAGGATTACCTCCGGGACCGGGGGATGGATGAGCTGGCGGGAAAGGTGTCCCTTTCGGACTGCCCCCTCCGGCGCACCGCACCATAATTGAAAAAATGGAAACGATCTGTATAGAAACAGGGACAGAACTCCAGCCGTTCTGTCCCTGTTTTTTTGATTCTGTTGCTTTCGCGGGAAATGGTTCCGCTTACAGTACATGGTAATGGGGAATGATGTCCTCATAGACCCCGTCTTTTCTCAGAAAGCCGCCGGGGATCACCCCAAGCTTCACAAATCCCAGCTTTTGGTACAGCGCCAGCGCCGGAGCGTTGCTGGCCACAACTGCATTGAACTGCAGGATACCAAAGCCCAGCTCCCTTGCCTGCTTCAGGCAGTGGCGCACCAGCGCCTCCCCAATTCTGTGCCCCCTCAGCTCCCCCTTGACCGCATAGCTGGCATTGCAGATATGGCCGCACCGCCCCACGTTGTTGGGGTGGAGAATGTACAGACCCACCAATTCGCCGGTTTCCTCATCCAGCGCCACCCCCGTAAAGGACTGGGACCGGAAAAACTCGTCGGCAGCTCTTTCCTCCAGGGTTTCCATCTGTGGAAACGCAAGGCCTTCCTCCACCACCCGGTTCCAAATGGCCGCCGCATCGGTGGTATCTGCGGCGGTGTATCCCCGAATCTGCAGTTTCATACCGTTCTCCCCTTTTTTCTCCCTCATTGGTCGCCAAAGCTGATGCCCAGCATCCTTGCCTCTGTGATGATGTCCGCGTCCGGAGGAACCGTTTTCAGCTTTCCCGCTACCTCAGACAGCGGCGTGCTGGTGATTTCGTGGCCGCTGACCGCCACCATCCGGCCAAATTCCCCCTGATCAAACAGCATGGCTCCGTAGGTGCCCAGCCGGCTGGACAGCACCCGGTCATAGGCGTTGGGCGCACCGCCCCGCTGCATATGTCCGGGCACCAGCACCCGGCACTCCAGCCCGGTGCTCTCCCGAATCTGGTCGGAGATTTCATAGGAAATGGAGGGATAATTTCGGAGCATCTCCTTCACCCGCTTTTTGTACTCTTTCTTCGTCATGGCGGCGTCTGAGCTGGACTTGGCCCCCTCCGCCACCGCGATGATGGTAAAGCCCCGCCCCCGACTGCTGCGCTTTTTCACCGCTTTGACCACGTTTTCGATGTCGTAGGGAATCTCCGGGATGAGGATGATGTCCGCGCCGCCTGCGATGCCCGCATGAAGGGTCAGCCACCCCGCCTTGTGGCCCATGATCTCCACAATGAAGCAGCGGTTGTGGGAGGCCGCGGTGGTGTGGACGCAGTCGATGGCGTGGGTAGCGATGTCAATGGCGCTCTGGAATCCAAAGGTGGTGTCCGTGCCCCACAGGTCGTTGTCAATGGTCTTTGGCATTCCGATGACGTTCAGTCCCTCCTGGCTCAGCAGATTGGCGGTTTTCTGGGAGCCGTTGCCGCCCAGCACATAGAGGCAGTCCAGCCCCAGTCGACGGTAGGTGGCTTTCATGGCCTCCACCTTATCCAGCCCGTTTTCGTCCGGCTCCCGCATCAGCTTGAAGGGCTGACGGCTGGTGCCCAGAATGGTGCCCCCCTTGGTGAGGATGCCGGAGAAATCCAGCGGAGCCAGCCGCACATACTCCTCGTAGATGAGGCCCTTGTAGCCGTCCAGAAACCCGAACAGCTCCACATCGTCCTCGTACAGGTGATACAGCGCCTTGGCGATGCCCCGCATGGTGGCGTTCAGCGCCTGACAGTCGCCGCCGGAGGTCAGCATACCGATTCGCTTCATGGTTCTCACTCCTTTGCACAGGGTCTGTGATTACTGGGGCAATGAAATCATCACCCCAGTAATCAATATTTTAAAGCCGTTTTGCTCGCCCCTTACAGGGCAACCGCAAAACATGGCA
>CAMNOL010000062.1 GCA_946546815.1 uncultured Oscillospiraceae bacterium
TTCATCGCTTCGGCCTCCTTTTCACACCGTTGTTCCGCCGGGCAGCTTCGTCGTACCCCGCCGAAACATCTTACAGTGAAATGTCTCCTCCGTTAAAAATGCGGTCAGACTCCGTGGCCCCCTTCTCCGTTTTCTTTCCTTTGCGGGCGCTTCTTTTCGGCGGCATCTCAGCTTTTCTGGTGCCGCCGTTTTCCGGCTTTTTCTTCCCTGCGATGATCAGGGTGCCCGGGCCGGCAGGGCGTCCGTTGGTTTCGGGGGTGTCGATGGCCATACGGACCTCTCCCATGCGGAAGAACTCATGGGCGCTCAGCTTGTAGCCGTGGTTCGGTCCCAGGGGGTACCAGCGGTTGTCGCTGTTCAGGTACTCCACCGGATTCTGCCTGGCCTTATTGACCAGCTCATAGTAGGTCTCGCCCTGCTTGTTGCGCTTGTAGATGACCGCGTGCTCATTCTCTACCGAGTCATCGGAGAACTGAAGGTCAGATTTGGGGTCCGCTCCCAGGGTGAAGGGCGTGTACTGCATCTCAATGTAGGCATATTCTCCCTGAATGGAATCGGGATTGACCACCGCCCTGCTTTCCACGCGGATCTTCGGCGCATTCGCCAGCCTGACTTTCTTGTTCTTTCCGGGGGCGATCCGGCGTCCGCCGCCTCTGCGGTGTTCCTTGTCCTGCACCGGCTCTTCTTCCGGTTCCTCTTTCTTCGAAAACAGATTGTCGGGAAGCTTTACGTCTTTGAGTACGCCGCTGCTGCGGACGTGGAGAACCACCAATGCCCCGATAATGGCAATGGCCATCGCAATCACCAGATACCCCAGAATGCTATGGAACATAACACAACTTCCTTTCTCTTATGAACTCAATCCGACTTGTTTCGCCTTTTCTGTCTCACAGTATGCCCGATTCCCCAGGGTTTGTAAAGGAACCTCAGTTTGGGCATTCCGCTCAGGCGTTCAGTCGCAGGAAGCTGTCCCAAAGATTCTCCATGACGCTGTCCATGCTGATGACCTGATATGCCTGTGTCGCGTAGTCCAGGCAGTAGCCCCCGTTTCCTTTTCTTACAAGGGGGTCGCTGCTCAGAATCGTCCACAGCGTCCAGTCAAAAAAGTGATAGATCTGGCTCCAGCTGCTGCATCGGTCCTTGATCGAGGAAAACTGTTCCTCCAGCTCGTCCATATCGTCATAGCTCAGCGTTCCGGTGTAATACCGCCCGGTCAACACCGTGTACATCAGTCCGCACAGATACCGCAGACGAATGAGGTCCGGCTCAGGGTCCAGGTTCTTTTCGGGCGGGATCTGATAATAGTGGGGGGTTTCCTCTTTGTAGGATGCAAGGGCTGCCCCCTCCGCCTCACTGCAGTCATGGGCTGAGCGCAGGTACTCCATCCATCGTTCGGCTTTTTCGCTGATGACCTCATACTGCCGCGGAACATCCTCCGCGGCACCGCCAGCGGCTCCATCCCGAATCGTTCTGACCTTTCTGACCATGTCGGCGCCGATGCTGTAATGGGTAAAGGACTCCAGCGGGTAGTCCACCGGGGGCAGCTCTGTGTCCGATTCTTTTGATACGAACGCCGCCAGCAGCACGCAGGCGGCCAGCCTGTCCTCCACAGTCCAGTCGCGAAAGGCCCCAAAATGGCCCCCGCGGTTCTCTTTTTCCTGTTGGAGGTACCAGTCTGCGCTGCCCACCTGCAACACCTCCTCCCTCCGGAGGTGCTGTTCGATTCCGGGCTTTCTGACGATATTGGTCACAGAGAGATGGTTCGCGCTGGTCAGAATCGAGGAGATCTCCCGCCGCTGAAACCGCAGATGCACGCACAGATCGATCAACCACTCTCTGGAGATGTTGGGGTCCCGGAAGATTCGTTTATAGGTGTTGCGGTAATTGGGGGCATAGATCAGCACGGCGCTTTTCAGCTTCAGCGGGCAGGGATAGCGGTCCCGGCTGGAAAAGCAGTCCTTAAACCGTTCCCCCAGCGTCCGCTGTCCCCGAAACGCCCCGCTGAACTGCAGAATGCTGCTTTCCACCTCTTCTTTTGAGCCCAGCGTCTGCTGATTCTGCCAGATGATCTGCGTATCAGCCCCGAAGCCCCTGCCGGACCGTTCTGTTTTTGCTGTAAGCTCCCGGGTCATCTCCATGGCTTCCGGAAGGGAAAGGATGCCTCTGCTCACGTGGAGAAACAGAACATCCTGAATGTTCCTGCAGTAAAAATCCCGTTTTCCCAGCACCTTCTGCATCCGTTCCTGAACAAATCGGTAGCGCCTGGTTCGGGTTTCCGGGGTATCTTTTTCCCCGGGATGTTGATTCTCCCAGTCCAGAAGGGCAATGGAAAGGAAGGTCTCCATCCCCTGGGGAAGGTTCTCCCCCCGCTCCCAGTTGCCGATCTCGTTGCGCCGAAAGGACTCCCAGGCGCCCTTCCGGCCATAGCGCAGAATGCGGCGGCCGAACTCCGCCTGGGTCAAACCGGCATCCATGCGGACCCTTTTTATCCAGTTGCTGTACTCAATTGCATCCATTCGGCGCTCATTCCCCTGTACGGTGAGTTTGCAGGAAACACCGCGCAGACTCTGCTGCGGGTGGTTCCTGCATTGGGCTCAGCTAACACTGATTCAATCATTAAAATTTAAATGTGTCCTTGTTGTTCTTTACAATCTGCTCAAACTCTGTGGGATTCGGCGCCTTGCCGTTCCAATCTGACAAATCCGTTTTCTTTCCGGAATCCCTGTCCACGATTTGAATGGGACGTTTGGCAGCAGGCGCTTTGCGCTCCTCCTCTTTCCCAGCTCTCTGGTCCACGGTGTGCTCTTTGACGGGCGCAGTGCGCAGCTGCTTCTCAAACGCACACATCTGGTGGTCTGCAAGGAACCGAAGGTCCTGTTCCGTCAGCCGGACCGGATCCCCTTTGTAGCTGCTCAGCTGTTCAGAGAGCTTCTGCCGGTCCCCTTCGCTGAGCACACGGCTGTCAGGCCCCTCTGCCCCCACCGGAACCGTATAGTCCTGTTCAAATTTCTTATTGTACTTTTTCCGCTGTTTGTTGAACTTTTCTTCACTGTCCTTCAGCTTGTCCTCCAGCTGGTTCAGCTTGGAGATGCAGTGCTTCAGCAGTGATGCCGCCGCCGCCGTTCTGCGGCTCCACTTTTGAATTTTGGCCTTGTCGTCCTTCACCTGCTCAGCGGCAGCCTCTATCACGGTTTTTCCAATCGCCATTTCCCTGTCATACTCCTCATCAAGAACCGCCAATTCCACCAGGTGCTCCGGATGATCTCCGAACTGCTCTGCCGCCTGCTTCCGGATGTCCTTCAGCTCCGCGAACAGCTCGTCCGGCAGCGGCTCCTCCCGGCTTCCGGCCTTCTGAAGCAGATGGGAAAGCTCCACCACATCAGTGAACAGAGAAAGCTCTGCGATCCACTGTTTTTCCTGATCGGTGAGGGGCCTGGGGAACCCCTGATAGTGCAGGATTCCCTGGGTCAGCGTCAGATGATCCTCCCTGAGAAATGCCCGGTACCGCTGGCATCGCGCTGCGGCAGAACCGCCCTGCATTTCGGTGAGGGTGGTCAGCATGATGTAATTATAGATGTCCGCATCGCTGCAGGTGCCCCGGGCACGGATCTTACCGCGCAGCCCATTCAGGAACGCCGCCTCCTGGGGCTCCAGACCGTGTTCTGCCGTCAGACGAGCACAGGGCTGGCGCTCTTCGATCCGCTTCCAAATGCCGTAACAGGCGGAATTGCCATTGGCATCGGTCTGGAGGGTCTGGAATTCAGCCATGCCCTCACAGGTGCGGTACAGCTGCTCGTATGCCCCGGTGTCCATCAAAGGAACCTGATCCCACAGGGAGTAGTCCGGCATTGCAGCGCACCATCGAACCATGTGGGGATAGGAGCCTTTGCAGCGCTGCCAGCCCGCTTCCTTAAAGCGCAGCAGCTCCTGATCCGGCACAGCCTCTGCCGTCTGGGGGGTGCGGGCCGCCTTCAGCAGTCCGGTCAGGCACCTGTCGGAAAGGGACTCCGCCCGTTCCAGGCGGTCTGTCAGTTCGGAGATCCAGTGTTTCATCAGATGGTCTTTTCCCTGGGGGATCTGCAGCTCGGCAAGCTCTTCCAGGGACAGGGGCTTCATGTCCTCGTCCAGCTCGGCGATTTCCCAGGCCGCAACCTGGGAACTGTACTGCTGCTCCTGCTCCTGCGTCAGCAGGCCCCGGCAGCTTTCCAGCAGACGGTCGCCTGTACTGCGGCAGCGGCGTATTCTGTCAGGCGTTGTTTCTTTCCCGCTCCTGTCGAGAAAGCACTGGAAATACCGGGAAGCATAGCAATCCTCTATGCGATCGCACTCGTCGTCCAAAAAGGTCAGATAGCTATCTTCCCCGCCGGAGAAAAAACCGCAGATGGATTGAATCACGCGCTCTGCAAATCCCAGCGGCTCCAGCTGGCTGCTGATGCTCTTTCGCTCCTCCTTCGAGGTCCCCTTTTCAAAGTAGAGGGTTTCACCGTGACCCGCCACCTCTTCCCGCAGCTCGGGATATCGGTTGAGGAATTCCACCAGCCCGGCGGCGGTTTTGATCTGTTCCTGTTCCGCCCGGATAAAGGAATCCTGCTGCTCATAGAGCCGGCGGATCACCGCTTCCCGGCTGGACTGGGGAATCTGGCTCAGGTATGCCTGCGCCTGATCCGGGTTCCTGCCGTGCATCAGGGTAATCATTCTGGCAGCAGCGGTGCAGAACAGCCCCTGGTCGCCCTCCTCGGTCTGGCTGAGAACGATCTCCTTCCAGACCCTGTCCAGGTCCTCCTCTGACAGATCGTCCAATGCCAGAACGCAGCGATACAGCAGCTCCCGGTACCGGGGACTGGATTTTGCCTCCATGACAAGGAATCGGATGGTCACCGGCAGATCATCACCGGTGATCTCCGCTCCCCCGGCCAGCGTTCGGCTCAGGTACATCAGCTGCAGGCAGCGCTCGTCCAGGGTCCTTCTGATTTTATGGTCCTGCAGCTCCTGGGCCAGATGCTCATAGGCGTCCAGGGAGTTCAGCGCCGTCTCCGCCAGTGTCCGATAAAGCTCCTGTCCGTCGCTCTCTTCCCCGTCGTCCAGCGAATAAAACAGCACATTCCTGCCGGAGATCTCTTTGTCCTTTGGCTGATAGGTGAGCTTCGTTCTGGTGTAGTTCACCGTGGAGTACACGTTGTAGGAAAGGTTCTGACGGCACTGCAGCAGATCCTCTCCGGCCAGGGGGATCAGCCGTGCGGACAGCCAGCTCAACTCCCGGGCAATCTCTCCATACTCCCGGACATCATGCCTGTCCGGATCGAGCTGCACCACCAGCAGCGGCTTGTTGCCCAGCAGGAGCTGACACAGCTTTTGAAGATAGGCGGCCAGCTTCTCCGCGTCCTCGCCGAAGTACTTGTGGAGCAGCGGCTCGAACTCGCTGCGGGACAGGCACTCGTCCACCGAAAGCTGCTCCATGGGCGCGCTTTCATCCCCCATGGTCTTGCGGAACGGGTACTCCAGATAACAGTCGTCGGGGTTCTCCGATTTTTCCACAGGAACCAGCAGATGCACCAGCTTGTTTTTTCCCGCACGGTTATCGTAGTCCGCAGGGCTGACGCCTGCCGCAACAAAACGGTCAAGCTCCTTGGAATAAAAGACAAATTCCGCCGTCTGTTCCGAGTCTTCTGTGCCGAATTCGCCGCAGACCCGGCCGCATTTGTTCCGATATCCCGCGTCTGCCACACTGCAGCCGGCGAGGTAGAGTCCCGTACCGCTTCTGCGCGTATAAAAAGCCTGCTCAAATTTCATATTATCCTTCCTCTAACCAGCCGTTATCCCGGAAACGCTTGAGGATCACCATCACCAGGGGCTCCGCGACCCGGATCGGCTGATAGCGTCCCTTGAGGTGCCCGGCCATTTCCGCGTCGCAGCCCAGTGCGCTGATGCAGTGCCAGGAGACGGAATCCCGGCTGTCGCCGCCGTAGGTCTCCGTGATGTCTGAAATGTCCTGTTCATCGATGAGATCCAGCTCCTGGATCATCTGGCTGACCAGGCTGCTTCTCAGTCCCAGGGTTTCCAGGCTGATGGTCTCGGCGGGGCGCGCTCTCTCAAAGAGACAGCGGTACAAGTCGTTGTCGGCAACGCCCTCCATATGCTCCATCAGATCGGATTTGATCAGCGCACCGGCAAAGTACATCTGCTTTCTCATGCGGACCTTCTGCCGCGCCGCGTTCCGGGAGTTTTTCAGCGCCTTGTAAACCTGGAAGGTGGTATCCACCTCTTCGGCAGGTTCTTGGGACTGATTGCTGCCCTGGGGCAGCTGGAACAGCAGCTGTGCCGCGCTGACGCTCTTCCCTGTCCCCTGGTTCCGGCCCTGCTCCTCCAGGGTGAGAACCTCACCCTCCAGACTGCGGACCGCCGGCGCAGCGCCCTTCTCCCCGGCGGATTTCCCGTGGATGTTCAAAGACTCCGGCGTAAACAGGAAAATGTCGGCAAACATCCGCTTCTGGAGCATGGTGACCATTCTCTTTTTCAGAGCGTTCATTTTAGCCAGTGTTTCGCCGGCGTTGTCATAGATTCCGATGATCGTCCGGTGCTCTCCGCACTCCGCCACCACAAAAACAGGGGGAATCCAGTGTTCCTTGTCTGTGTTCTGCGGACATTTTCCGTAGTCCCGGCACATCTCTCTGGCTGCCCTGACGATGCTGTAGTACATGGTGTCCGTTTCATCCTCCTGGGCGTGGGCAGAATAGATCTGAATATCCTGTTTGAACTTGCCCAGATAGTCAACGGAGCGCCATTCGTCAAACAGAGCAGAATAGAGGAAGGACGTTTTGCCGCCTCCGGTGGGGCCCATCAGCGCCACCGGTGCAAAATCCTCAGCGGTTTCCCAGTGCATGGGAAGGCGGTTGTGGCAGTAGGGGCAGCAGGGCCAGGCGGAAAAGATGACGTTATGGTTCTGGTCAATGAACTCATCAATTTCCGTGTCCTCGTCCTTTCTGTGGGTCAGGACAAGCTTCTTTTCCGGGTTGCCGCTGTGGGACTCCTCCTTTGCCTGGGCAAAGATGGATTTGATCCACTGGAAGCCGGACATCTCCATCCCATCATCCCGCTTTTCGCTGAGAATGATGTGCTGCACCGCATCAACCCCAGGGACAGCATAGTGAATGGAGCGCTTATTCTCTTCCATCTCAATATAGTTTCTTGACTGTTCACTCTGCAGCTCATCCCCTGCAGCGCCAAATGCTTCCTCGCACAGCCGTTCAAAATCCCAGCCATCCGCAAAAACCATTTCATAGGCCAGGTTATCCAGGTCGAATCTCTCAAAATCATGCGGGCAAAAATCCATATGTACTCCCTCTTCTCTCTGTCAGTTTACCCGGGCGTCAATCACAATCCGGTTTCCGTTTACCGTGACTGTCAGCTCATAGCGGTGTCCCTTCAGCAGGATGGCCTCCCTGCCGGTCTGAGCAGCGTCCTCTTCCCAGGCCCGCCAGGAAAAGGGTTCCATGCTCTTCAGCTGAACACCCGTTACATAGGTTTCTTCTACCACACTTCCGCTCTCATAGCCGAACACGTAGATTCCCGTCTGTCCGCCCAGCTCTTCGGAGAGCTTGGGCTTGGAGGCCCCCACCGTATCCGCATCGTCCAGGGTGGCGCAATATCTGGTCTGGTTTCCTCCGCAGATCGCCAGGAAGCGCTTTCCGCTGCTGAATACTGTCATCTGCAGCTTTCCGGACAGCCGGATGAGCTCATTTTTCAGCTGCAGCGTTTTATCCCGAAGGGTCTTTTGCAGGCGTTCGGCGTGCTGCCCCTGTTCTTTCAGATCGTTGATCTTCTCCTCCAGGCTTTTCTTCAGCGCCTCTGCCTTGCTGCAGAACTCCTTCATGCTTGCGGAGGCGGAAGCCACATCCTCCTTGTGTTCTTTCAGCCCCTCCACAATTGTCTGGTCTTCGGACATCTGCCCGCAGATCTCGTCAATGCCCTGAACCGCGTTGTTGTACTGCTCCTTCAGCGTTGTGCCAAACTCCGGAGCCAGATACTCCACGCAGCCGAGCAGCTCCCGCTCTTCGTCCTCTTCCAGGTTTCTGGCCTCGCAGATGGCCCGCAGGTCGGGGACGTCCTCCTCACAGATTGCCTGTACCGTGTCCCTGCACCGATCTGCAACCGGCTCTGCATTGGCCAGCATGGACTCCATGACTCCCTGCTGCTGCTCATATCTGGCAAACAGCTTCTCCAGGTTCTCCCGGGCGCGGATCATCGCTTCTTTCCTGCGCTCTTTCTCAGCCCGCTTTTTCAGCGCCGCCAGCAGGATCACCAGCAGCAGGATCACCGCAGCAGCAACGGCAGCCATTCTCATCGCTCTCACCTTCTTCCGGTCCTTCACCTCGCCGGAGACCTTTACGGTACTGGTCATACCCGTGGCGTCCTTCAGCTGCAGCTCGAACTCCACCGGACCTTCCTTCCCGGCGGTAAAATAGATGTATCCGTCCTTCTGCTCTGCGCTCACCTGGTTGGAGTCGTTCAGCTGGACAATCTTATCAACTGTCACCGCATCGCCGTCCTGGTCATGAAACAGCGCATTCTGGCTGAGCACGAACTGCATACCGGATCCCGTTTGGTCGCCGATGAATGTGCGCTTGTTTTGGTCATACGTCACCGGAGCGTGCCGCTCCACAACGCCGCCGTCAAAGGTGTAATCGAAACTGATGAAATCCTCATAGGCCACGTTGACCGCGTAGGAGTACCGGCCCAGGGTTTTCATATCAAAAGGTGCGCTGAGGGCCACGCCGTCGCTGATCGTCATCGGAAGATCAACGGGCTCAGACGCTTTTTCATCCTGCACAATCGTCTGCTTCGCTGTGACTTTTGCCGCCGGATCCAGTTCAATCTCATGGCCTTTTGCGTCATAGAACTGAACTTCCAGCTGCTTTTGCGCTCCCTGCTCCCCGGACACCGTCTGAATCTTCGCCGAGGCGTGCAGGTCGGAATAATAGCAGATGGAGCCGTGGATCTGATCCAGCGCGCTGCTGTTGATCTGGATGTTCCAGTTGCCCACCGGCGGCTCGCTATAGGTATAGAAACCGGCGGTTCCGTCTGTCCAGCTGTTGCAGGCAGCTTCTGCGGGCGGGGTCAGCTTGCCGCCCTCAATGGGGCCGTCCATAAACACCCTCAGTCTGCGAACCGCCATGCCGGGAACATAGAAGCTGCGGCTGCCCTTGGAATCGAGGTTCAGCGGGCTGTATTTCATGTTTCCCTGCATCGCGTAGAACACGTCCACAAAGGTCTCGTCCAGCTTGTCGATGTCTTCATCCCTGAGCTTGGAAAACCGCTCTTTGGTGTACTTCTCCTTGCCGGAAAAATAATTCACCAGCTGGCGGAGGTAGGCTTCGTCGTTGTGTTTCTTTTCCAGATAGACACAGTAGATCTTAACGCCCAGCTCCTTCAGCTTTTTTGCCTCTTTTTCTGTCTGCTGGTTGGCTTTCTCCGCAAAAGAGGCGTCTTTTCTCCCGCTCTCGTTTTTTCCGTCGCTGAACAGGATGACAATCCGGCTCCGGGAGCTGTCCTGGGCATCAAAGAGCTCCCGCGCCTTTGCCAGCGCACCGCCGATATTGGTGCTGGCGTGGGCATCTTCGGTCTCGGTGTTGTTCAAAGCACTTTTGACCGTTTCGCTGCCCTCCTGGTCTTCCACCGAAGTCAGGGCAAGCACATCGGACACCTGGTCGGTAAAGTACACCACACCAATGCGCACATCGCTGCCGGAGGCCAGACTGGCAATGTTGCGAAAAGCCTGATTCCGCTCCTCCTGCTGCCTGCGTACACTGCCGCTGTCGTCTATGGCAAATACCACATCGTACCCCTGTTCATTCAGGTTTTCCGGCGCCTGGATGGATGGCGCAGCAGAGGCTTGATTCCCTGCCTCAGCCGCTGCTGCATGGAGGCGCTCCCCTGCCGTGCCAAACAAAAGCGCAGCGCTCAATACGCCGGCGAGCATTCTTTTGATCGTAAAACCCATAGCTATCTCTCTTTTCTGTCCGCTGGTGTTGGTTCCGAACTGAACTCAATTATACCAAACCATTGTCAATAAATCAACTGTAATGGGTCCCACCGTGATTCATATGTTCCAGATTTTTCACTCACTCACACCCGGTTCTCACACCCCGCAGGAACCGGAGCGGAGGCCCTCGAAGCCGCGGATTTTTTTCTCGTCCTCATGTTGTTCGTGACTTTTGTTTGACATTGTGCTATACTGTGCTTGCGCAGGACCGAAGGTCCTCGCCTGACCCTGTCTGCCAGAGTGTACGCCGGCGGAAAACACAGTCCGTGTTCCTCTGGGATCCGGGTCAGAATCGTTCGGCAGAAATCCAACTGAAGGAAAAGGAGTTAAATGTGAGCCGATCACTTTTATTCACGACTAAGGAGGAAGAAACATGCCAGCAAGGAAAACGGAGTCTGTAAAAGACGCCAAAACAGTGGAGACTGCAGCCGCGGAAAAGGAAACCGTGATGGAAGCAGCCGAGAAAACCACCGCCGCAGCCCCCAAGAAGAAGACTGCTGCGAAAAAGAAGACCTCAACTGCCGCAGCCAAGAAGAAGAGCACTGCGACAGCAAAGAAAAAAGCCGCGGCGGCAGAAGAAATGCCCGCGACGGAGGAAAAGAAGCCTGCAGCGAAAACCAGAAAGACTGCAAAGAAGGCTGAGCCTGCCAAGCCCCGGAAGAAGGCCGCCACTGTGAAGAAGGCGAAAAAGGCCGCTCCCGAAGTGGAACAGCCCGCTGTGGTGCAGGAAGCTGCTCCCGAAGTAGAAGCTCCCGCTGTGGTGCAGG
>CAMNOL010000063.1 GCA_946546815.1 uncultured Oscillospiraceae bacterium
TCATCGACGGAAGACCTGTGCCCATGGGCTCCATGGACAGAGCTGTTCTGTAGATGAAGGTTCACTGCCGCTGTGCGGCTGAGCAGACAAAAAACCGGAAAAGGATTTGACAGAAATGGCGATGAGATTTTGAAAATCAAACAATGGCTGAAACGCCACCTGACCACGTTGATTCTGTGCCTGATTCTGCTGACGGGGCTGGGGCTGCTGGCGTACCCCTCCTTTTCCGACTACTGGAACTCCTTCCACCAGTCACGGGCTGTCATGAGCTACGCCGAAAACGTAGCCCGGATGGATCAGAAAGAGTACGAGCGCATTTTGAAATCCGCCCGTGCCTACAACAAAAAGCTGAGTAAAAACGGCATTCACTGGACGCTGTCGGATGAAGAAACGGCGGCCTATGAAAAGGAGCTGAATGTGCAGGACAGCGGCATCATGGGCTATATCACCATTGATAAGATTCGTGTCATGCTGCCCATCTACCATGGCACCGGCGAAGCGGTGCTTCAGACCAGCATCGGCCACCTTGCGGAAACCAGCCTTCCTGTGGGCGGCAAGACGACTCACTGTGTGCTGTCCGGACACCGGGGGCTTCCCTCCGCAAAGCTGTTCACGGACCTGGATAAGCTGGTGGAGGGCGACACCTTCACCTTGTTTGCGCCTTTGCCCTTACTGCTTACAGCATTTTCGACGGGATTCGGGCGGAGAGAGCCGCCAACGACATCGCAAATCAGCTGAAGGATGCCATCGACAGCGCCCAATCCGGGGAAGAAACCGGCCCGGTGCCGGAGATGCCCACGGTGGAGATCGACGGGTATCTGTACATCGGCGTGCTGGAGATCCCCAAGTCCGACCTGACGCTGCCGGTTATGTACGAGTGGGACTACGACCGGCTGAAGATCTCCCCCTGTCGCTTTTCGGGCTCCTATTTCACCAATGACCTGGTGATCTGCGCCCACAATTACGCCCGGCATTTCAGTCCCATCAAGTGGCTGGATATCGGGGAGGACGTGTATTTTTCCACCGTGGACGGGAACGTCTATCATTACACGGTGTCCAACCGGGAGACGGTTCAGCCAACCGACGTGAAGCAGATGATCGACCGGGGGGAGGAAAACTGGGATCTGACCCTGTTTACCTGCAACACCGGGGGTCAGACCAGGTGCGCCGTGCGCTGTATGCTGGAATCAGATTGACACAGGCAAAAAAGGAAGAGCCAGAAACGGGTGACTCCGGGTGAAACGCTTTGACCATTTGAAAGTGTTGTCATGCAACAGGAATACGATAAACAAACGATGGTCATACACCTGTAAAATCACTTAGAACAAGAGGCCGGGCGTTGGAGCCGCTCCACTCGGACCACAGATAAAAAATCCGAACGCTGCTGAAAAAGGCGTTCGGATTTTTCTGTTAGAGGAATGAATCAGGGCTGTTTAGAAAGAGTTTGCCCGCTGAAAGAGAACGGAATCAGATGCGGATATTGCCCGTTTTCTGGGATACCTGTGCGCCGCCGGAAACAGACAGCACCGTCTTTTTTCCGGTGTGAACCTCATTGTTGCTGGCACTGGACAGTCTGCTGCCGCTGGTCACAAGAATGGGGGAGCCGTGATAGCCACTGTAGATGGTGTTTCCGTCCACAACGCCGCCGGTGACCTTCTCCGGCGTGCGGGAATGACTGCCCCGCAGGTGGCTGCTGGCGCGCACCACAAAGACGGCCTGATAACCCACCTTTTTGGAGCTGCTGCCGATGGTATTGCTTTTTACACGGACGCTGCCGCCGCTGACGCGGATGCCGTACTCATACTTTCCGGTGATGGTGTTGCCGGACACCTCGCTGTTGTTGAACCCATAGCACCAGATGGCCGGGGCTTTGCTGGAAGAGCGGTTGGTAAAGGTGTTGTTCACAATCTTGATATTCGAGTTGTGACGTCCCTTGACGGTGTGATGGTTGCCCACACCGGAAGGATAATTCTTAAAGGAACAGTTCCGCACGGTAATGTTTTTGCACGGGGTGCAGTCGTTGCCGGAACCCTTGGCGTAAACACCGTTCCATCCCACTTTGCCGTTGGAAATATCCAGCTGGATGGCTTCGCTGGTCTTGCTCCCCTTATGTCCGGAGAAGGTGCACTTTTCAATCACGCAGTTTCGACAGCCGGAGAGCTCCAGCAGATGCCCGCCGCGGCAGTTGCGAAAGTTCACGTTGGAGAAGAGCAGGTTGGAGGCATGTCCTATGTTCACCAGGTTGAGCTCCGCATGGGTGCCGCCGCTGCCGTTGAGCGTGCCGTTTTTCACGGTGATGTGGGAAGCCAGCCCATACCCCCGGGCGGTGCGCTTGCCTCTCTTGCTGCAATCCTGCAGCAGATTGGTCATCCTGCCGGAGCGGATCAGTTCGGAGCCGTTCAGGTCCAGCGTGGTGTTGGAGCGCAGCATCAGCGCTCCGCCGCCGCCCGAGTGAACGTGGTAAGAGCCGGGTTTCTTGATTTTTACAATGATACTGGTGCTGCCGCCGCCCTTTTTCAATGCGCTGCTGAGCTTGTTGTAATTGGAACGGGCCCGGGAGGAGCCTTTCTGCAGGCTGACCTCAATGACCTTTCCTTTGACAACGGGGTCCTTCTCTGCTTTTTCTGTGGCTGACAGCGCCTGAAGAGACAGCTCCGACGCCTCTGTTTCTACTTCTGCTGCCAGACCTGTGCCGGTACAAGCAAAAACAAGCAATAGAGATAGGATGACTGCCAGTATACGCGACTTCATAAGGGTTCCTCCTGAGTACTCAAATTTTGCCAACTGCTACCAGTATAGCGAAGAAACAGGAGAAGCGCAAGATAATCTGTCGAAAAAACGATAAAAAAAGGAAATACGGCAGGTACCGGGGGTAAATGATTCTCATATGGAACATAATGCGTCAGGCGCGGTCTCACGAGAGGAGAGACCGCGCCTGATATTTCTTAGATTCCTTTGTATTTTTTCCTGGTGGCGAGTCCGCCGCGGATGTGGCGTTCGGCCTTGTTTTCATCCAGAATGACACGAACCTGACGGTAGAGGGTTGGATTGTGCGCCGGGAGGCGCTCCTGAAGGTCTTTGTGCACCGTGGACTTTGAGATACCAAACTGCCGGGCAGCGGCGCGAACGGTGCCTTTGTTCTCGATGACGTATTCCGCCAGGCGGCGGGCTCGATCTTCCATGTCCGTATTCAAAACACAACACTCCATCCGGCAGGGAGAGCGCTCCCCACTGGTGGAGTGTATGAGAAAAGCATAGGGAATATGATGCCGCTTTGTCGGGGAAACCCCGTTTTTGCCCGTTGAACAAAGCTCCATTCGGAAGAAAAGTCTTGCCATCGGGTCAGCACCGTCCCACGGTCCGGACTAGGAAAGCGGAGTGAGCAGGATCACCAGAGATTTCAACATCAAAATCAGATAACCTTGACGCTGGCGGGAAGGAGTTGACGCATTTTCTCCGGACGAAGGGAAAATTTTGAAATTTTTTGTGAATGAGGCGGTTTTCCTCTTGAAATTTCCAATGGAATGGTTTATGATAGCTTAGCACTCAAAAGACAAGAGTGCTAAGCGAGCGCGAAAGAAAAAGGCCGGCCAATGCCGTTGCCGCTGTGTGCTTGCGCGTGCTGTGAAAAAACAAAATTCATATAAAAGAGGTTTGTAAGTTATGGCAAGGAAAGAATTTAAGGCGGAATCCAAGCGGCTGCTGGACATGATGATCAACAGCATTTACACCCACAAGGAAATTTTCCTGCGTGAGATTATCTCCAACGCCAGTGACGCCATGGATAAGCTGGCTTACAAGGCGCTGACCGACGATCAGGTGGGCATGAACCGGGAGGACTTCAAGATCAACATCACTGTGAACCAGCCTGCCCGCACCATCACGGTCTCTGACAACGGCATTGGCATGACCGAGGCTGAGCTGGAGGATAACCTGGGCACCATCGCTCAGTCCGGCTCCCTGAAGTTCAAGAAGGACATGGCTCAGGAGGAGAACGCCTCCGAAGGAGATTTGGACATCATCGGCCAGTTCGGCGTGGGCTTCTACTCCGCGTTTATGGTGGCGGACCAGATCACTGTGATGACCCGGGCCTATGGCAGCGACACCGGCTATATGTGGGTTTCCAACGGGGCCGACGGCTATGAGATCACCCCTGTCAACAAGCCCGGCGTGGGCACGGACGTGATCATGCACATCAAAGCTGACACCGAAGAGGAGAAGTATGGCGAGTTCCTGGAGCAGTACCGCATTCAGGAGCTGATTAAAAAGTACTCCGACTACATTCACTATCCCATTGAGATGATGATGAACAAGTCCCGTCAGAAGCCCAAGCCTGAGGATGCCGGCGACGACTACAAGCCCGAGTGGGAGGACTATCAGGAGCTGGAGACGCTGAACTCCATGGTTCCCCTGTGGCAGCGCCCCAAGGATGAGGTCAAGCAGGAGGAGTACGACACCTTCTATCAGGACAAGTTCAACGACTACCGCAAGCCCCTGGACACCATCCGGGTCTCCACGGAGGGCAACATCTCCTACAACGCCCTGCTGTTTATCCCCGGACAGGCTCCCTATGATTTCTACACCCGTGAGTATGAGAAGGGGCTGCAGCTGTACTCCTCCGGCGTGCTGATTATGGACAAGTGCGCGGACCTGCTGCCGGAGCATTTCCGCTTTGTCAAGGGCGTGGTGGACACCCCCGATGTGTCTCTGAACATCTCCCGGGAGATGCTGCAGCACACCCGCAGCCTGAAGGTCATTGCCCGGAATCTGGAAAAGAAGATCCGCGCAGAGCTGATGAAGCTGCTGAAGGACGACCGGGAGAAGTATCAGGAGTTCTGGAAGGCCTTCGGCCCCCAGATCAAGTTCGGCACCTACGCCGATTACGGAGCAAACAAGGACAACCTGAAGGATCTGCTGCTGTTTGCCTCCTCTGCCGGGGACAAGCTGACCACACTGGCCGAGTACAAGGAGCGGATGCCGGAGGACCAGCCCTTCATCTACTACGCTGTGGGTGATGAGGCTTCTCAGCTGGGCAAGCTCCCCCAGGCGGAGCGGATTCTGGACAAGGGCTATGAGATCCTGTACCTGACCGAGGACATTGACCAGTTTGTCATGGAGGCGCTGCGGGAGTACGACACCAAGCAGCTCAAGAGCATCAACGACGAGGACGCCCTGCCGGAGACCGACGAGGAAAAGAAAAGTGCCGAGGAAAAGGCAGAGGCCGCAAAGGACGTGCTGGAGTTCCTGAAAAAGACCCTGGGCGATAAGATCAAGGAAGCCCGGGTGTCCAAGATCCTGAAATCCCACGCGGTTTGCATGACCTCTGACGGCCCCATCACCATTGAAATGGAAAAGAGCCTCAAGGCCCACGGCCAGGATATGATGGGCTTCAAGGCGGAGCGGGTGCTGGAGCTGAACCCGGATTCCCCCGTGTTTGAGGCGCTGAAAACCGCCATTACCGAGGACCCTGACAAGGCGGAGAAGTACGCCGAAGTGCTGTACAACCAGGCGCTGCTCATTGCCGGACTGCCCCTGCAGGACCCCGCAGGTTATACGGATCTGGTCTGCAGCCTGATGGTGTAAAACAGGTCATTCCAAGCCGGTGACCCCATGGGGAGGGGACTTCCTGACAGCTTTAAAATATTGATTACTGGGGCGATGATTTCATTGCCCCGGTAAGAAACCCTCCGTGAGCGTCTGTTCGGCGTCTCGCGGAGGTTTTTTTTCTTTTGCCCGAAACAAGGGAAGAATTTTGTAACTATTTGTAAAAACCTTCGGTTCTTCCATTGAAAAATTCCTCCGGATATGGTACGATGTTTAATTGAAAAACTGAGGAATGATTTTAGAGGAGTAAAATCAAATGATACGCAGGATTTTTTCGGTTATTCTGGTGTTTGCGCTGATGATGGCCATGCTGATGGGGTGCAGTCAGAGCGGCTCCGATGGCGACGGCTCTGCTGAAGGCAAAAAGCCCAGGAGCAATGCTGCCATGATCATGGTGGGCATCTCCATGACGAAGGAGGATGAGTCCACAAAGGCCGGCGAGACGCTGAAAACCGCACTGGAGGAGGCTGGACACACCGTTGAGCTGGCCTATGCCGACAGCGCGGCAGCCCAGACGATGCAGATCAGCGCCATGGTGGAGGACGGCGCCTCTGTTCTGGTGGTGGACCCGCTGAATTCCAAAGAGGTGAAGAAAACACTGCAATCCATCACAGTGGATGTGTCCGATGTGATGGTGATCTCCTACGGCAGCCCTATTGGCGCCAGCACCGTGGACGGCTATGTGGGCCCTGATTACTACACCATGGGTCAGCAGCAGGCCCAGCACGTGATTGAGCAGTTCGGGCTGAAAGCACCGCAGAGTGATCCCGCAGACCAGCCTGCCCAGGGCGATGCCTCCGCTTCGGCCCCGGCAAAGGGAGACGCCTCCGCCCCTGCGGAAGCGGTCATCAACGAGGACGCTGTCACTGTGGAGCTGATTGCCGGCAACGGCGCGGACAAGGCAGTGGAAGGGGCCATGAGCGTGCTCAAGCCCTACATTGACGCAGGGCTGGTGGCGGTGCCCTCCGGCAACCTGACCGGGGACGCCTGCTTTACCGACGACCCTGCAGCGCGGGCAAAAGAGCTGTGCAGCCAGCTTTATACGGAGCGGGAGCTGGGCGCGCTGCTCTGCCTGGGCAAAGATCAGGCCGCTGCCGCCAGCGACGCCCTGCTGGCCAGCTACAGAGGCTCCGCATTTCCGGTGATCACGGGCTATGGCGATTCCCCTGAGGCGCTGCAGCATCTGACCAGGCACCTGGTGAGTATGTTCTCTGTCAGCGACACCTCAAAGCTCCCCCAGCTGGCCATTGAAGCGGTTGCCACTGCCACAGACCGGACCAACATGGAGGACGTGCTGCTGGACTGCACCGCGGTCACCTTGAAAAACTATAAAGAAGTGCTCCTTGAGACCGGCCTGTACACCCAGGCGGACAACGGAAGCTTTGTGAAAAACGGATAACAGACAGAAAGTGACCCTGCATCCCGGGATGCAGGGCTTTTTTTCACTTCTTGCGTCTGACAACGTTTTCGGAGATTTCACTCAGGGCTTCAGCGGCCTCCGCCTCACAGCGCCGAGCCACAGCCAGGTCGCCCAGGGAAACCATGCCCTTGACCACGCCGTTTTCCACCACCGGCAGCCGGCGGACCTGCCGCTTGGCCATGCGGTCGGCGGCGTGACGGGTGTCCTCGTCTGGGGAGACCACGGACAGCTCCCGTGACATGATGTCCTGCACCGGGACGCGCCTGGGGTCCTGGTCGGCGGCAATGCACCGGACAATGATGTCCCGGTCCGTAACAATGCCCACCAGGTTTCCGTCATACGTGCATACGGGCAGGGAACCCAAATTGTGACGGGCCAGCAGACGGGCGGCCAGAGAAGCGCTCTCGTCCGGGGTGATGGCAACCACAGAGTTGCTCATAATTTCCTGAATCTGCATTTTGATTCCTCCTTTGGGGCAATGCAAAAGCACCGCCTGTTGGAGTTATCATTCCCCAAAACAGGCGGTGCTTATTCTTTTTTTGGAAATCGGGTTTTAATCAGCGGTTCCTTAATCCTTTGCCAGCTGGTTGGAATCCACCAACTGCACTTCGATATCACCATAGTAGGCGAAGTGATACTCCTGGTCGGATTCGGCTGGCGCCGACTCATCGGCGGGCAGGGAATCATCCCCGGAGGAAGCCCCGTCCTTCTGCTGGGACTCCTGAAGCTGCCGGGACAGCACAGGATCCCGCCAAATGGTCAGTGTGACCCGGTCTCCCGGGGACAGGCCCGAGGTCAGTTCCTTGAAGCGGCTGACAGAATTCACCGGCGTTCCGTTGACAGCGGTGACAATGTCCCCTGGGAGAATTCCCTGGGCCGCGCAGTCTGATTTCTCGTTGATGGTGATCACCCAGAGTCCCTCTGGCATTCCGCTGATGCGGGAGGTAGTCTCATTAATGGAGTGGCAGGAAATGCCCAGCACAGCCCGCTTGATGGTGCCGGTCTGCACCAGCTCCTCCACGATCTGCTTCACCGTCCGGGAAGGAATGGACAGGCCCATGTTGTCGATGCTGGCTTCAAAGCCGGAGCTGCTCATTTTCATGTTGACCACACCGATGACCTGCCCCCGGTCGTTGAACAGGGGGCCGCCGGAATTGCCGCTGTTGACGGCGGCGGTGATCTGGATCAGATTCATAACGTAGCTGTTGGAGGAAACCTGGCGGTTCAGGCCGGAGATGATGCCGTTGGACAGGCTGCCTCCGAACTGAGGGCCTAGGGGATCGCCGATGGTGTACACCGGGTCGCCCACGATGAGGGAATCAGAGTCCGCAAAGGTGACGGAGGAGAGGTTTTTTCCCGGAATTTTCACCACAGCCAGGTCGGTCTGCTCGTCCATACACACCTGTTCGGCTTGGTAAGTGCTTCCGTCCTCTGTCGTAATGGTACAGCTCTCCTTATTTTCCACCACATGGGCACAGGTCAGGATGTAGCCGTCCGGAGTCAGAATCATACCGGAGCCGTAGGAGGCGGTTTTCCCGGCATAGACGGTGATGCTCACAGTTGCAGCCCGCTGGGCCTGGTACAGCTGAGAGGCGTTCAGATGGGGACCGGCGGGTTCCCTCAGCTCAATGGTCAGGCCCCGGCTGTCTCCGGCGTACACCGGCAGGGAGTACTCCGGGCTGGCCTCCTGATTGGTTTCCACGTCTCCGTTGGAATTGGCGTTGAACGTCTCGTCAAAGTCAGAGCTCATATCTCCGGCAGGGGGTGTATGGACTGGCAGCCTCCCACGCTGAAAAAGCCAGATACCGGACAGAATCAGCGCGCTTACGAGGACGCCGGTGAGAATCCCGGCGGCAATTGGCTGAATCAGAAGGGAAAAAAGGCTGTCTTGGTTTTTTTTGCGTCTGGGACGCTGACGGCGGCTGGGGAGGGGAGGCTCCGGGGAGGAACCGTCCTCCTCTATCAGGCGCTGGAGGTCGTCCAGAATGTCATCATCAGCAAAGAGTCTGCTCACGTTGTGATCTCCTGTTCTGTCTGTGTAGAAATCAAAGGGAAGGGAGCATTACAGCTTCAGCTGCTCTTCTCCCTTGTCCTCCGGCCTGAGAATAGCGCCCAGCCCGGGAAGGGATTTTGTGCGGTAGCGGGAGGCGTTGACGATCAAAGACTCTGCCAGAGGCAGAACCTCTTTCAGCTGGTACTTGGGCTTCAGCTTCAGCACCGCAACGCCCTGGGTGGTGCGGGTTGCCTTGGGAGCCAGCAGGGCGGTGTTCAGCACCAGCGCCCGGTTCTCTGTGGAATACACCGCCAGCTCCACATCCTCCCGGAGCAGGAACGCGGATTTCAGCGGGCTGGCCGGAGAGTAAACACCGGTCAGGCGCTTGCGCTTTGTGGCCGTCTGGTACTTGCTCAGCTCCACACGGGCGGCCTTGCCATTTTCAAAGAAGAACAGCAGGGAGCCGGAGTAATCACCGGGCAGACAGGCCCACAGCACATTTTCTCCCTCGTCCATGCCCAGTTTAGAGGGCAGGTAGTCCCCCAGAACACTGGCTTTGGTGTCGGGAAAATCGTTGATGCGGGCCTTGTAGCACTGCTGCCTGTCGGTGAAAAACATGATTTCCTGACTGCTGGTGGTTTCCCAGTACTGGCTGGGGCCGTCCCCCTCCTTGTACTTCTGGTCGCTTGCCATGCGCAGGGACTGAGGGGAGATTTTCTTAAAGTAGCCCTCTCTGGACAGGAACACGTGCACCGGGTTGTCAGGAACCTCCTCGGCCTCCAGCTCCACATCTTCAGAATAGTCATAGAGAATCTCCGTCCGGCGGGGAACGGCGTACTTTTTCTTCACCGCCTGCAGTTCGGAGATGATGATGCGCTTGATGCGCTGGGGGCGGTCCACAGTATCCTGCAGGTCGTCGATTTCGTCCTGAAGCTGCTCCACCTCGCCGGTGCGGCGCAGGATATATTCCTTGTTGATGTTGCGAAGCTTGATCTCAGCCACATACTCCGCCTGGATCTGGTCGATTCCGAAGCCGATCATCAGGTTGGGAATGACTTCTGCGTCAGATTCGGTTTCCCGGATGATTTTGATCGCCTTGTCGATGTCCAGCAGGATTTTCTGCAGGCCCTTGAGCAGGTGCAGCTTCTCCTGCTTTTTTTTCATCTCATAGTAGGACCGGCGGCGGACGCAGTCCATGCGCCAGGCGATCCACTCGTCCAGAATCTCCCCCACGCCCATCACCTTGGGGGTGCCGGCGATGAGGATGTTGAAGTTGCAGGGACAGGCGTCCTGCAGAGGGGTCAGCTTGTAAAGCTTGGACATCAGCTTGTCCGGGTCCGCGCCCCGCTTCAGGTCGATGGCCAGCTTCAGGCCGGACAGGTCGGTTTCGTCCCGCATATCCGAGATCTCCCGGACTTTTCCGGATTTGACCAGATCGGAGACCTTATCCATTATGGCCTCTACGGTGGTGGAGTAGGGGATTTCGTAGATTTCAATGAGGTTTTCGGACTTCACATAGCGCCAGCGCCCCCGGACCTTCAAAGACCCCCGGCCGGTCTGGTAGACCTGCTCCAG
>CAMNOL010000064.1 GCA_946546815.1 uncultured Oscillospiraceae bacterium
TTCATTCCGTTTAGAACCTTCCGCTTACACGGCTTCCGGCTGCTCAAACACCTTTTCAAAGGCGTCGCTGTCCATGGTTTCATGCTCCAGCAGGTACTGGGCCACCGCTTCCAGTTCGGCCCGGTGACTCTTCAGCAGCTCCATGCAGTGGGCATAGGCTTTGTCCATCAGCACCTTGATCTCAGCGTCGATGTCCGCCGCAACCTGCTCAGAGTAGGGCTTGGCCGCCGCCATGGAACGGCCGATGAACACCTCGCCCTTGTGATCGTCGTAGACCACCGAGCCCAGCCGCTCGCTCATACCGTACCGGGCCACCATGCTCCGGGCGGTGGAGGTGGCGCGCTCCAGGTCGTTGGAGGCGCCGGTAGAAATATCGCCCAGCACCAGCGCTTCGGCGGCGCGTCCGCCCAGCAGCGCCACAATGTCCTCGTACAGTTCGGTGCGGCTGCGGAAGGAGCGATCCTCCCCGGGCAGAGAAATGGTCATGCCCCCCGCCTGCCCTCTGGGTACGATGGTGACCTGATGAACCGGGTCATGGGTGGGCAGCAGCTTCATGGCAACCGCGTGTCCGGCCTCATGATAGGCGGTCAGACGGCGGGCTTTGGGGGTGACAACCTGGCTTTTCTTTTCCAGTCCGGCCACAACGCGGATGATAGCATTCTCGAGGTCCTTCATGGTGATGACCGGCCGGTTGTTCCGGGCGGCGGTCAGCGCACCTTCGTTCATCAGGTTTTCCAGATCCGCACCGGTAAAGCCTCCGGTGGCCTTGGCCAGCTTGGCCAGCTCCACGTCCTCTGCCAGAGGTTTCCGGCGGGAGTAGATTTTCAGGATCTCCTCCCTGCCGCCGATGTCCGGATATCCCACATAAATCTGGTGGTCGAAGCGGCCCGGACGCAGCAGCGCCGGATCCAGAATATCCACCCGGTTTGTCGCCGCCATGACGATGACGCCGGAATTGCCCTCAAAACCGTCCATTTCAACAAGAAGCTGGTTCAGGGTCTGCTCCCGCTCGTCGTGGCCTCCGCCCAGGCCGGTGCCGCGCTGGCGGCCCACTGCGTCGATTTCGTCGATAAACACGATGGCAGGGGTTTCCTTTTTGGCCTCTTCAAACAGGTCTCGGACTCTGCTGGCGCCGACGCCCACGTACATCTCCACAAAGTCAGAGCCGGAAATGGACAGGAAGGGGACGCCTGCCTCGCCGGCAACGGCTTTGGCCAGCAGCGTCTTGCCGGTGCCCGGAGGGCCAACCAGCAGGATGCCCTTGGGGATATGAGCGCCCAGCGCGGTGTATTTGGCGGGGTCTTTCAGGAAATCCACGATTTCCATCAGCTCTTCCTTTTCCTCCTTGGCACCCGCCACATCCTGGAAGGTGACCTTGCTCTTCATCTGGTCAGCGGAGATGGTGCGGGCCTTGCCGAAGTTGCTCAGCCCGCCCCCTGCATTCTGCTGACGCACCAGGAAGAGGTAGAGAAGCAGCATCATGGGGATGGTGGTCATCAGGGGAACGCCCCACACCTGCCACCAGGGCGTTCCAGACCCCTTGTCATAGCTGTAATCGGTGAGGATGCCGTCTTTCTGCTGCTGCTGAACCAGCTCATTCATGTCGTTATAAAAGATCTCGGCGCTGGTGATGCCGCAGGTGGCGGCTTTTTTGCCATTGTATTCCTCTTTCAACACCATGGTGACGGTGTTGTCCTTCACGGTAAAAGAGGTTACCTGCTGGTTCTGGAACAGCTGGGTCATTTCACTGTAGGTGACCTCGTTACCGGTTATGCCGGTCTGGAACACCCGCAGCAGACTGAACAGGATCAGAATTCCTGCGATGTACAGCCATAGATCTCTGCGTGATCGTTGCTTCAACTGATTAACACTTCCTTTGCTTTCATCCGTTGCAGTCGGAGGTTCCTCGTGGCGAACTCTGCCGGGGGCATTGCCCCTCTGGCTGTGCAGCGGTGCCTCAGAGGAATGGTACGAGAAATGGTTTCATAGAGGCGATTCCAATGAACCGCCCCTCTGGAGAATCACCGTTCGTTGAGCAGACGTGAGCGTTCTGTCAGCCGCCGTAGACAGAAGGCTTCAGAATGCCCACATAGGGCAGGTTGCGGTACTTCTGGTCGTAGTCCAGACCATAGCCCACCACGAAGGCGTCCGGAATGGTGAAGCCGGCGTAATCCGCAACAATGGGTCTTACCCGGCGGGCGGGCTTGTCCATCAGGGTGCAGATGCGAATGGAAGAGGCCTTCCGGAGCTTTAAAATCTCCATCAGGTAGCTCAGGGTGTTGCCGGAGTCCAGAATATCCTCCACGATGATGACGTGGTAGCCCTCCAGGTTCAGGGAGATGTCCTTCTTGATCTCCACCTGACCGCTGGACTTGGTGCCGGAACCGTAGGAGGAAACAGACATAAAGTCGATTTTCACCGGCAGGTCGATGGCACGGCTCAGGTCCGCCATAAAGATGTAAGAGCCCCGCAGCACGCTGACCAGCAGGATGTTCTCCTTGCCTTCATAGTCCTTGGTGATCTGAGCGCCCAGTTCCTCAACGCGCTGTCTCAGCTGTTCCTCGGTGTACAGAACAGATTCAATGTCCTTTGCCAGTCCCATAATAAATTCCCCTTTTCTCTGTTTAATGGTGAAAAATTGTATAACAAAACTGTATCCGGCAGTTTACTCACTGCTGGGAAACACCTTTATTATCCATTGGCTGTTCCGGGGCACACACCGCTGTGCTGGTGATCTTCCAGCAGGGGTCCCCCGGCTTTGGCAGAAACCGCACATCTGTGCCGAAGCCGTCCAGTGCGGCGACCCGGCCTTCCGCCTCCAGCACAATGGTCTGTTGGCGCAGACGCCGCGGAATTTTGCTGTCGATGAGCAGCTTTTTGACCGTCTTGTTGGGACGGTTCGGCAAGGTGATCTCGTCCCCGGTTTTCCGGCCCCGCAGCAGCAGGCACGCTACCGGTTTCAGGTAATACTCCTCCGGCCGGTTGAATTTGCCCTCCGGACAGACCGCTCTCTCGCAGCGCAGCACCCGGCCGGCATAGCAGAGCGTCCCCCCGGGAGACAGCGTCGCAGGCGGTTCCGCCGCCCGAGCAGATTCCACAGACAGCACCAGCCGCTCATATTCCCGCCGGGCCATCAGCGCACCGGGGAGGGAACAGACTGCGCCGGGACGGGTTCCCCGGCATAGGCACAGGACGCTGTCCCGCTGGGCGCTGGAGAGCACTGTGTCCGGCACCAGCTGTGCGGCCAGCTGCTGAATCACCCTGCTGGAGAGGGCCTCAGGCAGCGCCGCCAGGGTGCCGGCGGAAAAGGAAATCTGCTGCCCCTTTCGGACGGCACCTTCCGTGATCTGCCGTGCCTGCTGCTCCAGATATGCGCTGTCGGAGCGCAGTCCCTTTGCGGTTCGGTTCAGTGTGGTGAGCAGATTGGGATTCTGCGCCTTCAGCAGCGGCAGAACCTTGTGCCGGATGTAATTGCGGCGGTAAGTGGTGTCGAAATTGGTGGAGTCCTGCACAAATTCAATGGGGCGCTCCCGGCAGTAGGACTCGATTTCCGCTCGGGTGACCCACAGCAGCGGGCGGATCAGCCGGCCCCGGACCGGAGGGATGCCCCCCAGCCCCTTCAGTCCGCTGCCCCGGATCAGGTGCAGCAGAATGGTTTCGGCGTTGTCGTCCGCGTTGTGGGCGGTGGCAATTTTTGCCGCGCCGATCCGATCTGCGGTTTCCTGTAAAAACGCGTATCGAAGCTCCCGGGCGGTCTCTTCCAGTCCGGCGCCCCGGGCAGCCGCCAAAGACGGGACATCCGCGCTGCCCGTGTGACAGGGAATTCCCCATCGGGCGCACCAGCGCCGGACAAATTCCACGTCCTGTCCGCTTTCCGGGCGGATGTTGTGGTCCATGGTGGCCGCCTCCACCTGGAATCCGGAGCATTTGCTCAGCTCGGAGAGCAGGTGCAGCAGGCACATGGAATCTGCTCCGCCGGAAACAGCCGCCAGCACGGTTTCCCCGGGGCAAATCATCTGCTCAGAGCGGATGCTGCGCTGAACTTTGTTGAATAACGGGTTAGAATTCATAAAAGAATGGAAAAAGCCCTTATGGGGGCGGAGCCTCTCTCTGGGTTTCCAGATTGGAGAACGTGGTGAACTGGGGCAGCCACTGGACGAGAACCGTTCCGGTCTCTCCGTGCCGGTTCTTCGCCACGATAATTTCCGCCTGGTTTTGCACCTGGCTGTCCTGGTTGTAGTAGCTGTCCCGGTAAATGAACATGACAATATCTGCGTCCTGCTCAATGGCGCCGGATTCACGCAGGTCTGACAGCAGGGGCCGTTTGTCCTTGCGGGCCTCGCTGGCACGGCTCAGCTGGCTCAGACACAGCACCGGAACGTTCAGCTCCTTGGCCATGATTTTCATGCTTCGGGAGATGTCCGAGACGATCTGCTGCCGGTTTTCATTGGAGGCGTTGTTCCGCCCTCCGGCGGAGGTCATCAGCTGGAGGTAGTCCACGCACACAAGCCCCAGGTTCTTCACGCGGCGGCATTTGGCCAGCATATCCGCCACGGTCAGCGAGGGATTGTCGTCGATGAGGATGCTGGTCTGGTTCAGTGCGGAGCTGGCGACGGCGATGTTGCCCCAGTCCTCCGGGTCCAGCTTGCCGGTGACCAGCTTTTTGTTGTCAATGAAGCACTCGTTGGACAGCAGGCGCATGGCCAGCTGCTCCCGGCTCATTTCCAGGGAGAAAAATACCACGGACTTGCCGGAGTGTTTGCCTGCGTGGAGCAGAATGTTCAGGGCAAGGGAGGTTTTTCCCATGCCGGGACGGGCGGCCAGCAGGATCAGGTCGGAACGGTTCAGGCCTGCGATACTCCGGTCCAGAGCGGTCAGGCCGGTGGACAGTCCCGGGATGGCGGCGTCACTGGCGGCCAGCTCCTCCAGACGGGCGTACACATCCTGCATGACCATGGAAATGTGGGTCAGCCCCCGTCCGGCCCTGCCCTGCCGGATGTCGTAAATGCGCTGCTCCGCTGCGTCCAGGATATCCTCGCCGCTGCCGTCGTTGTTCTGGACCATGGCGGTGATATCTGCCGAAGTCTGTGCAATGCGGCGCAGCAGGGCCTTGTCCTTGACGATGGAGACGTACTCCGCCACGTTGGCGGAGGTGGGTGTGACATCTACGATCTGGAGGACGTAGCTCCGGGTGGTGTTTTCCTCATAGGTGCCGTCCTGACGCATCCGGTCCAGCACCGTCACAGCGTCAATGGGCAGAGACAGGGTGAACATGGCATAAATGGCCTCGTAAATGTCCCGGTTCTGCTTGGTGTAAAAATCATCGGGAATCAGCTGCTCAATGACCTCCGGTATGCATTGGGCGTCGATGAGCATACTGCCCAGCACGGACTGCTCCGCTTCCACGGAATGGGGCATCTGCCGATACAGAATTTCTTCCTCTGCCATAAATTCACCCCCTTATCAGTTGTATGATGGAACGATGCCGCCGATGGTGGGGCTCAGGCCTCCGTAACCTCCACCTTCAGGCTGCCGGAGATCTCATAACCCAGTTTGCACTTGACTTCGTAGGTGCCGAAGGCCTTGATGGGGTCGCACACCAGCTTGGCCTTGGGGATGTCATAGCCCAGCTGCTCCTTAATGGCGGTGGAAATCTCCTTGGTGGTGACGGAGCCGAACAGCTTGCCGCCGGCACCGGACTTTGCGGTGACTCTGACAGAGGAATCACGCAGCTTCTTGCTCAGCTCCAGCGCCTCCTGGCGCTCAGCAGCTTCCTTTTCCCGGCGGGCCTTCTCCTGCAGCTTCACCGTGTTGATGTTGTCAGCGGTGGCAGGCACAGCCAGCTTCTTGGGCAGCAGGAAGTTGCGGGCGTAGCCGTCGGAAACCTCTACCAGCTGGCCTTTCTTGCCCTGACCCTTGACGTCCTTCTGTAAAATAACCTTCATGATAGTCGCTCCAATCTGTGCGTAAAATAATAATTGGTGGATCAATTCAGCGCGGATGCGCGAAATGATGTTATTGTGCTGTGGATTCCTTAAAATAGTGGTCGATGGCCCGGTGCAGCCGGTGCAGCGCCTGCTGCAGGGTACAGCCCGTCAGCTGCGCGCCTGCCGACGCTCCGTTGCCGCCGCCGCCCAGCTCCTCCAGAATGACCTGGACATTGATGTCGCCGGAGCTGCGCCCGGAGATATTCTGCCGGCCGTCCTCGGAGTAGATCACGAAGGACGCCTCCACTCCGCAGACGTTCAGCAGCTCATCAGCCGCCTGTGCGGCGACAATGCGGCCAACCGGCTGGCTGGAGGCGGCAACGGCCACCCGCTGATGGTAAAATCGGGCATTTTTGATGACTTCATAGCGCATGACGGTCTGCTCCAGATTGTTCTGGAACAGTTTGCGTACCTCAGTGGTGTCCGCGCCGCAGCGCCGCAGGAACGCAGCGGCCTCGAAGGTTCGTCCGCTGGTCCGCAGGGAGAAGTACTTGGTATCCAGCACAATGCCGGACAGCAGTGCCTCGGCTTCGGTGCGGCTCAGATCTCCCGGGTCGATCAGATACTGGACCAGTTCGGTGACCAGCTCCGACGCGGAAGAGGCAAAGGGCTCGTGGTAGTTTAGCACGGCCTTTTCAATATATTCCGCCGCCCGGCGATGGTGGTCGATCACTGCGATTTTGGGACATTCCTTCAGCAGCGACGGGACAGCCACCTGACTGGGCCGATTGGTGTCCACCACCACCAGCAGGGAATCCGGCTGCAGCAGGGACATGGCCTCTTCCTGGGACACCAGCACACCCTGATACTCTGGCTGACGATCCAGCTCTTTCAGCATGATGGTGCCGGGGACAGGCTTGTCCTCCCTGAGCAGATAGACCTCCACTCCCTTTTTCCGTGCGATGGCGCATACGCCGGCCGCGGCGCCCACTGCGTCCAGATCGGCATAGCGGTGGCCCATGATAAACACGTTGGGGGAAGAGTCGATCAGGTGCTCCAGAGCGCTGGCCATGACCCGGCTCTTGACCTTGGTCCGCCGTTCCTGCTCCCGGGAACGTCCGCCGAAGAATTCAAAGTTAAACTGGTTTTTGATGACCACCTGGTCCCCGCCGCGGCTCAGCGCCATATCAATGGCCAGTGCGGCGTAGCGGAACATCTCCTCATAGGAGCCGTCCCGGCCAATGCCGATGGAAAGGGAGGCGGAGATTCCGTTGGGGCTGACGAGCTTGTGGACGCTGTCCAGAATCGAGAATTTTTCCCGTTTCTTTTCCTCCAGATGCTGGTCCTCCATGAGGAACAGATACCGGTCCCGGTCAAAACGGCACAGCAGTCCCGAAGAACGCTCCACCCAGTCGTCCAGCAGCTCTTCAATGCCCGCCCGCAGGTTGCTGCGGTCACTGTCCGGCACGTTGCGGACAAGCTCCTCATAGTTGTCAATGAGAATGATACAGACCAGCGGCCGGGTGGCGTAATACAGCTCCCGGGTGTTGGCCAGCGCAGTGATGTCCACCCAGTAGGTGGTGGCAAGTCCGTCAGAGGTCTCGTCGGTTTGGGTCAGGCTGCCGAACACGGTGTAGCGACGGCCGTGGACGTTGTACTCCACCGGACTGACGTTCTGGCCCTTTACCAGCCATTGGGCGTCGAATTCGGGAACAACAGCATTGATTCGCGCGGCGGCAATGTGTTCTTCCCGGGCTGTCACCTGCAAAAACCGGTCGTTGCTCCAGACCACCTCGCCGCTTTCCGGCCGGAACACCACCATGGGCAGCGGGGAATCCAGCATGGTGTTTTTACCCGCCTGATTCAGTTCCCGCAGGGTGGAGGAGAGCTCTGCCTCCACCACCTGCCGATGATGCCGCTGGGCCACCAGCAGAAAAGCCAGATACCCCAGGGAAATCACCAGCTCCACCAGACTCAGCCAGGGAACCCATGGCAGAGGCAGCAGGGCGAAAAGAATCATCAGCACAATGGTCAGCTTCAGATGAGGCTCAAACAATTTATACAGTTTTTCGTTCAAGGAGACACCCCCTGTCAAAAAAACCAGTTTACGGATACATATGTGCATCCGCCGGCTGCGCCGGGACATACTGCGTCAGTATAACATTGAATTTAAAAATCATTATAACAAATCCCCCGGTTCAAAACAAGCCTAGAAAATGCCATTTGGCAAAATAGCGGCTGCAAGGAGGCACAACAGACAGAAAAAGGAAGCAATACCAGGATAGGAGGTGGATTTTGTCATGCGAATGAAATACAGTCGCGGCACGACGGGTAAGCTGTGCCGGGAAACGCTCCGGCACACAACCGCTGCGCTGCCCTCCGGACAACAGAAAAAATCCTCTGCCTTTCGACAGAGGATCTTCTGCTTTCAGATTATATGGTGAATCACCGGTGATTACCCGCCCATCAGGCACAAAATCAGACCGTAAATCACACTGGTGCCGATGCCGAACACGATCACCGGCCCGGCGATGACAAACATTTTCGCCGCCATTCCGGTGATGAAGCCCTCGCTTTTGAACTCCATCGCCGGACTGACCACAGAGTTGGCAAAGCCTGTCACCGGCACCAGAGTTCCGGCGCCGGCGTACCGGGCCAGCCTGTCATAAAGGTTCAGACCGGTGAAGAGGGCGGAGAGGAAGATCAGCGTCACCGTGACCCACGTCCCCGCATCATCCCGGCTAAGACCGAAGCCCTCATACATCATCTGCAGCGCCTGTCCGATACAGCAGATGCCGCCGCCTACCACGAAGGCCAGAACAAGGTCTTTCAACAGAGGGGAGGGGCTGCTTTTGCTCCTGATGAGCTTGTCAAACTCCTGATTTGTCATGTCCATGCCGCATACGTCCTTTCCCGGTTCACCTGTGTTTGCAAAGCCGGACGGCTGGAAGAGGGGGAAATCCCTTTTCCAATCTCGCCGGTCTGTAACATCAGACTTTGAATTTACAGACAGTATTTCCCGGGAAGGAGAGATTATGCAGAAATTTTACGTTTTGGGTTTGAACGCGCGCTTTGCTCTGCGCTCTTCTGCCCGCCGGCGCAGCAGCTCCTGCTCCACGATGTCTGCCATACCGTAGGGGATATAGTCCAGATGCTCCAGGTCCTCCGGAAGATAGTGCAGCAGTCCCAGCTCCGGTTCCGGTCCCAGCTGTTCCGGCAGTTCTGCCACGGTTGCCACGCAGCGGTTAATCTTGGCGCCTTGAGCGGAAAAGCGGGCCTCATAGTCGGTCATAATGACATTGGGATCGTCGGCGTGAAGGTCCCGGGTCACCTCACTGAGGGTATAGCCCGCCCGGGGGAACTGGGTGAGGGAGAAGTCGAAGAGGGGATTGTTGTCCGTTTTAAAGTGGATTTCTCCGCCCATGGGCAGGATGTCCCGATAAGACTTCAGAAAACGCTCGTTGGTCAGGCGGTGCTTGGCGTGGCGCTTGCTGGGCCAGGGATCGCAGAAATTGATATACATCAGATCTACCTCACCGGGGGCGAACATTTCGCTCAGCCGGGCGGCGTCGTCGCAGACAAAGACCACGTTGGTCAGTCCCCGGGCCTGGGCTTTTTCCATGGCCAGAAGGATGCAGTCCGCCACCCGTTCCACTGCCACAAACAGCACATCGGGGTTTGCCGCGGCGGTTTCTACGGTAAAGGTCCCTTTGCCGCAGCCGATCTCCAACCGGAGCTGGGTGCAGTCCGGTTTCCAGCTGCGCCAGCTGCCCCGGCGGGCATAGGGGTCCTTCTCCTGCAGCGCGGCCACCCGCTCCATGCGGGGAATCAGGTTTTTCTTTTTTCGCATTCTCATAGTAATGATCCTCTTTTGGATTTTTGCACAGTAAAAAATATCATACCACACAATCGGGGAATCTACAAGAAATCTCTTGAATTTTTCCGGTGCATCGGTTATAATATGTTGCGTTCCATAACCGGGTGTTGCGCAGTTGGTAGCGCGCTTGCTTTGGGAGCAAGAGGCCGAGCGTTCGAGTCGCTCCACTCGGATTGAGAAAACCGCTGATTTCGGAAGAGATCGGCGGTTTTT
>CAMNOL010000065.1 GCA_946546815.1 uncultured Oscillospiraceae bacterium
AATCCGGCGGTGAGCCGGATTATTTCAAAAAGAGGTACCGGAACCCGGAAAAGCAGAGCTTTTGCGGGGCAGGGAAGGGAGTTCGAGCCTCGTCTTCCGCTCCAGAAATATTCAGCTTTGGCTGACTTGTGTTTGATGATTGGAAGATGGGAGCTTCCTCTGGAAAAAAACGCCAAAAACCCGTAGGGAACGATCCGGACAGGTGCTGATGGAGAATCAACAAATTGTGTAAAAACAGATGAAAACTTGTTGATTTGTTTTAAAAACCAATAAAAACACAGAAATAATCCTTTGAAATCGGAAAATTTCAACAGAATGACCGGAGTTTAAACTTGACGAGAGGTGCTTCTGTGTGATAAAGTATTACCAAATTGTAAACGGACGCTGAACGGCCGTCTGCAATGAAGGATAGGAGGAAAGTTTAAAATGAAAGAAGTCAAGAAGCTTTTTGCACTGATCCTGGCCCTGGCCATGGTGCTGAGCCTGGCCGCCTGCGGCGGTTCCAGCTCCAACAACGGCACGGCTGCCGGCGATGACGGCGCTGCTAGCGCTCCTGCCGCTGAGGGCGGCGAGTCCGGCGCAGCCATCAAGCTGGGCGGCATCGGCCCCACCACCGGCGCAGCTGCCATTTACGGCACCGCAACCAAGAACGGCGCTCAGATCGCTGTGGACGAGATCAACGCCCTGGGCGGCCTGCAGTTCGAGCTGAACTGGCAGGACGATGAGCATGACCCTGAGAAGTCCGTCAACGCTTACAACAACCTGAAGGACTGGGGCATGCAGGCTCTGGTCGGCACCACCACCACCGGCCCCGCCGTGGCTGTCTCCACCGAGGCAAACGCCGACAATATGTTCATGCTGACTCCCTCTGCCTCTTCTGTTGACGTTATCGGCGGCCAGACCGACGGCATCGAGCGCAAGGGCACCGTCTTCCAGATGTGCTTCACCGACCCCAACCAGGGTACCGCTTCCGCTGAGTATATCAGCGAGAACAAGCTGGGCACCAAGATCGCAATCATCTACAACAACTCCGACGCATACTCCACCGGCATCTACAACAAGTTCCAGAGCGAGGCCGACGAGCGCGGTATGGAGATCGTCTCCGTGACCACCTTCACCGACGACACCGCCAATGACTTCTCCGTCCAGCTGAACGACGCGAAGAACAACGGCGCTGACCTGGTGTTCCTGCCCATCTACTATCAGCCCGCTTCCCTGATCCTGACTCAGGCCAAGGCTATGGACTACGCTCCCACCTTCTTCGGCGTGGACGGCATGGACGGCATCCTGACTCTGGAGGGCTTCGACACCTCTCTGGCCGAGGGCGTTATGCTGCTGACTCCCTTTACCGCTGATGCTGAGGACGAGAAGACCCAGAACTTCGTCGCCAAGTATCAGGAGCAGTTCAAGGAGATCCCCAACCAGTTCGCTGCCGACGCTTACGACTGTGTTTATGCCATCTATGAGGCTGCTCAGAAGGCCAATCTCACCGCTGATATGAGCGCTTCCGATATCTGCGACGCTCTGGTCGCTACCTTCACCAGCGCTGACTTCACCTTCGACGGCATCACCGGCGAGAGCATGACCTGGTCTGAGTCCGGCGAAGTGTCCAAGGCTCCCAAGGGCATGGTGATTCAGAACGGCGCCTACGTTGGTATGTAATCGTTCGGCCTCCAACGACAAGCAGAACAAGTAAATGATGCGGCGGGGGCTGTCGTTCTGGCGGCCCCCGCTTGACTGCTTTATAGAAATTAGAAGAAAGGAAGGTGCGTGGCATGATGAATCTGCTTCTCAACCTGATCAACGGCATCAGCCTGGGAAGCGTCTACGCCATCATCGCGCTGGGCTACACCATGGTTTACGGCATTGCAAAGATGCTGAACTTTGCCCACGGCGACGTCATTATGGTGGGCGCGTATATCTGCTACTGCTCCATGAGCTATCTGAACCTGCCTCCGGTGGTGGGCGTTATCCTGGCGGTTATCGTCTGCACCGTGCTGGGCATTGTCATCGAGCGCCTGGCCTACAAGCCCCTGCGCTCCGCACCGTCCCTGGCGGTGCTGATCACCGCCATTGGCGTCAGCTACTTCCTTCAGAACGCAGCGCTGCTGACCTGGAAGTCTGATCCCAAGGTGTTTACCTCCGTGGTCAATCTGCCCTCCCTGTCCCTGTTTGATGGGAGGCTGACCATCAGCGCTGTGACCATTGTTACGGTTCTTGCCAACATTGTCATTATGATCGCGCTGACCACCTTCACCGGCAAGACGAAGATGGGCAAATCCATGCGGGCTGTGTCCGAGGACAACGGTGCGGCGCAGCTCATGGGCATTGACGTGAACCGCACGATTTCCATGACCTTTGCCATCGGTTCCGGTCTGGCGGCCATTGCCGGCGTGCTGCTCTGCTCCGCCTATCCCACCCTGATGCCCACCACCGGCTCCATGCCCGGCATCAAGGCCTTTACCGCTGCGGTTCTGGGGGGCATCGGCTCCATTCCCGGCGCCATGCTGGGCGGCATTCTGCTGGGCGTCATTGAGATCTTTGCCAAGGCGTACATCTCCACTCAGCTCAGCGACGCCATCGTGTTCGCCGTGCTGATTATCGTGCTGCTCATCCGGCCCACCGGCCTGCTGGGCAAGCAGATCCGTGAGAAAGTGTGAGGTGGCCCGGATGAAAAAGATGAAAAAGTCCACCCGCAGCAAGCTGATCACCTACGCCATGGTGGCCGCTGGCTTTGTGGTGATGCAGGGTCTCAGCGCTGCCGGTATGGTGTCCAACTCCCTGGCCGGACAGCTGGTTCCCATCTGTGTCTATATCAGCATGGCCATCAGCCTGAACCTTGTGGTCGGCATTCTGGGCGATCTGAGCCTGGGCCATGCGGGCTTTATGAGCGTAGGCGCCTTTACCGGCGTTGTGGTCTCCATGAGCCTGCGGTTCCTGCCGCCTCTGGCCCGTCTGGTGCTGGCCATCGGCATCGGAGGCGTATTTGCCGGCATCGCCGGTGTCATCGTCGGTATCCCGGTGCTGCGGCTCCAAGGCGACTACCTGGCCATTGTTACCCTTGCCTTTGGCGAGATCATTAAAAACCTGCTGAACAACCTGTATGTGGGCGTGGACAAAAAAGGCCTGCATTTCAGTATGAAGGATGCCCAGGCCCTGCGCCTGAAGGAAGGCACGGTGCTGATCAACGGTCCCATGGGCGCCCCCGGCATCGAAAAACTCAGCACCTTCCTGGCCGGCTTTGTGCTGGTGCTGATCGTGCTGACGGTGACGCTGAACCTGGTGGAGAGCCGCACCGGACGCGCCATTATGGCAATTCGGGACAACCGCATCGCCGCTGAATCCGTGGGTATCAACGTCACCAAGTACAAGCTGATGGCCTTCGTGACCTCCGCCGGTCTGGCGGGCATGGCCGGCGCGCTGTACGCCCTGAATTATTCCTCTGTGCTGCCTAAGAAATTCGACTTCAACACCTCCATTCTGATTCTGGTGTTTGTGGTGCTGGGCGGTATGGGCAACATCCGGGGCAGCATCATCGCCGCCACTGTGCTGACCATTCTCCCCGAGGCGCTGCGCAGTCTGAACGACTATCGTATGCTGATCTACGCCATCGTGCTGATCCTGGTCATGCTGGTCACCAACAACCCCTTCCTCAAGACGAACTGGGTGATGCTGAAAAAGCGCATGGCCTTCTGGCGGAAAAACAAGGCGAACGGAGGTGCGGCAGATGGCCAGAAGAAGTAACACAAAAATGGTTCCCGTGCCCAGCGACAGCATCGTCCCTGAGCGCGATTTGGGCCGGGCTCCGGTGCTGGAGACCAAGCATCTGGGCATTGACTTCGGCGGACTGACGGCTGTGGACGACTTTAACCTGACGGTTGGCGCCACAGAGATTGCAGGGCTCATCGGCCCCAACGGCGCCGGTAAGACCACGGTGTTCAATCTGCTGACCAAGGTGTACCAGCCCACCCGCGGCGCGATTCTGCTGAACGGCAAACAGACCGCAGATATGAACACCGTACAGGTGAACAAGGCGGGCATTGCCCGTACCTTCCAGAATATCCGTCTGTTCAACGACCTGACGGTGGAGGACAACGTGAAAATCGGTCTGCACAACCAGGTCAAGTGCGGCACCGTCACCAGCATTCTGCGTCTGCCGGGCTACTGGAAGAGCGAAAAGCGTGCCCACGATCGGGCGATGGAGCTGCTGGGTATCTTTGGAATGCAGGATGTGGCCAAGCATCAGGCCGGATCTCTGCCTTACGGCGCCCAGCGCCGACTGGAGATCGTCCGGGCGCTGGCGACGCACCCCAGCCTGCTGCTGCTGGATGAGCCTGCGGCGGGCATGAACCCCTCTGAGACGTCGGAGCTGATGGAAACCATCACCTATATCCGCGACACCTTCCAGATTGCCATTATGCTCATTGAGCACGACATGAATCTGGTCATGGGCATCTGCGAGGGCATCGCCGTGCTGAACTATGGCCGCATCATCGCCAAGGGCACCCCGGATGAAATTCAGAACAACCCCCAGGTCATCGAAGCGTACCTGGGCAAGCAGTAAAGGAGGGCGCGTATGAGCAGTATGCTGAAGGTGGAGGACCTCCACGTTTATTACGGCAGCATCCACGCCATCAAGGGCATCTCCTTTGAGGTCAACGCCGGGGAGATTGTCACCCTGATCGGCGCCAACGGCGCGGGCAAGTCCACCACGCTGAACACGGTGGCGGGCCTGATGAAACCCCGCACCGGCACCGTCCTCTTTGAGGACAAGCCCCTGATCGGGGTTCCCGCCCACAAGATCGTGTCCCACGGCATGGCCCTTTGCCCTGAGGGACGCCGGGTATTTTTGCAGATGACGGTGCAGGAAAACCTGGAAATGGGCGGCTTTACCCGCCCTGCCGCTGAGATCCAGCAGTCCATTGAGTCTGTTTACACCCGGTTCCCCCGTCTGAAGGAGCGCTACAAGCAGACTGCCGGCACCCTGTCCGGCGGCGAGCAGCAGATGCTGGCCATGGGCCGGGCGCTGATGAGCCGCCCCAAGCTGCTGATGCTGGATGAACCCTCCATGGGCCTGGCGCCCATTCTGGTGGAACAGATCTTTGACATCATCAAGGAGCTGCACAAGACCGGCACCACCATCCTGCTGGTGGAGCAGAACGCACAGGCCGCCCTGTCCATTGCGGACCGGGCCTATGTGCTGGAAACCGGCAAGATCTCCATGAGCGGCAGCGCCAAGGAGCTGCTGCACGACGAGCGCGTCCAGAAGGCGTATCTGGGCGGCTGATGGTTTTTACGCAATTGTCCCGGCTGGGTTCAGCCGGGACTTTTTTCGTTCGGAGGGGGAGAAAGATGCAAAACTACCCCGTCCGTGTCGGAGTTTTTTAACACTTTTTCTATTGCTTTTTTCCGCAAAGGGGCTAAAATAGGAATCATGCACGATATGCTAATCTGAAATGGAAAAGGAAGTTTGATTATGACGACGATTGATATTATCTCCGGTTTTCTGGGCGCCGGTAAGACAACTCTGATTAAAAAGCTCATCGCCGAGGTCTATCAGGGCCAGAAGCTGGTGCTGATTGAAAACGAATTCGGCGAAATCGGCATCGACGGCGGTTTTCTGAAGGATGCCGGCATCGAAATCACCGAGATGAACGCCGGCTGCATCTGCTGCTCCCTGGTGGGCGACTTCAACACCGCCCTGCGTCAGGTGTACGAGCAGTACCAGCCCGACCGGATCCTCATTGAGCCCTCCGGCGTGGGCAAGCTGTCCGATGTTTCCAAGGCCGTGGGCCGCGTGGCGGAGGACACGGAGATGCAGCTGGGCAGCGCGGTGACCGTGGTCAACGCCAAAAAGTGCAAGATGTATATGAAGAACTTCGGCGAGTTCTTCAACGACCAGGTGGAGCACGCCGGCACCATCATCCTGAGCAGAACCCAGGACATGAGCGAGAAGAAGCTGGATGAGGTCATGACGCTGCTGCGGGAGAAGAATCCCCGCGCCACCATCGTCACCACCCCCTGGGACCAGCTCACCGGTCAGCAGATTGTCTCTGCCATCGCCGGCGGCGACTCCCTGGCGGATGAGCTGATGGCCATGCTGCACGCCCAGGACGACGGCTCCGACGAGCATGAGCACCATCATCATTACGATGAGAACGGTGTCTGCGCCTGCGGCCACCATCACCATGACGATGAGGAGCACGAGCACCATCATCACCATGAGGATGAGGAGCACGAGCACCACCATTATCACCACGAGGATGAGGAGCACGAGCACCACCATCACCATGAGGATGAGGAGCACGAGCATCATCACCACCACGAGGAGGGTGAGTGCTGCTGCGGCCATCACCACCACCATCACCATCATGGCCACGATGCCGATGAGGTGTTCACCTCCTGGGGCATGGAAACGCCCCGCAAGTTTACGGAGATGGAGATTCAGACCGCTTTGGAGGCGCTGGACACCGGCGCTTACGGCGCAGTGCTGCGCTCCAAGGGCATCGTCCCCTGTGTGGACGGCGGCTGGATCCACTTTGACATGGTGCCCGGTGAGATCGAACTCCGCCGGGGCGGCGCGGACTACACCGGCCGCCTGTGCGTGATCGGCTCTCAGCTGAAGGAGGAGCAGCTGAAGGCCCTGTTCAACCTGTAAGGGGCATCACGCCTGAATCGTTTGGAATAAGGAGATTTTTATGGCACAGATGCAACAAAATCCCATTCCCGTCTACCTGATCGCCGGTTTTTTGGAGGCGGGCAAGACGAATTTTATCAATCCCATGCTCTCCGGTGACGACTTCACCAAGGAGGAGCACACTCTGCTCATTGTCACCGAGGAGGGCGAAGAGGAATACGACATTGAAGCGCTGAGAAAGCACAATGTCCGTGTGGCTGTGGTGGAGGAAGACGAGTTCACCACAGAGACGCTGCAGAAGCTGGACGCCCGCTACCAGCCCACCCAGGTGGTGGTGGAGCACAACGGTATGTGGCAGATCGTGGAGACCCAGGACAAGTTCCCAGACCACTGGCAGCTGTACCAGGTGGTCACCATTGTGGAGGCTCCCACCTTCAACAGCTACGCCAAAAACATGGCCAGCCTGATGATGGAAAAGCTGCGCCTGGCTGACCTGATCGTGTTCAACCGCTGCACCGACGAGCTGGCTCCCATGCTGCGCCAGCGGAACATCAAGCTGCTGAACCGCCGGGCGGAAATCTACCTGGAGTTCGACGGCGAGCGCATGGAGGAGTACGACGACGGCAGCGTGTGCCCCTTCGACCTGTCCCAGCCGGTGCTGGAGCTGAGCGATACGGATTTCGGCTTCTGGTACACGGATTGCATGGATAAGCCGGAGCGCTACGAGGGAAAAACCGTCCGCTTCCGCGGCATGGTGGCGCAGTCCCCCAAGTTCCCCCGGGGCTCCTTTGCAGTAGGGCGCTTTGCTATGGTCTGTTGTGCACAGGACACCGCGTTCCTGGGACTTCTGTGTTATGGCCCCCAGCAGAAGCAGCTGAAAAACAAGGACTGGGTGGAGATCACCGGCACCGTGCAGATCAAAAACCTGCGTGTGCTGGGCGGCGAAGGCGCCACCATCAGCGTCACCGGCGTGCGCCGGGAGACTCCCCCTGAGGACACGATGGTTTACTTTTGAGCACAGTTACAACCGCACAATTGCCCCCACCGTTCCCGGTGGGGGCTTCGTCAGATTCAGGAGGGATTGGAATGAACATGGAGCAGCGAGGGGAAGCGCTGATGAATAAGCCCCTTTATGTGGTAGACTTTCTGCCGGAGCAGGTTCCCGAGCACAGCCGGGGACAGTTTTTTGCGGTGGAGGAATATTTTCTCGACGAGGAAGAGGACAGACGGCTGTTTCGCCGGTTTCTGCGGATCCTGCTGAAGCTGAACTGCTATTATGATTTCACCGTGGACCGGGATGGCGTGGAAAGGAAGAACCCATCTCCGAAAAAACTGAAAAAATGGGTCAGAGCCTGCAGGGAAGGGGAGCAGGAGTATCTGCGTGTGTTCCTGAACGACGGAGAAACAATGCTCAGTCTTCACACCGGAGAGCTGTGCATGGGCGTATTCAACCCTGACGAACACCTGCGCGCGTTGCTGGAGCAGCTGGCTGCGGCGGAGGGGCTGCACTTCTGGCAGAACCACAAGTGGCTGTGAGGGCCTGCGGAGCGGAAAAAGTTTACAGAAAAGCGGTGGAACCGACAGCGCTGATGTGTTATGATAATTCTGTTAGGGGTTAGGGACAGTCGCTATAACAGGCGGCGCAGTTCAGACGGAAAGGATTCCTGAGCAGATGAAGCAGTTTTTCGGAAAAACGAAAAATGTCAAGATCTGGCTTGCGTTGGTGCTGGCGTCGGTCTGCGCCTGTGTTTGCACCATTGGGAGCAGAGAGGTGACCGTCACACCTGTGACGCTGCTCTATGACCAGAGCTACCAAATCCCTGCCGGCGGAAGAGTCTCCTTTGACGGCGGGGAAGGGACTGCTGTTGCCTTTGATCAGGAAGCGAGAACGGTGACCGGCGCGCAGCGGGGCGAGGCGACGGTGCGGGTGCATCATCTGACTCGCGTTGAGGAATACCAGTTCAGCGTCTATCCTCCCGCGCCGGAGGGGGCACAGGAACAAAAGGTGACGGTGGACGGGCAGACCAGACTGGCCAAGTACCCGGAGAACAACTACCCAGTGCAGTGGAGCTCCAGCGACGAGGACGTTGCCACGGTGGAAAACGGCGTGGTCACCGGCAAAAAGGCCGGTACTGCGGAGATCACAGAGACCCTGAACAACTGCCTGACCTACACCTATACGGTGACCGTTCCCAAGCCTGAGGTGGAGTCCGACAGCTACACCCTTTACGCCGGGGAGACTACTCCGCTGGCGGTGGACAACTATGAGCAGACGGTGGATTGGAGCGCTAAGGATGAGACCGTGAAGGTCAGCGAGGACGGCCTGCTCACCGCAGAGGAACCCGGAGAGACGACAGTGGAGGCGGAAATCGGCGGAGAACTGCTGGCGGTCAGCGTCAACGTGGCGGAAGACCCGGTGATCGAGGAGGAGGTAGAGCTCCAGACCGATGAGACCGCTCAGCTCCATGTAGAGAATGCCATCGATACCATTACTTACACCTCAGAGGACGAAACCATTGCAAAAGTGAATGACAAGGGAAAAATCACCCCTGTGGGGGAGGGAACCACCACCATCACCGCCACGATTCGCGACAAGGAGCTCAGCTCCGAGGTGACGGTGAAGCTGACGCCGGAGGAGGAGTTCCGCAAGAACAATTACGGCGACTACCAGCCGGACACCTCCGTCGCGGCCCTCACCATGATCGGAATGTGCAGCTATTACAACGACAGGATGAAGGCGGACGGGGACAAATGGTACGACACCAATCTGACCAGTTTTTCCGCTGCGGACACGTTTTCCCAGGGAATCAACGCCAGCCGAAAGGGAACCAACTGCAACACGCTGCTGAACTGGAGCTGGGCGGACATGGGGCTGAAATCCGGAAGCTCGTCCCTGCTGTACGGTGACAAAAACCATCGGGTTCACGGTTACAACAGCGGCAGCACCTCTCTGCAGGGAACAGTGGACAGCCATTGCTCCGTCTCTTATACCGGCGGTACCAAGTTCAAAACCCTGGTGAGCCAGGGAAAAGTGAAGCCCGGTGATATGCTCTTTGGCAAGATCCACACCTTTATCTACCGGGGGGAGGGAACGGTTTTTGCCTCCGCCGGTGACGCACGGTGCCACCATGAGGGGAAAAAACTGGTTATGGACGATTTTGTCAACGGCTCCGCCAGCTATGACTGGAACCAGAAGGTGTATTACCTGATCCGGTTCAACGACGACTGCATTCCCCGCTACTACCGGGACAAGACAGGCGCCCTTGTGGAGAATCCCATGTACACGGCGGAACACGCCTGATTGAAAAAAGGGGAAAGAAACTGCGCCTGATTCCCAC
>CAMNOL010000066.1 GCA_946546815.1 uncultured Oscillospiraceae bacterium
TGGAGGCGACGGGAGTTGAACCCGTGTCCGAAAACGCATCCTCAGGACTTTCTCCGGGCGCAGTCAGTTATTTGCATTCCCTCACTGCGGCATGAGCTGACACATTCCGCAGATCAGTAGCTTCATCCGTTCATGGAGCCCGCAAAGCTTAGGGCCCTCACGTTTACCACTAAAAGGCATCACCCAGCCCGGTTCGTGGTCCTCCCGGGATCGGCGTCCGCGCACAGTGGGCGGAGGTCGCAGGGCCTAATCAGGCCGCGACAGCAACGTAATTATCGTTGTTCTTTGATTTATAAGTGCCCATTGGTAAGCGGCTGGGCGCCGCTGCCCGCTTATCCAGCCTCAACGTCCCCGTCGAAACCGGTACGCCCCCAGATGGGGTCGGCCCCGGAGGGGCCGGTGTGGGGCAGGCGGAAATGCCCGCCCCGGAAAGGGACACACAGTGTGCGCCCGGGTGGAAAGAACAATGGTGAAGGAGCGGGGGAACGCAGTTCGCCCCGATTGCTCAGACCTTCTCCGGCTGGGGGTACTCCACGCCGAAGGTTTCCACCGTGACCTTCTTCATCATCTGCTTCTGACGGGGCTTGTCGTTCCAGTCCCGGCGGGTGGAGACGATCTGGTCGGCCACCTCCATGCCCTCGATGACCTTGCCGAAGGAGGCGTACTGGCCGTCCAGGTGGGGGGCGTCCGCCACCATGATGAAGAACTGGCTGCCGGCGGAGTCCGGAATCATGGTCCGGGCCATGGACAGCACGCCGCGGCTGTGCTTCAGGTCGTTGCGGAAGCCGTTGCCGGTGAACTCGCCTTTGATCTCATAGCCGGGGCCGCCCATGCCGGTACCCTGGGGGTCGCCGCCCTGGATCATGAAGCCGGGGATCACCCGGTGGAAGATCACGCCGTCGTAAAAGCCCTTCTGGATCAGAGAGATGAAGTTGTTGACGGTGTTGGGTGCGATCTCAGGATACAGCTCCGCCTTCATGACGCCGCCGTTTTCCATTTCGATTGTCACAATGGGATTGTGTGCCATAATGCTTACTCCTTGTCTGCAATCAGCGGTACTGATTGCGGGTTTTCATAATGCGGTCCATTTCCCGCTTGCTGTCCCGCTCCGCCATGGAGGAGCGTTTGTCGTAGAGCTTTTTGCCCTTGCACACGCCGACCTCCACCTTCACCCGGGAGTCCTTGAAGTACAGGGACAGGGGCACCAGCGCGAAGCCGTCCTGCTGGACTGCGGCGTGGAGCTTGCGGATCTCTTTCTTGTGCATCAGCAGGCGGCGGTCCCGCATGGGGTCCTTGTTGAAGATGTTTCCCTGCTCATAGGGGGAAATGTGCATATTATAGAGGAACAGCTCCCCGTTTTTCACCTGGCAGAAGGCATCCTTCAGGTTCACCCGTCCGGCCCGGATGGATTTCACCTCGGTGCCGGCCAGCTCGATGCCGGCCTCATAGTTTTCCAGGATATAATAGTCGTGGCGGGCCTTCCGGTTGGTGGCGGCCACTTTTACGCCCTTTTTCGCAGGCATGGAACCGACCTCCCCTCTGCCTCTGACGCTGTTCACTATAAATGAAGTATAGCACATTTGTCAAGAGGGCATACTCTGCCCCGGGGCTGGTTTTTCCGCGCAAAGGGGGTAAACCGGCCTTTTTTTGCCAGATCGGGGAAAACCCCGAAAAACACCGGAACTGTGACGAACAGAGGAGCACCCCTCCGGGGGCGGGGCCGGCCGCCGCGCCTGGGGAAAAAACCGACATTTTTCCCCTTTTTCCCTTTTTTCGTTGCAGTCTGTTTTTTTATCTGCTATAATGCACTTATATGTGCGGTTTCTGCCGGAGCGGTGTGAGCGAAGGCTCCCGGCCGGCAAATCCTGAAGCCGCAGGATGTCTGACTTATATGAAAAAAATTCCGATTCTATCTGTTCTGCTGGCGTTCTGCCTGGTTTTCTGTGCGCCGGGTGCCATGGCATCTTCCAAGCTCCAGGAGGAGATGGAGGTCAACTGCGGCTCCTGCCTGCTCAAGGACATGGACACGGACACCGTGCTCTACGGCCAGGACAACGACCGGCGGATCTATCCCGCCAGCGTCACCAAGGTCCTCACCGCGCTGGTGGTGCTGCGCCATGTGGAGAGCGGGGACCTGTCCCTGGACCAGACCGTCACCGCCAGCGACACCTTCCGAAAAGGACTGACCTCCCAGGCCGCTGTGGCGGGCATCGTCACCGGAGAGCGGCTGTCCCTGGAGAGCCTGCTCTACCTGCTGATGCTCCCCTCCGACTGCGATGCAGCCAACGTGCTGGCGGAGGCGTGCAGCGGCAGCGTGGCGGACTTCGCGGAGGAGATGAACCGCACCGCGGAGGAGCTGGGCTGTACGGACACCCATTTCGTCAACCCCAGCGGCCTGCACAGCGACGACCACTACACCACCTGTGACGACCTGTACCGCATCGGCAAGGCCGCCTACAGCTACGAGACCTTCCGGGAGATCGTGGGCACCACCCACTACACCGTGCCCGCCTCCAACACCCACGATGCCCGGAAGCTCCACAACACCAACGCGCTGATCTGCGGCGACGTTTACTCCACCTACCTGTACGAGCCCTGCACCGGCGGCAAGACCGGCTCCACCTACCCGGCGGGCTACTGCCTGCTCTCCTTCGCGGAGCAGGACGGAATGCGGCTGTGCTGCGTGATGATGGGCTGCAACTGGCTCATCAACCTGGACGGCAGCCGGGACCGGCTCCAGTTCTCCGAGAGCGTGCGGCTGTACAAATGGGGCTTTGAGAACTTCAAACCCCGCACCGTGGTGGAAAAGGGCAGCCCCCAGGGCAGCATCCCGGTGGAAAATGCCCGGGCGGGGAAGGACACCGCCGTCACCGTCACCGCAAAGGATGACCTGACCGCGCTGCTGCCCAAGGACGTCAAGACGGAGGACGTCACCCTGGAGCCCATCCTCCCCCAAAGCGTCACCGCTCCGGTGTCCGCCGGGGACAAGCTGGGCACCCTGACCATCTCCCTGGACGGGGAGGTCCGGGGCACCACCGACCTGCTGGCCGCCGAGGATGTGGAGGAAAAGCCCAAAATCCTGGGCAGGCTGAAGGAGGTGGCCCACCACCCCCGCACCCTCATCGCCGGACGGGTGGTGCTGGGACTGTTCGGCGCAGTGCTGCTGTTCTTCTTTGTGCAGGCCATGCGGAGAAGGGCGTGGAGAAAGCGCCGGGAGGACGCCCGAAAACGGCGCGGATGACCGCCGGACTGACTGATTTGCTGAAATGGATATGCTGAATACGATAAAGGAGCCTGTTATGAAAAGACATTCCCTTCTTTCTCTGCTGCTGGCGCTGGTGCTGACGGTCACCGCTCTGTGTCCCGCCGCATCTGCGGAGTCCTCGTCCAAAATACTGAATAAAATGAAGGTCAAGTCCGAAGCCGCGCTGCTGATGGACATGGACACCGACGTGGTGCTCTATGAGCAGAACGCCGACGAGCAGATCTGCCCGGCCAGCATCACCAAGGTCATGACCGCCCTGCTGGTGCTGGAGCACATCGAGGCCGGGGATCTGTCCCTGAAGGACAAGGTCACCGCCTATGACGACTGCTGGTTCGACCTGGACATGACCTCCAGCAACCAGAACATCCGCCCCGGCGAGAAGATGAGCGTCAAGGACCTGCTGTACTGTATGCTGGTGGCCTCCGCCAACGAGTCCGCCAACATCCTGGGTGAGAAGGTGGCCGGTTCCATCTCCGCCTTCGTGGAGGAGATGAACCAGCGGGCGGCGGAGCTGGGCTGCAAGAACACCCACTTCGTCAACACCCACGGCATGCCCGACGACGAGCATTACACCACCTGCCATGACCTGTACCTGATCGCCAAGGCGGCCATGGGCTACAGCCAGTTCCGGGAGATCGTCAAAACCGACGAGTACTATGTGGACGCCACCAACAAGTCCCAGCGGCGCCACTTCTTCAACACCAACGCGCTGCTGTCCAACATGAAGTACCGGGGCTATGTGTACCAGCCCTGCATCGGCATCAAGACCGGCACCACGGACAAGGGGGGCTATAACCTGCTCTCCGCCGCGGAAAAGGACGGAAAGACTCTGGTCAGCGTGGTCATCGGCTGCCGCACCAAGACCAAAAAGGACGGCTCCGTGGAGTACACCCAGTTCTCCGAAAGCTCCCGGCTGCTGGAGTGGGGCTTTGAGAACTTTGACACCATCACCATCGTGGACGAAAAGCAGACCTGCGGCGAGGTGCCCGTCACCCTGTCCACCGAAGCGGACTCCGTGGCGGTGGCGCCGGAGACCAGCATCACCGCAGAGCTGCCCAAGGACATTACCCCGGAGAGCTTTGAAATGGTGCCCTCCCTCCGGGCCTCTGTGGAGGCGCCGGTGAAAAAGGGCGACGTGCTGGGCACGCTGGTGCTGTATCTGGACGGCAAGGAGTACACCGCGGTGAACCTGCTGGCGGTGAACGATGTGGAAGCCTCCGCGCTGCTCAAGCGCAAGGCCATGATCGCAGACCTGCTGAGCCGCTGGTACGTCAAGGCCCTCATCGGCCTGGCGGCGGTGCTGATCCTGGCGCTGATCCTCCGGCTGACGGTGTTCCGCCGCAGACGGCGCTACGGTAGCAGCTACGGCGGCAGACGTCACGGCGGCTATCGGGGCGGCAGACGCCGCAGAAGGTAACGGAACGCCTTCGGAGCCCTCTGGAATCAAAGACTGAAATCCTCCCGGAAACGGGAGGATTTTTTTCACCCGGCGGGGCGCAGCGGCAGAAGGGCGGAGTGCGACGGGGAAGGAGCGGAGGCCCCCGGCAGACGCCCCGTCACGGGGGAGGGTGCGGAGGCTCTGTTCCTTTGCAAAAGCAGCGGGCGGTTGACGGAAGGGGGAGAAAACGTCCGCTGAACCCGGGGTAAAAGCAGGGCAATCCCCGGGGGTTCCGGGCAAAAAGGGCGCAAAAAGCCCCGGTTCCGGGAACCGGGGCCATTCAGATTACTGGAGCTTCAGGTCGTCTTCACCGATCCAGCCCATCTTCCGCTCTGCCTCGCAGAACAGGGTGCTCAGCACGGCGGGGAGGACGAAGCACACCAGCACCAGACCTAACCAGTCGAAGCCGGTGATGGCGGCCTTGGTGCCGGCCTCAATGTCCGCCAGCCAGCCGGTGTACACGCCGATCTGTCCCACAAAGCCGCAGGTGCCCATGCCGGAGGACACCGCCGGGCCGTCCATGGTCAGCTGGAAGATGCAGGTGGCGATGGGGCCGGTGATGGCGCTGGCCAGGGTGGGGGGGATCCAGATGCGGGGGTTGCGGACGATGTTGGGCATTTGCAGCATGGAGGTGCCGATGCCCTGGGACACCAGGCCGCCCACGCCGTTCTCCTTGTAGGACATGACAGCGAAGCCAACCATTTGGGCGCAACAGCCCGCCACGGCGGCGCCGCCGGCCAGACCCGTCAGACCCAGGGCAAAGCAGATGGCGGCGGAGGAGATGGGCAGGGTCAGGGCGATGCCCACCACCACGGACACCAGGATGCCCATCAGGAAGGGCTGCTGGTTGGTGGCCCACATGATGATCTGGCCCACCGCAGAGGCCGCCGCACCGATGGGAGCGGCCACCACCGCCGCCAGACCGATGCCCGCCAGAATGGTGACGATGGGGGTGACCAGAATGTCGATTTTGGTCTCCTTGGACACCAGCTTGCCGCACTCCGAGGCAAAAATGGACACGATCAGCACCGCCAGCGGGCCGCCGGCGCCGCCCAGCATATTGGTTGCGTAGCCCACCGGGATCAGGGAGAACAGCACCAGCGGGGGCGCGCTCAGGGCGTAGCCGATGGCGGCGGCCATGGCCGGACCCACCATAGCGGAGGCGAAGCCGCCGATGGTCAGCTCTGCCGCGCCGAAGGTCATGGTCAGCAGGCCGATGTGGAACTGGGTGCCCAGGGTGTTCAGGATGGTGCCGATGAGCAGGGTGCAGAACAGGCCCTGTGCCATGGCGCCCAGCGCGTCAATGCCGTAGCGTTTGGCGGAAATCTCCACGTTTTTTTTCTTCAGAAATTCTTTTAAGGCCATGTCAGATGGCTCCTCTCTTTTGTATGGTGCAATGGGGAAGGGATGTCAAGAATTGGTTTGTCAGGTGTCTTGACAGCTGTTGTGACTATTATAGCGGCTGGGGAAAAAAAGTCAACGGTACTTTTCACAGAATTCCCGGAAAACCGGCGGGGGATTTATCCGGATTTGCCGGAAGGTTCTGCCGCCGCTGCCGCCGCCTTCCAGTCCAGCCAGACATTGCGGGGCGGGGAATACTTGCTGATTTTCCGGTACTATGGTATACTTGATGCACCAAACCGCCGCTTCTCCGGATGCGGCGGACCCCGCCGAAAGGACTGAGCGCTTTGCCTTATCATAAAAACCTTTACGAACGGATTCAGTACGAATCCTCCCGGCCCTCCGCGGTGCTGGAGCGGCCCCAAAAGGGGGGCGTGCTGGCTGGGCTGCTGTGCTGTGCGGTTCCGGGCCTGTTTCTGCTGGCCTTCCAGCTGCTGAAGCACAACCGAGGGGTGATGGACGCGGTGGTGTTCGGCTTCACCACGCCGCTGAAGCACGTGCTCTCCCGGCTGAACAGCCATCTGCCCTTTGCGGCGGGGGAAGCGGTGTGGGGCGTGGGACTGCTGGCGCTGGCGGTGTTTCTGCTGCGCACGGTTTGGCTGCTGGTCACCCGGGAGGGACGGCTGCGCCGCCTGCTGCGCCGGGGACTGGCTGCGCTGGCCGCCGGGCTCATCATCTACAGCTGCTACACCCTGATGTGGGGCTGCAACTACTACGCCACCCCTTTCACGGAGCGGGCGGAGCTGACCCCCCGGTACAGCACTGTGGAGGAGCTGTACCAGCTCACCGCCGCCTTTGGACGCAAGTGCGGCCAGCTCTCCGGACAGGTGCCCCGGAACGAGGCGGGGGTGATGGAGACGGACCACGAGGAGCTGTTTGAGAACTCCGCCCTGCTGTACCGGGGGATTGCCAAAGAGTTTCCGGTGCTGGCGGTGGAGCGCCACGACCCCAAGCCCATGTTTTTCTCCCGGCTGCTGAGCCTGACGGGTTTTTCCGGGTTTTACTTTCCCATGACGGCGGAGTCCATTGTCAACGTGGACCAGGCGGACTGCATGATTCCCGCCACCATTCTCCACGAGCTGGCCCACCAGTGCAACGTGGCGGAGGAGGACGCGGCCAACTTTGTGGCGATTCTGGCGGGGGTGCGCAGCGAGGACGTGGAGTTTCAGTATTCCTCTGCGCTGATGGGGTACATCCACACCTCCAACGCCCTGCGCCGGGCGGACCGGGACCTCTATGACACGGTGAGCGCCGGCCTGAATGAGCAGGTGCTGGCGGACCTGGCGGACAACGACGCCTACTGGGCTCAGTTTGAGACCCCGGTGGCCGACGCCTCCCAGACCATATACAACGGGTTTCTCCACAGCTACGGCCACAGCGAGGGCGTGAAAAGCTACGGAATGTGCGTGGACCTGCTGTCCGCCTACTACTTCGACCGCTGAAGCCGGGGGGAATGGAGGCGCCTGCGGTGCTTACCCCCACTCGGCCTAAAACATGCCCCCGGCATGTTTTCGAGACGGCCTCACCCGGACCCCGCTGGGGCCGCCGGGCCCCAGACCCCGATGCTCCTGGCGGGCAAAGGGGAAAAGTCAGAAAAAAGACAGATTCAGCGTGAAAAAAGCTGGTGGAAGATTCCCTGCTTGATGGCGGGGGAAAAGTTAAAAAATGCTGTGATAACCGCTGAACTGTATGATAAAATTACTGTGAAATGGGGTGCTTTCTGATGACGGATACCCAACTGATTCAACTTGCCCGGTCCATGATGGAGCGGGCCTACTGTCCCTATTCCCGCTTTCCCGTGGGCGCGGCGCTGCTGTGCGAGGATGGCACGGTGTTCACCGGCTGCAACGTGGAGAACGCCGCCTACGGCTCCTCCATCTGCGCCGAGCGCACTGCGTTGGTGAAGGCGGTCAGCGAGGGCCGGCGGGGCGGCTTTGTGAAGCTGGCGGTGGCCGGCGGGGGAGAGGACTTCTGCTGGCCCTGCGGCGCCTGCCGGCAGATGCTGTGGGAGTTCGCCCCGGAGCTGGAGGTGCTGGCCGCCAACGGGATGGGGGCGTTCCGCAGCGTGCCTCTGGCCCGGCTGCTGCCCCACGGCTTTGGCAGCGCCCAGCTGGAAAAGTGAAGCGCTGAAGGGGAAAGCAGAACATATTTCTCAAAAAAGACGGAAAGCAGTCGTTTTCCTCCGGGGTTTTACACTTTTTTGAGGGAAAACTAAAAAGCTACTTTACAATTCCCCGCTTTTGCGCTATAATAAACTCAGTTTCAGAATTTTACAGTGATACAGGAGGTAGAACCGTGTCTGATCTCAGCTTTACCCGCCGTTTTGACATTTCCAAAAACCAGGAGTGGGAGACCCGCCAGATCCTCACAATGGTGTATGCCGCCCTGCAGGAAAAGGGATACAATCCCATCAACCAGATCGTTGGTTATATTCTGTCCGAGGACCCCACTTACATCACCAATTATAACAACGCCAGGTCCCTGATCCGGAAGCTGGACCGGGATGAGCTGCTCCAGGAGCTGGTGCGCCACTATTTGGACCTGGACGTGTGATTCCCGCTCTCTGTTCGTGAAAAAAGGCCCGTCTGCGTCAGAGGGGCCTTTCTGTTTTGCCCGGAGGGATCTGGTGCCGGAGAAAGGTTTTTTCTGCCACTGCAGGAAAAAATATCCGGTTTTGTGGTGATTCCCCACAATTATTTCACAATCTGACCCCGCTTTTTGTCGTATGTAAAGTTGACACTCCAGCTACAATGTGTTACAATTTGTTACAGTTTTTGAGGAGGTATTTCAATGGCTGATTCCAAAGCCCGCACCCTGACCTACAAAGGCCGTCCCATCCGCAGAAAGGAAAACCTGATCTACTACGGAAGCATGGCCGACAAGTATATCATCATGCTCCAGATTCTGGCCACAAAAAAGGTCGGAGACCTGGATGTGGCTACCCGGGTGTCCGTGCAGCTGCAGTATACCGACCCTGACCTGAAGTCCAGAGAGCGCATCGTCCGCAAGAGTGAGAAAAACAGTCTCTACTCTGCCATGGACCTGGGAAGCGTCTGGCTGACCCGTGCGCTGGCCTCCGGCTGAGCGCCCAACTGATGAGTTACGAGCAGGGGCGGCAACACCGCCCCTGCATACATTTTGTGCGTTTGGAAAGGCTATTTTGAGCCGGCGAATCCGCCGGAGTCCTCCGAAATGAGACCGGAAACACCGCACCCGGGGAGCACAGGTTCCCCGACGCCGGGTTTCCCCTGAAACAGCAATGCACAGCTCCGGAGTGTCCGGAACAGAAACAGAAAACCGTGCAGCCTTTTTTTGAACACTTGCCGGAGCGCCCAAGGTGCAGGCCGTTGGTCCGAGTCCGTCGGACAGGCCCGGTCCCCTTCCGGCAGTCGGTTTGCCCGGAGTCTCCGGTTCTGTCTTTCTGTGCGTTGTCCGATGTGCATGGAAACAGACTGGAGGTTCTTATGTTACGACCCATGAAACGGATGGCCGCGCTGGTGCTGACCTTTGCCCTGGCGCTGAGCATGGTTCCCGCTTCTCTGGCGGCGCAGACCGCCAAGGTGAAGGAGGACTGCGTCCGTGTCCACGCAAAAGCAGACATTGACTCCGAGTGCTACGACCAGGTCAACAAGGGTGACGTGCTGGAAGTGGTCAAGGGCAAGGATGAAAACGGCTGGGTGAAGGTCCGCTTCACCTATACCGAGACCGGCACCACCATGACCGGCTATGTCTCCGCCGACTTCCTCTCCATCAAGGGCGGCTCCGATGAGCAGTCCGAAAAGAAGGAAAAGAAGTCCGAGGAGAAAAAGACGGAG
>CAMNOL010000067.1 GCA_946546815.1 uncultured Oscillospiraceae bacterium
TGGACGCAGGCCGTGTGGAGGACATCGAGCCCAACTACCTGTCCGACACCGCCGATATGCTGGTCAAAGCGCTCCCCCTGGAGGACCAGTAACCCAAAACGCAGCAAGACCTTCGGTTGGTTTCCGAAGGTCTTGTTTTTTGCGTTCTTTTCGGTTTTTTACAACGATCCGCTCCCGCAGCTTTTCTGATTCGGCGGTTCAAATTCCCAAATCCTTCCCCCTGTGCAGCCCGTCACAAAAAACCGGTATTTTTCTCACCGTTCCCCCCTCGCCCGTCAGGGAGCGCGAGGATTTCGGGGATTTTTAAGGGGTGCTTTGCAAAGCACCCCTTAAACGGGTCCGGGCAGCGCCCGGCGGGGTTCGGGGCTGGCCCCGACACAGCGCCCGGCAGGGTTCGGGACAGAGTCCCGACTTCCTCAGTTGCGCAGGCTGTGGAGGGGGGCAGGGATGCGTCCTCCCCGGGCGATGAAGTCCGCCGCGCTCTCCTTATGGACGGGCATCACCGGAGCAGTGCCCAGCAGGCCCCCCATCTCCACCGTGTCCCCCACCGTCTTGCCGCAGGCGGGAATCACACGGACGGCGGTGGTCTTGTTGTTCACCATGCCGATTGCGGCCTCGTCGGCGATGATGGCCGCAATGGTCTCCGCCGGGGTGTCGCCGGGAATGGCGATCATGTCCAGTCCCACAGAGCACACGCAGGTCATGGCCTCCAGTTTGTCCATGGTCAGCACGCCGGAGCGGGCCGCCGCGATCATGCCCTCGTCCTCGGACACCGGAATGAACGCGCCGCTGAGTCCGCCCACGCTGCTGGAGGCCATGACGCCGCCCTTTTTCACCGCGTCGTTGAGCAGGGCCAGCGCGGCGGTGGTGCCGTGGGTGCCGCAGGTCTCCAGTCCCATTTCCTCCAGGATCCGGGCTACCGAGTCCCCCACAGCGGGAGTGGGCGCCAGGGACAAATCTACGATGCCGAAGGGGGTGTCCAGCCGCTGGCTGGCCTCCCGGGCCACCAGCTGCCCCATGCGGGTGATGCGGAAGGCGGTCTTTTTCACCGTCTCCGCCACCACGTCAAAGGGCCGGCCCTTGACGCTCTGGAGGGCGTGGTACACCACGCCGGGGCCGGAAACCCCCACATTGATGATGCTCTCCGCCTCCCCCACGCCGTGGAAGGCGCCGGCCATGAAGGGATTGTCCTCCACCGCGTTGCAGAACACCACCAGCTTGGCACAGCCGAAGCCGTCCCGGTCCGCGGTGCGCTGGGCGGTCTTTTTCACCGTCTCGCCCATGAGCCGCACCGCGTCCATGTTGATGCCTGCCCGGGTGGAGCCCACGTTGACGGAGGAGCAGACGAAGTCCGTCACCGCCAGGGCTTCGGGAATGGAGGCGATGAGCTTCCGGTCGGCCTGGGTCATGCCCTTTTGCACCAGCGCGGAGTAGCCGCCGATGAAATTCACCCCGCAGGCCTTTGCCGCCCGGTCCATGGCTTTGGCAAAGGGGACGTAATCGCTGGTCTCGCTGGCCCCGGCCACCAGCGCCATGGGGGTGACGGAAATGCGCTTGTTGACGATGGGAATGCCGAACTCCCGCTCGATTTCCTCACCGGTCTGCACCAGATGCTCCGCTTTCCGGCAGATTTTGTCATAAATCTTCCGGCAGGCAGTCTCGGCGCTGGGGTCGCAGCAGCTGAGCAGGGAAATGCCCATGGTGATGGTGCGGATGTCCAGATGCTGCTGGTCGATCATGTCGATGGTCTGTAAAATCTCGTTGCGACTTAACATCTTCTTCCCCCCGGATCAAATGCGGTGCATGGCGTTGAAAATGTCCTCCCGCATGGCGCGAATGGACAGGTTCAGGGCCTTGCCCTCCTCCTCCAGCAGCTTCGCCAGCTCGGCAAAGGACAGCTCCGCCTCGGTGGTGTCCACCATCATGATCATGGTGAAGTATTCCTGCATCACGGTCTGGCTGATGTCCAGCACGTTGACCTTGTTCTTGGCCAGCACAGCGCACACGTCAGCGATGATGCCAACCCGGTCTTTTCCGATGACAGTGACAATTGCGTTCATAAACCGTTCCTCTCTCTGATTGCGCGAACGGGAACCCGGGGTTCCCCCTTGTTTTAAAGGACCTCTTTCAGCGCGTGGAAGAAGCGCTCCGCCTCCTCCTCCGTGCCGTGGCAGATGACCTCCACCGGCTGATTCAGGTTGATGGAGAACAGCGCCAGAATGCTCTTTCCGTCCACCACATAGCGGCCGGAGGTCACGTCGATGTCAAAGCTCTGTGTGCTGCTCACATTCACGAACTGCTTGACGCTGTCGATGGAATTCAGGGTCACCTGAAAATGTTTCATAAAAGCTTTCTCCTTCCTATGGTTTTTCCTGTATTGCTCATTTCGGAAAACCATAGTATAATGGGTCTGTTTCGGAAAATACCCCCAAAAAAGTGCGGTATTTTCCGACGGCATTGATTATAGCGTGATTGCGCTCTAAATTCAAGTACAAGAAAGGCACAACTGTTTATGCGATTTGCTATTTATACCCTTGGCTGCAAGGTCAACCAGTATGAGACCCAGGCCATGGAGACCCTGCTCACCCGGCGGGGCCACCAGATGGTCCCCTTTGAGGACGCCGCCGACGTGTACCTGGTGAACACCTGCTCCGTCACCGCCGTCAGCGACAAGAAATGCCGCAACATCATCCGCCGCACCCGCCGGGAGCACCCGGAGGCAGTGCTGGGGGTGTGCGGCTGCTACTCCCAGCACGCCCCGGAGGTGGTCAGGGAGCTGGGGGTGGACATCGTCTCCGGCACCGGCCAGCGTCAGGAATTTCTCCGTCAGGTGGAGCAGTTCGCCCTGACCCGCCGGGGGGAGGGCAGCGTGGACGACGCCCTGCGCCGGAAGGACCCCTTTGAGGTGCTGCCCGCCGGGGGCCTGACCGGACGCACCCGGGCCATGCTCAAGGTGGAGGACGGCTGCCAGAACTTCTGCACGTATTGCATCATCCCCTTCACCCGGGGGCCGGTGCGCTCGGAATCCATCGACGTGGCGGTGGAGCAGGCAAAGGGCCTGGCGGAAGCCGGGTTCCGGGAGATCGTGGTCACCGGCATCGAGATTTCCAGCTGGGGCAAAGACCTGAAAAACGGTCAGACCCTCATCGACCTGCTGGAGGCGGTCTGCGCCGCCGTGCCGGAGCTGCGCATCCGGCTGGGCAGTCTGGAGCCCCGGACCATCACGGAGGAGTTCTGCCGGAGAGCCGCGGCGCTGCCCAATCTTTGTCCCCACTTCCACCTGTCCCTCCAGTCCGGCTGTGACGCAACGCTGGCGCGGATGCACCGCCGCTACGACTCCGCCCGGTTCCTGGAGTCCTGCGCGCTGCTGCGGCGGTATTTTGACCGCCCCGCCATCACCACCGACCTGATCTGCGGCTTCCCCGGGGAGACGGAGGCGGAATTTGTCCAGACGCTGGAGATGATCCGTCAGGCGGCCTTCTCCTCCATGCACATCTTCCCCTACTCCCGCCGACCGGGCACCAAAGCCGACGCGCTGCCGGACCAGCTCTCCAGAGAAGAGAAGGACGAGCGCTGCCGCCGGGCCGCCGCTGTGGCGGAGGAGATGGAGCAGGCTTATCTGAACCAGTGGGTGGGCGAGACCCTGCCCGTGCTGTTTGAGGAGACCACTGAGGGGCAGCCCTCCGGCTCCGGCACCTGGCGGGGACACGCCCCCAACTACGTCCAGGTTTGTGCACAGTGGGAAAATCTCCACAATGTGCTGAAAAACGTGAAGATCACCGGAGTTAAGGGCTCCGCCCTCACCGGAGAGGTGCTGTGAGCAACGGTTCCCGGCGGCTGCCCCTGCCGGACCTGATCCGGGGGCTGGCGCTGGTGAATATGATCGGCTATCACGCCCTGTGGGATCTGGTGAATCTGGTGAGCTGTCCGGCGTGGTACAGCGAGGGCTGGGCCTTCTGGTGGCAGCAGGGCATCTGCCACACCTTCATTTTCCTCTCCGGCTTCTGCTGGAGCCTGAGCCGCCGTCCCCTGCGCCACGGGCTGACCAATCTGGCCTGGGGCGGGCTGATCACCGTCGTCACGCTGGCGGTGCTCCCGGAACAGCCCATCTGGTGGGGGGTGCTGTGTCTGCTGGGGGCTTCGGCGCTGCTGCTGATGATACTGGAGCCGCTGGTGAGCAAGCTGCCCGCCGGGGCAGGACTGCTGGTGAGCGGTCTGTTGTTTCTGGTAACCCGGTGGGCGGCGCTGCGCTGTCTGGGTCTGGCGGGGGTGTTTACCCTGCCGCTGCCGGAGGGACTGTATCGGAATCGGTTCACCGCGTTTCTGGGATTTCCCCCCGTGGGGTTTGTGTCCTCGGATTATTTTCCCCTGGTGCCCTGGTTTTTCCTGTTCTGCGCCGGGTATTTTCTGTACCGGCTGGGGGAGCGCCGATGGGCGGAGCTGCCGGTGATGCAGTGCCGTATCCCCGGTCTGAACTGGCTGGGGCGGCACTCTCTGGTCATTTATCTGCTGCACCAGCCGGTGCTGTACGCCCTGATCGTGCTGAACCCCCTGCTGCACTAGGTCGGGGCCAGCCCCGAACCCCGCCGAGCTCCGCCCGGACCCGTTTAAGGGGTGCTTTGCAAAGCACCCCTTAAAAATCCCCGAAACCTTCATGCTCTGGATGGGGGAAGGGGGAATTGGAAAGTCCCCCTGAGAACCCCGAAACCTTTATGCTCTGGATGGGGGAAAGGGGAATTGGAAAGTCCCCCTGAGAACCCCGAAACTTTTATGCTCTGGATGGGGAAGGGGGAAGGGTGAGAAAAGCGAGATTTTACGAAACTGATGCATCTTTTTGCAGGGACGCACAGGCCGCGTTTGTCGCTGTCTCCTCAGTCCTCTCCCCACAAATCAACCGCCGCAAGGACGTTCCCCGCGGCGGTTTTCTGTTCATTTTGTATTATTCCTTTTTTATTTTACAATTTGGAATCGGATTTTCGCCTTGAACAGGTCCCCGTCCACGCTGACATCGAACTTTGCCCCCTGAATCACCGCAAGACTCTGGGCGATGGAAAGTCCCAGCGTCCCGGCAGCAGGCGGGCAGCGCTGTCAGCAAAGGAAATGTGTTCTCTCAGAAATCCATGCCCGGTTCCGGAAGAATCACCGGGTTTTCCGTCCACCCCTGCCCCCCGGCGGAACGCTCCAGCCCCGGCAGGCACAGCCGCCACAGATCCCCGGCGCGCTGTTCCAGCGCAAAGAGGGTCCGGGCCTCCTCGGTCATCCGGCGGGCGGCGGCGGGTTTGGTGAGGATGGGCACCGGACAGGTCTTTTTGATCCGGTGGAGCACCTGCTGTCCCCGGCTGTTCATGCCCAGCACCCGGAGATAGGGCACGCTCCGGGGGCGATCCGCCGCCGTCATTCCCAGAAAGGCCCACAGCAGCAGCCGCCGGATGCGGGCGTGGGCGTAGCGTTTGGTTTTGGCCAAGGCGTAGAACTCCTCCACAGAAGCCGCCTGCCGGGCCGCCCGGTACAGCCGGTGTTCCAGCCCCTCGGAGCAGTCCGGGAGGGCGAGAAAGTCCCCCTCCTGCATCATCCGCAGCCGGTACAGCACCCCCCGCTGACAGTGCTCCAGACTGGCAGAGGTCAGCCCCATCCCCTGCTCCCGGTACAGAATGGGGCGGCATGCAGCAGGGAGCAGCGCCGCGGCTTCCCCGATTGCCCCGGCACGGAGCAGACTGCGAATATGGGAGGCGGAGGCGGTTCCGTCCACCACCCCGGCGGCGTCGTGGGCCGCTCCGGTGCGGGGAACGGTGAGAATCTCCGGCTCCCTCCCCAGGGAATGGGCCGCCGCCAGATAAGACACCCCCAGAGTGTCGTTGGGGGTGGACAGCACCGCCGCGGCCTCTTCCCCGGCCAGCTCCGCAACTGCCCCCTGCCGGGCCGCCGCAAAGGGCTGTCCGCTTTTGAGCTGCCCTTTCAGTGAAGCGGGAAAGTCCGGACGAAGCAGGCAATCTGCGGCGGCTTTCAGCAGCTCAGGGCGGTTGGATTCACTGCCGAAGGCAAGCGTGTCCGCTCCGGCGGCGGCGAGCACCTCCACGCCGCCCCGTCCGAACCCCTCGGCGGAGGAAATCGCCCAGGGCAGGGGCAGCTCCAGCACCAGGTCCGCCCCGCAGCCCAGCGCCATCTCCGCCCGTGCGTGGGGACGCAGCGCCGCAGGGGTGCCCCGCTGGGTGAAATGCCCGCTCATGGCGGCCACCACCGCCGCCTCCGGGCAGCGCTGCCGCACGGTCCGAATCAGGTATTCGTGTCCCCTGTGAAAGGGATCAAATTCCGCAATGATGCCCACCGTCTGTCCCATGTGCCCTGCTCCTCTCATAGATGAAACCTATCATTTTGTTTCATTTCCGCAATAGTCTTTATTTTTTGCATAAAAGTGGTTGTGATAACCGAATTTCTGTTGTATAATGATTCTGATTCCATTATACCGTATTTTCCCTGTCCGGGACAACCCTCGAACGGTGGTATAAAACGAAAACAAAGGAGACGATCATTATGAATATTCTGGTTATCAACGCAGGCAGCTCCTCCCTGAAGTATCAGCTGCTGGATCCCGACACCGGCGTACTGCTGGCCAAGGGTCTGTGCGAGCGCATCGGGATTGACGGCCTGTTCACCTACAAGCCCCAGGTGGAGGGCAAACAGGCGCTGGACGCTGTCAGCGTTGCCATGCCCACCCATTCCGAGGCCATTCAGGCGGTGCTGAACGCCCTGGTGGACAAGGACAACGGCGTGCTGGCCTCCATGAGCGAGATCGACGCAGTGGGTCACCGCGTGGTGCACGGCGGCGAGTCCTTTGCCTCCTCCGTGCTGCTCACCGACGAGGTGCTGAAGGCCATTGAGGAGTGCAATCCCCTGGCTCCGCTGCACAACCCCGCCAACCTGATCGGCATCAACGCCTGCACCGCCGTGCTGGGCGACAAGGTTCCTCAGGTCGCCGTGTTTGACACCGCCTTCCATCAGACCATGCCCGCCGTGGCCTACACCTACGCCATCCCCTACGAGTACTACGAGAAGGACAAGATGCGCCGCTACGGCTTCCACGGCACCTCTCATCGTTTCGTCTCCGCCCGGGCCGCCGCCATGCTGGGCAAGAAAATCGAGGATCTGAAGATCATCACCTGCCACCTGGGCAACGGCTCCTCCATCGCCGCCGTGAAGAACGGCAAGTGCGTGGACACCACCATGGGACTGACCCCCCTGGCCGGCCTGCCCATGGGCACCCGCTCCGGCGATATGGACGCCGGCGTCATGGAGTACATCATGGCCAAGTATGACCTGTCCATGAAGGAAATGATGAACATCCTGAACAAGAAGTCCGGCGTGCTGGGCATTTCCGGCGTCTCCTCCGACTTCCGTGACCTGGACGCCGCCGCCGCTGAGGGCAACAAGCGCGCCGCCCTGGCCATTGACGTGTTCTGCTACGACGTGAAGAAGTACATCGGCTCCTACGCCGCCGCCATGGGCGGAGTGGACGCCATCGTGTTCACCGCCGGCGTGGGCGAGAACAGCCCCGCCCTGCGCAAGGCCATGACCGAGGGCCTGGAGTACATGGGCGTCACCGCTCTGAACGACGAGGCCAACGGCAAGCGCGGCCAGGAGATCGACGTCTCCGGCGAGGGCAGCAAGGTCCGGGTGCTGGTCATCCCCACCAACGAGGAACTGATGATCGCCATGGACACCGCCGAGATCGTCAAGGCCCTGTAATTCTCCCTCAACTTTCCTTTTCCCTCTCCGCTCCGGCGGAGGGGGATTTTTTTACCCAAGGCCGGGACCCCTGCCGGAGGAGCAGTGTTTCCTTGACTTTTTCCGGGTCTTTCTCTAAAATTGAATCGTATGCCTGTCCTTTTGGGCTTTTTGTACGGGGCAGGCACCGAATCACGCTGATTTTCCCAAAGAAAGGGCATTTTTTATGGTTTCCTATTTAGATTCCGCCGCCACCACCGGCGTTTTGAGAGAGGCCGCCGACGCAGCCTGTGCCGCCATGCTGGAGGGCTGGCACAACCCCTCCAGCCGTTATCCCGCCGCAGCCGCCGCCGGAAAGAGACTGGAGGCGGACCGCTCGGACATCGCCGCCGCCCTGGGCTGCCGCCCCGCTGAGCTGGTGTTCACCTCCTGCGGCACGGAGAGCGACAACTGGGCGCTGCGCATGGGGGCATACCTCAACCGCCGGAAGGGCAGGCACATCATCACCACCGCCGTGGAGCACGCCGCCGTCCTTGAAACCTGCAAGCAGATGGAAAAGGAGGGCTTTGAGGTCACCTATCTGCCGCCGGACGCAGAGGGGAACATTTCCCTGAAGGACCTGTCCGCCGCCCTGCGGGAGGACACGGTTCTGGTGTCCATGATGCTGGTGAACAACGAGCTGGGCACGGTACTGCCGGTGAAAGAGGCCTGTGGGCTGGTAAAGCGGTTTGACCGGAAGATTCTGTTCCACACCGACGCGGTGCAGGGATTTTTGAAGGTTCCCTTCACCCCCAAGGGGCTGGGGGTGGATCTGCTGTCCATCAGCGGCCACAAGGTCCACGCGCCCAAGGGCATCGGCGGGCTGTATATCCGCTCCGGGCTGAACCTGCCCCCCTGGATCACCGGGGGCGGGCAGGAGCGGGGGCTGCGCTCGGGCACCGAACCCACCGCCCAGATCGCCGCCTTTGCCGCGGCGGTGCGCATCTGCAAGGCCTCTATGAACGCCGACCGGGCCCATATGGAACACTTGAAAACGTACACCCTGCAAAAGCTGTCGGAAGCGGTGCCCGCCGTGGAGGTCATCGGCAAGGGGGAGGCCCCCCACATCCTGGCCCTGACCCTGCCCGGCTACAAGGCGGAGGTGCTGGTCCGGGTGCTGGGAGACAACGGCGTCTGCGTCTCCGCCGGCTCCGCCTGCCACCGGGGCAAGCCCAGCCATGTCTACGCCGCCATGAACCTGTCCAAGCCCCGGCGGGACGGGGCGTTCCGGGTGTCCTTTGACCGCTCCACCACGGTGGAGGAGATCGATTACTTTGTGGAACAGCTGGCAAACGCGAAGCAGATTCTGTTCCCCACCATGTCCTGACCCCCTCCCCCTGATTCCCCTTGACAATCCTCTGAATTGCGGCTATGATAGTGACAAGGTATTTCATAAATGTCGATTTTTTCGGGAGGTGTCTCTATGGAATTCACAAATGTACTGCGTCTGCGCTGCTCCTGCCGGGCCTATCAGAACACGCAGATTACCGAGGAGCAGCTCACCGCCTTGCTGGAGGCCGCCGCCCTGTCCCCCGTGGGCATGGGCCGCTACGACCGGATTCAGCTCCGGGTGGTGCAGGACCCGGAGATTCTGGACGCCATCAACGCCGATTTTGCCGCATCCATCGGAAGTGTGGACGCCTGCCCCACCTACAACGCCCCCACGGTTATTTTTGTGCTGACCCGCCGGGAGGACCCGGAGCTGCTCAGCGGCGCCAACGCCGCCTGCATCGTCCAGGACATGAGCCTGGCCGCCACGGATCTGGGGCTGGGCAGCGTGTACCTGCTGGCGGTGTGCAGCGAGCTGAAGGACAGCGCTCACGCCTGCGCCCTGCTTCACGTTCCCGCCGAGTACCGCCTCACCTCCGCCCTGGCGGTGGGGTATCCCGCAGGGCCTGCCGGCGAACGGGAGCCGGACCTCACCAAAATGAAGACCGTCTATCTCCGCTGAACAAAAAATCTCCGTCCCCTCTCCGGGGGCGGAGTTCTTTTCCGGGGAAGGACTGATTCAATCTCTCGGATGGCTGGGCGAGAAATAGACCGTCCAGACGCCGTAGCTTGATTGAATCAGTGTTTCCCTAAGCTCTCAGCACCCGGCGGCGCCGATCACCTTTTCCACATTTGTCTCTGCCCGGGT
>CAMNOL010000068.1 GCA_946546815.1 uncultured Oscillospiraceae bacterium
ACGAAGGCGCGCTTTTTGTCCATCACGTCCCGCAGCTCGTTGAGGGCCTGGGGCAGGCTGCCCCGCTTGAAATACACCTTTTCCGGTGTACGGAACCACAGCATATTCTCTCTCCTCTCGCCCAGAGTTTTCACGTTCAGCAGGTGCTTCACCTGGACGTTTTCGCTGACGCTGTTGCCGCCCCAGGTGCCGCAGCCCAGGGTGAAGGCTACGGGCATTTTGAAGTTGTACACGTCGCCCATGCCGCCGTGGGAGGCGGGGGTGTTCACCAGAATGCGGCAGGTCTTCATTCGCTCGCCAAACTCGGCAATTTTGGCCTGCTCCGTGTTGGCGTTCAGGTAGATGGCAGAGGTGTGGCCCATGCCGCCGTCGGCGATGAGGTGCTCGGCCTTGTCCAGTGCGTCCTGGAAGTCCTCGGCCTTGTACATGGCCAGGACGGTGGACAGCTTCTCGTGGGCAAACTCCTCAGAAATGTCCACGCTCTCCACCTCGCCGATGAGCACCCGGGTGTACTCGGGAATGGTGACGCCGGCCAGGGCGGCAATGGTGGCGGGCTTCTGGCCCACGATCTTGGCGTTCAGTGCGCCGTTGATCAGGATGGTCTTGCGGACCTTGTCGATCTCGTCGCCCTTGAGGAAGTAGCAGCCCTGAGCAGCGAAGGTGCGGCGTACCTCATCGTAGATGTCCTTGTGGACAATCACCGACTGCTCGGAGGCACAGATCATGCCGTTGTCGAAGGTTTTGGAGTGGATGATGGAGTTGACCGCCAGCCGGATGTCGGCGGTGTTGTCGATGATGACGGGGGTGTTGCCTGCGCCCACGCCCAGAGCGGGCTTGCCGGAGCTGTAGGCGGCCTTCACCATGCCGGGGCCGCCGGTGGCCAGAATGATGTCGGACTCCCGCATCAGCAGGTTGGTCATCTCCAGGCTGGGCACGTCGATCCAGTCGATGATGCCCTCGGGAGCGCCTGCGGCGACGGCTGCCTCCAGCACCACCTTAGCGGCCTCTGCGGTGCACTTCTTGGCACGGGGATGGGGGCTGATGAGCACGCCGTTGCGGGTTTTCAAGGCAATCAGGCACTTGTAAATGGCGGTGGAGGTGGGGTTCGTAGTGGGAATGACAGCGCCCACCACGCCGATGGGCTCGGCGATGCGGCGCACGCCGTAAGCACGATCCTCCTCAATCACACCGCAGGTTTTGGTGTTCTTGTAGGCGTTGTAGATGTACTCGGCGGCCAGGTGATTCTTGAGGATCTTATCCTCCACCACGCCCATGCCGGTCTCCTCTACGGCCAGCTTGGCCAGGGGTACACGGGCCTGGTCGGCGGCTGCTGCGGCGGCACGGAAGATGCGGTCCACCTGCTCCTGGGTGTAGGTGGAGAACTTCTGCTGGGCGGCACGCACACGAGCCAGCCCTTCCTTAAGGGTCTCCACGCTGTCGATGATGGGATAGGCTTTCGGTTCCATGTTGTTTCCTCCTTGTGGGATCGAAAAGAGAGAGTGACAACGCCGGTCAGCGCCTGATTGACTTTGTTAATTCTTTAACAAGTATGTTAAAATTTTAACATTGTCTTGTCAATTGTCTGAAACGGAGAAGAACTCTCACTTTTGTCCAGTGACATTGTTAAAGTTTTAACGTTTATGTCATTAGTCTAACCATGTTGACCGCCTTTGTCAAGGGCTTCACGGTGCAGCCTTTTTCCTGCATTTGGCAAAAGGCCGCACTGAGTGTTCCGATGATGGCATCATGAAAAAACAGCCCCCGCAGGCGCTGTCTGTTTCTGTTGCTTTCGCAGAGATGTCTCTCATGCTGTCTCTGACCGGCCTTCAGCGTGCTTTATCTGCAAATGAAATCAGCTCAGCGTCCGTTGCAGTCGTGATAACCTGTCCCCTGGTCACTCCCCCCTGTTGTGAATCTGTTTCTGAATGAACAGAAGCGTCAGTTCCAGGAATGACGCCCCTGCACAGTTTTTTGCCGAATTTGAATCGATATCGATCCGACACAGGACTATGTATCAATGCTGATCCCGTTGTACACTGCATTTATCAGGCAATACGAAACAAGCCCTCTCACCAGTACTTTTACTCTCCTGCATCGGCGGGTGTTTGTCTATTGTCCGTTTTAATTGGTTCGGTTTTATTTCCCCAACGGGGTGATTTTTTGAACAGTTTACCCGGTTGCCACCGCCAGCGTGGCGAAAATAGAGATCATCACCAGCAGCGCCGCAGTCCCTGTCATACTCAGCATCAGCGCGAAGGCTGAGGCGATGTCCCCGATGAGCCGGGCCACACGGCTGCCGCTGAGCACCGCCGCCAGTACCGCTGCCAGACGGTACATCAAATACTGAACCCCCAGCCGGAGAAAGGACGTGATACAAATTCCGATGACCACCACCGCTCCGAAGGACCCGACGGCGCTTTTCAGCACCCCGACACCGGACAGCACCGTCTCCGTGGCGTTGGACAGGATGCCGCCCACCACCGGGATCATGCTGGAAATCACGGTCCGGGTCAGCCGCAGCTTCACCGCGTCGATGCCCGCCGCCGCCGCGCTGGTGAGGGACAGGTATCCGGTGAAGGCCAGCAGCAGCGTGGTCAGCACTGTGGTCACCGACCACTTCAGCGTTTTTGCAATTTCGTCCAGTCCCCGGTTTTCCACCGCAGCGGAGGCGGCGCAAGCCGCTGTGTACAGGTACATCATCGGGATCAGCAGCTTGTCCATCAGCGTCACCAGCAGATCCGCAAAAATAAACGTAGCCACCTGACGGGCGGTGCTTCCGGTGAGGGAGCCACCGGCGGCGGAGCAAGCCGTCATCACTGGGATCAGCAGGTTGGAAAAGGTCCAGATGTTGTCCACCGCCTGCCGTCCCAGCCCCATCAAAGAGGTGACATCCGCAGCGGAAACCGCTGTCACCGCCGCCACCCCCACCAGCGTGGCAGCGCTGTCCCCGGAACGCACAAACACCCCCAGTGTCCCCGCAATCTCACTGAACAGCACCGCCAGCAGCAGCACCAGCGCGGTGCGGGCCGCCCGCTTCAAAGCTGTTTCCAACTGGGACAGCAGCTGCTCCTTTAATCCGGCCAGTCCGCTGTTCAGGGTGAACCCCTCATCCAGACGAAGCTCCATTCCGGAATCAGAGGCGGCTTCCTCCAGTGCACGGGTGTCAATGCTGTCCCACTGTGCCTGGGTCACATCGACAGACCGGCACCGCATGGGGAAGCAGAACAGCAGGCAAAGCAAAACCATCGCCGGAATCCAAAATCGTCTTCTCATATCAACTCCCGCAGCATATCAAACACCGCCTGAATCAGCGGAAGGGCCGCGTAAATGGCGCACAGTCCTCCGCACAGCTCCAGTGTCATGGCGATGCCTCCCGCCCCTGCGTCCCGGCAAAGCTGCGCTCCGATGCCGGTAATCAGCGCGATGCCCGTCGTGCGCAGCAGCGGGCCCAGCAGCAGGGCATCCACCTGGGCCAGAGACGCCAGCTGCTCCATCAGCTGAAGCAGGGTGTTCAGGCCCCGCAGCGCGGCGATCCCCAACAGCGCACAGACCATCAGGCTCAGCAGCAGGGCAAATTCCCCGGAGCGGGAACGCAGCACCAGCATCAGCACCGCACAGATCACAGCCGCAGAGGTCAGCTGAAAAACAGACGGCATCACAGGTGGAACAGCACCTTGACCAGCTCGAACAGCTCGCTGATCTCCTGCACCACGATCATCAGCACCACCACCAGACCTGCCAGCGTGACCATGGTGGCCTGTTCGTCCCGGCCGGAACGGGTCAGCACCTGATTCAGCACGGACACCAGAATGCCGATGGCGGCAATTTTAAAAATCAGATCAACGTCCATGCGCTCTCTTCGTCCTCCGTACGAGTTTGTTAAAGCAGCGTCACTACGGCAAGCAGTCCCGCTGATGCGGACAGCGTGTACCACAGCCGCCGGTTCTGTGCCAGATTTTGCGCCCGTTCCTTCGCCCTGGTCCGGAGGGCTTCTGCCGCAGCCTGCAGACAGGCGCACTGTTCCTCCAGCCCGGCCTGTCCCAGCACCTGACCGGCTTCAGACAGCGTCCGGCGTTCTTCCTCCGTCAGCAGCAGCTCAGCAGCCTCTGCTGCACTGTCCCACTGTACCGCAAATGGCTTTTTTTCCAGTTCAGACAGGGAAATTGCCTGAAAAAAGCCGCTGATCCGGTCTCCGCCGCAGCGCTCAGCGCTGAGGAGCAGCTCCTCCATAGGAGCCGCGCAGAGCAGCAGCTGCCGCCGCATGGCCTCCAGCCCGGCGCTCAGCCCGTTCAGCTGGCGGATGTGTCGGCGCTCCTGTGCGACCTTCTGAACGGACACCAGCCAGCTTCCCGTCAATACAAAGATGGCTCCGGCGAGCTTAACCATCTTCCACACTCCTCACCTCATAATGCCGCCCCGACTGGTCCCGTGTGATCAGCACCACCTGCCGAAAGATCCCCTCCTCCAGCAGCTTTCGGTACAGGGGACGCCGGCGCAGTTCATCCAGGCTGCTGCCGTGGGCGGTGGCCAGCACCGGAACCCCGCAGTTGGCCGCCGCAGAGAGCGCCGCGATGTCCTCCGGAGCGGTGATTTCATCCGCCGCCAACAGTTGGGGATTCATCGTGCGCAGCAGCACCTGCAGCGCAGCCGCCTTGGGACAGCCATCCATCACATCGGTACGCTCCCCCACGTTGAATTGGGGCACTCCGTTCCAAAGGGCGGCAAGCTCTCCCCGTTCGTCTGCCAGTCCAACCCGGAATCCATACCGGTCTGAGGCAAGACGAACCAGTTCCCGCAGCAGCGTGGTCTTTCCCCTGCCCGGCGGAGACAGGATCAACGCGGACAGGGGTGTTTTCTGAGTAAAAATCTGCCTTGCTGTCTCCTCCCCCATATTCTGGATGGGATGGGCGATGCGAAGGCACAGGGAGGACAGGGTCTGATACCCGTGCAGCGCTCCGCTGCGAACGTCTGCAGTACCGGTAATGCCCAGCCGGTGTCCGCCCCGCAGCGGCAGGAAACCGGCGCACAGTTTGTGCTCCGCCGCATGGTAGCTGGCCCGGGTGGCGAGCTCCAGCGTCATCCGCAGCTCTGCCCCGGTCAGCAGAATCGGCCTGCCGCAGCGAAGCACCGGGCGCTCGGTTCCCTCCTCCCCCGCTGCTGTAAAAGGCCTGCCTGCCCTCAGGTGCAGCTCTTCCGCGTCAGAAAAGCCGGCGAGCAGCGGCTCCCGCAGGGTCTGGGGCAGGATCATCGCAGCCTGTTCCAATGGCGTTGTCATGGCTGATCCTCTCCTTCTGTTCTGGGACAATCTATGTGGACAGGCATAAAAATAGAACCGGCAGCAGCCGGTTCCCTTTGTTCACTGTCTTTTGCCGGTGACGGTTTCTCTCAGCTCCTCCCAGAGCTCTACACACCGGAATCGGATTTCATATTCCGCGCCGTCCCGGGTCATCAGGGCGATGTCCTGCTCTGTCAGCCCCTCTGCCATGGCGGTTTCGCTCAGCTCACTGGCAGGGGTCAGGCAGAGGGAGGGAAACAGCACGCACCACCAGTTGTGTCCCTCCGCGGCTCCGATTTCCACCCGCAGCGCCTGATACGCCCCTGCAGGCAGGGCAAACCCCTCATACTCCGTCTGAGGGAAGGAAGCGTACTCCATGCGCACCGACACGGGGTAGGAAAACCCTCGCTGCTGTACCACAGCCTCCCCGGCGGCGGCGAGCTCGGTCAGAGATTCCGAGAGGCGGTGCTTTGCCTGAGACAGATCCGTCTCCCCCTCCAGCAATGCACCGCAGCGCTCCAGCACCGCGTCCCGTACCTGCAGCTTCAGACGCTGATCCGCCTGCGTGTCGGAATTTGCCACCACGTGCAGCCGCACCAGCCGGGAAGCCAGGCTGGTCTGCTGACAGGCGGCCCAGCTGAAGCTCAGCAGCATGGAACAGCACAAAACGGCTGCCACCGCAGTTTTTCTCAAATAAGTCATAAAAACACCGTCCAAATGCAGATTCCCTACAGTATGGACGGTGTTGTTCTGTTTTATTCACAGCTTCTGGAAATCAGTACGCAATCAGACCGGACGGACCAGATGGGTCTCCCTGTAATTCTCCTTCAGCTCGGCTGCAGCCGCTTTTGCCAGCCCCTCATCCTCAAAGATGCCGAACACGGTGGGTCCGGTGCCGGACAGGCAGGCGCCCAGCGCGCCCCGCTGGATCATGGCATTTTGAATGTCAGCCACCACAGCGGCGCGGTTGGCAGGCAGCGCGTCTGCAAAGACGTTGTACATCTGCCGCGCCACACCGCCCAGATCCTGCCGCTCCAGCGCCTGAATCACGCCTGCAGTGTTGGGCCGGCAGCGGATCTTGACAGCGTCCACCTTGTGGAACAGCTCCCCGGTGGAGACGGCAAAGGCAGGCTTGCACATGACGATGAAGCAGTCCGGCAGGGCAGGCAGCGGCGTCAGAACTTCGCCCCGGCCCTCCGCCAGTTTGGTGCCCCCCAGTACGCAATAGGGCACGTCGGAACCCACCTGCTCTCCCATCTTCGCCAGCTCTTCCAGGGAGAACCCGGTGCCGCACAGCCGGTTCAGGCCCCGCAGCACAGCTGCTCCGTCGCTGCTGCCTCCTGCGGTGCCGGCACAGACCGGAATGTGCTTCTCCAGGTGGATCTCCAAGCCGCTGAGATTCACATCCGCGGCTTGGGCAAACACATTGGCTGCGATAACGGCGATGTTTCTCCCGTCAGTGGGCAGGAACCCCCATTCCGTAGACAGGCGGATTCCGGGTTCGGCGGTCATGTTCAGCGTCACATAGTCGCACAGGGACACAGACTGCATGACCATTTTCAGCTCATGGTAGCCGTCCTCACGCTTTCCCAGCACATCCAGTGTCAGGTTCAGCTTTGCATAGGCTTTTTCTGTCAGTCGGTTCATTTGATCTGTCTCGCCTCCAGATAGAATCGCTTGTCATGGGCTTCTCCCATTGAGAAGGTCTTTCTGGGAAGCGCTCCGTCGTGAATCACGCCGCGGAACAGCTGCTCCTTTTTCATGGCGGGAAGCAGGAACCCGATGTTGCCCGGCTGGCGCCCCAGCTCCCGGGTGACGTCCTCGCCGTGGACATAGTCCACATAGCCCTGTCCCGGGTACTTGGCGGTGTAATAGTCCAGGAAGCCCTGCAGCGCCGCAACCGCAAGCTGTGCATCAGGATGCGCCACCGTGATGTCCCCTTCTCCCTTCTCCCAGATATAGTGGAAGGTGTGGCCCTCGCCGGCTCCCTCGTGGGTGTCGGGATAGTAGTGCAGCAGCTCATCCAGCAGCCGCTCCGGGTCCGTGTTAAAGTACACCCGGTGAATGGCCTCAAATTCCAGGGACGCATCGTGGAGGTTGTTCAGCTCTACCATGGCGTAGCGAGATGGATGCCGCTTCCAGTCCAGCTCCGGCTGCTGTTCTTTTTTCTCCATATAAATGGCTTTGGCGGTGGCCAGAGAGTGGTTGCCGTCCCCCACCGCATAGAGCATCACCGGCATATTGGGCGCATCGTATTTTTCCGCAAAGAGCTCGGGGTCATTGAGCTGGTTGAGCAGCTCGCAGACGTCCTCCTTCTGCTCATCGGTGAGCAGATAGCCGGTGATGTGGCCGCCGTTTTCCATCAGGTCGAAGTCATACAGCAGCTCCATCTCCTCGGTTTCGTAGGTCAGGTGCTCAATGACACGGTGCTCCGGGTCGTCCACCAGCAGCATCACATGGGACAGCTCCAGCTCCGCGTTGCGTCGGACAGACATTCGCGGCGGAATCCGGGACAAAACCGTCCCCTCTGTCGCACGGATCAGCGGCAGTTCACTGCCTTTGTAGTCGTACTGTTCCAGGTCCACGCTGCCGACGATGCCCCGCCGCAGCTTTCCGTTGGCCAGCCACCGTTCCACGTAGATCATGGCGTCCGGGCACCTGCGGAACAGTCCCTCGTCCAGATACTTCAGCATGGTTTCGTTGGCTTTCTGGCTGTCTTCCAGCATATGTCCTTCCCCAAGGAACACCTCAGGCAGGATCATTTTTCTTGATGATGGCGCGTCTCCGATAAAGGCGTCCACCCTGTGCCAGTAATCTGGCTGGGAGGTGTACTGATCGCAGGCCACCACACTCCATTTTTTCATATCACAGTTCTGCGGCACCAGCAGATGCGCAGGACAGAACCCTTTCCAGGGCAACTGGTTGGTCATATGCGGTCCTCCCTTCTTGTATTGATTCTGCTTCTTCACGCGCTGACCCTTCCGTGGTGTCTGGCGCTCCGAACCGGGTTCAGCCTGGAGCATCCGTCCTGTTCCTGCTCCGTAAGCGTCCAAATATGACCAGTGGTCAGTGCAAAATGACTGTATTTTAGTCAGCTTATTATACTGAAAAAAAGAAGGGAATACAATACCTGTTTGATAATTCTTTCAAGACTTTTTCTTTTTCCGCTTTTGTTCTCTGTTTCCCCCGATTTTGGAGGATTTCTGTCACGAATCGCGCACCTATCTCCTCCTCCCAGGTGATAACAGGGAACGTCCTGCCAGTCTGAAGGCTATTTTATGATGGGGCGTTGGAGAAAGAACGGCCTATCAGCAAAAGAACGGCACCCGGAGTTCCGGATGCCGTTGGAAGTTACGATTCTTCTGCTTCTGCTTTCTTCATGTGCTGGGTGGCAGCCTTCAGCATCAGCCGCTTGCTGCCCACACCGTCAAAGGCGATTTCCACCAGCGCATCGCCGCCCATGGGCAGGATGCTGACGATCATTCCTCTGCCAAACACGCTGTGCTCCACCATGTCGCCCTTCTTGAACTGGCTCAGCAGGTTGAACTGGGCCGCGTAAGCCGGCGTCCCGGTGAGGGCCTTGGTGTGGTTCACAGTGATGCCGCCGCCCATAGGCCTGCCATCGTTGACGCGCTGGGACCGCTGCCGGGAGTAGACGCTTCGCCCTCCCCCTGTGGTGCCGTAGCGGTTGCCGCTGCGCTGACGTTCTCCACCGGAAAAGTGCTGGCTGTCCCGCCACCGTCCGCCGTACTCCCGGTCAGATTCAGTCAGCTCCCGTTTGGTCGTTTCCAGATATTCCTCCGGAATCTCCTTCAGGAAGCGGGACGCTTTGTTGTTGGTGGTATGGCCGAAGAGCATCCGCTGTTTGGCGTGGGTGATGTACAGCCGTTCCTTGGCCCGGGTCAGCGCCACATAGCAAAGGCGCCGCTCCTCTTCCATCTCGTCATTGTCGCCGATGACCCGCATCCCGGGGAAAATGCCCTCTTCCGCGCCGACCACAAAGACCACGGGGAATTCCAGTCCCTTGGCCGAGTGCATCGTCATAATGGTCACACAGTCCTGGTCAGAATCCACGCTGTCCAGATCGGTGTACAGTGCCACCTCGTCCAGAAATCCCTCCAGGTCGCCGTCTTCGGTGTTTTCCAGATATCCCTGGATGGAGGATCTCAGCTCCTTCACGTTCTCAATACGGCTGCGGTTCTCCATGGTGTTTTTCGACTCCAGTGCAGCGAGATAGCCGGTATCCTGCAGCACCTGGTCATAAAACTCCGTCAGCTCCAGCTCTTCCGCCTTCTGCTGAAGTCCCTCAATGATAGAGGCAAAGGCAGAGAGTTTGGCAGCTCCTTTCTGCAAGGCTGCGTAAAGATCGG
>CAMNOL010000069.1 GCA_946546815.1 uncultured Oscillospiraceae bacterium
GGAATCTGGTCACTATCTGGACGAAAAATATCCTCGCCCAGCCATCCGAGAGATTGAATCAGTCCTTCCCAAGCAGCAATGGAAAACAGAGGTGTTTGATTGAGCATGAATCGGAGAAACAAACTGCTGGCCCTTGTGCTGGCTTTTGCGCTGATATGCGCCATGGGCAGCACCGCTTTTGCCATCGACACGGCGGCCACCAGCACCTGCGTGATGGATGTGGACACCGGACGGATCCTGTACGAGGACAACGACCACGAGCAGCGGCCCATCGCCAGCATCACCAAGATCATGACCGGCTACCTGGCCTGCGAGCTGAGCAGTGAGGAGGACCTGCAAAAGGTGCTGACCTGCTCGGAACGGGCCAACAAGGAGGACGGCAGCTCCCTGTATATGGAAGTGGGGGATAAGATCACGCTGGAGTCCTGCATCTACGGCACCATGCTCCGCAGCGGAAACGACGCGGCCATGCTGCTGGCGGAGACCATCGGCGGGGACGAGGAGTCCTTTGTGAAGATGATGAACGAGAAGGCCCAGGAGATCGGCATGACCGACACCCTGTACGGCAACCCCAACGGCCTGGTGGACGAGGGCAACTACTCCACCGCCTACGATATGTGCCTGCTGGGCCGGGTCGCCATGGGCAACAAGCTCTTTGCCAAAGTGGTGGGTACCAACTATATCGAGACGGAGGACGGCTGGGCCATTGAGAACCACAACCGGCTGCTGGACAGGGACTCCCGCTGCGTGGGCATCAAGACCGGCTGGACCACCCTGGCCGGGCGCACGCTGGTGTCCTGCTTTGAGGACCCGGATTCCGGCCAGCGGGTGGTGATCTGCACGCTGAACGACTCTGACGACTTCAATGACCATATCCGCGTGGCAGATTGGGCGCTGGACAAATATCCCCCCCGCACCCTGTGCCAGGAGGGCAGGACCCTGTCCGTGCTCAGCGACGAAGCCACCGGCGAACGCTTCTGCCTGAACGCTGAGAACAGCTTTTCCTATCCCCTTTCCAAGGGGGACACCCGGAAGGTCTCCCTGCGGCTGACGCTGCCGGACCGGGTAGAGGCGCCTGAAGAAGGCGGCGTGGCCGGCGTGGCGGACTTCTACCTGAAGGGACACAAAATCGGAAGCACCAACCTGATCTATGCCCGTTCGGAGCAGGCGGACTGAGATGGAACGGCTGCAAAAGATCATTTCTGCCCGGGGGGTTCTGTCCCGCCGGGCAGCAGAGACGTATATCCGGCAGGGACGCGTGACAGTGAACGGCGTCCCTGCTGTTTTGGGGCAGCGGGCTGACCCGGAGCGGGACCTCATCGCCATTGACGGGGTGCGCCTGGCCGGGGAGGAACAGCGGGTTTACCTGATGCTGAATAAGCCCCGGGGCTACGTCACCACATTGTCAGACGAGCAGGGACGGAAGACCGTGGCGCAGCTGGTGGAGGACTGCGGCGTCCGGGTGTACCCGGTGGGACGCCTGGATCTGAACTCCGAGGGCCTGCTGCTGATGACCAACGACGGCGCGCTGACCCAGCGCCTGACCCATCCCAGCCACAGGGTGGAGAAGGAGTACCTGGTCCGGGTCACCGGGGATGTGGAGTCCGCTGTGCCAAAGCTCCGGCGGGACATGACGGTCAAGGGCGTGCACTATCTGGGAGCCAGGGTCAGGGTGCTGCCCGGAGACGGAGCCGGCTCGTCGCTGCTGTCCGTCACCATCCACCAGGGCAAGAACCGCCAGGTGCGGAATATGTGCGCCGCCTGCGGGCTGAAGGTCCACCGGCTGCGAAGAATCCGGGAAGGCGCTCTTGCACTGGGGGAACTGAAAAGCGGCCAATGGCGCTGGCTTACCCCGGAGGAACGAAAGGATCTGGGGATAACGTAAAGTGAAGAATGCAAGGTGAAGAAAATAATCCTGCAAAAACACCTTGCATTTCCGTTCCGGAACGATTATGATAGAAAAAGCAAACGACCCGCCTTCACAGACGGGCATGAGGAGCGGAACACTATGACAAACGATATCCTGTCCCTGATCCAGGACAATATGTCCGGGTTTTCCAAAGGACAGAAGCAAATCGCCAATTATATTCTGAGTTCTTACGACAAGGCAGCGTTTATGACCGCCAGCAGGCTGGGAAAGACCGTGAACGTCAGTGAATCTACGGTGGTGCGCTTTGCAGCGGAGCTGGGCTTTGACGGCTACCCCAGTATGCAGAAAACGCTGCAGGAAATGATTCGCAGCAAGCTCACCTCCATTCAGCGCATCGAGGTGTCCAAGGACCGCATCGGCAACCACGACGTGATGTCCATGGTGATGCAGTCGGACATTGAAAAGATCCGCATGACGCTGGAGGACACCGATCAGCAGAGCTTCACCCAGGCGGTGAGGAAGCTGGCCAATGCCAGCCGGGTGTACATCATGGGTGTGCGCTCCGCCGGGGCGCTGGCGGATTTTCTCAGCTACTACCTGCGCTTTATGTTTGACAATGTCACCCGGGTGGACACCAATGCCATGAGCGAGGTGTTCGAGCAGGTGATGCGGGTGCATGAGGGGGACGTCTTCATCGGCCTGTCCTTCCCCCGCTACTCACGGCGGACGGTGAAGGCGATGAAGTATGTGAAGGACCAGGGAGCGACGGTGATCGCCATCACCGACAGCAGGACCGCTCCGCTGACAGAGTACGCGGATATCACCCTGCTGGCGAAAAGCGATATGGCCTCCTTTGTGGACTCTTTGGTGGCGCCTCTGAGTCTGGTCAACGCGCTGATCGTGGCGGTAAGCCGCATCCGCAGCGAGCAGCTGGAAACGACGCTGAGCGAGCTGGAGCGGATTTGGTCTGAGTACGACGAGTACGAGAAGACCGCTGAGAAGAGTGAATAACGATTGCCGGAATCAGTGCTGACCGGGGCTGGTTCCGGCATTTTTCATGAGAAGGGCGCGGCGTATCGCGCCGAGGGGAGAGGAGCTTTTTTTGAAACAGATCATTGTCATCGGCGGCGGTGCCGCCGGAATGATGGCGGCGATTCAGGCCGCCGGGGCCGGCGCCGCCGTGACGCTGGTGGAGCGAAACGAAAAGGTGGGGCGCAAGCTCTACATCACCGGAAAGGGGCGGTGCAACGTGACCAACGACTGCGCCGCCGCCGAGGCGTTGAAACATTACCCCACCGGGGGAAAATTTCTGTTCAGCGCCATGAACCGGTTCCCACCGGAAAAGACCAAGGAGTTCTTCAACGGCCTGGGTGTGGCGCTGAAAACCGAGCGGGGGAACCGGGTGTTCCCGGTGTCCGACCGGGCGGCGGACATCATCGACGCGCTGCTGTATGAGCTGCGCCGAAACAAGGTCACCATCCTCCACGGCAGAGCGAAGGAGCTGCTGACAGAGGACCAGCGGGTCGCCGGGGTGGTGCTGGAGAGCGGAAAGCGGCTGAGGGGAGAGGCGGTCATCGTGGCCACCGGCGGCGTGTCCTATCCGGCCACCGGCTCCACCGGAGACGGCTACCGGCTGGCAGAACAGGCCGGGCATAGGGTGGTGGAGCCAAGGGCGTCTCTGGTGCCGCTGACCGTTGCCGGAGATGAGTGTGAAAAAATGATGGGCCTGTCCCTGCGGAACATCCGTCTGCGCATCAAAAACCAGAAGAAAAAGGTGGTGTTTGACCAGTTTGGCGAGCTGCTTTTCACCCATTTCGGCCTGTCCGGACCGCTGATCCTCTCCGCCAGCGCCCACCTGCGGGACTTTGACAAGAACCAATTTTCTGCTATAATAGACCTCAAGCCTGCGCTGGAGGAAAAGCAGCTGGACGAACGCATTCTCCGGGATTTCGGAGAGAATCCAAACCGGGAGTTTCAGAATGTGCTGGGGGGCCTGCTGCCCCGGCTGCTGATCCCGGTGATGGTGGAGCGGACGGAAATCCCACCCCAGTGCAAGGTCCACGACATCACCCGGCCCCAGCGCCGCCGCCTGCTGGAGGAGCTGAAGGCCTTCCGGCTGGAGATCACCGGCACCCGTCCGGTGAGCGAGGCCATTGTCACCACCGGCGGCGTGAAGCTCAGCCAGGTGAACCCCACCACCATGGAGTCCAAGCTGCTCCCCGGCCTGTATTTTGCCGGAGAGGTGCTGGACATCGACGGGTACACCGGCGGCTTCAACCTGCAGGCCGCCTGGGCCACGGGCTGTGCGGCGGGACTGGCCGCCGCTGCAGAATCCTGAACACGGTTCAGAGAAGAGGAAAGGGAATCGAACCTATGTCAGATATCATCAATATTGCCATTGACGGCCCCAGCGGAGCCGGAAAGAGCACCCTGGCCAAGCGTTTGGCACAGGAGCTGAATTTTGTCTATGTGGACACCGGAGCCATGTACCGCACGGTGAGCCTGTACGCTTACCGCAAGGGCGTGGACAAGTCTGACAGCGAGACCATTAAGTCCCTGCTGCCGGAGATTCACATGGATATGATCTACGGCGAGGACGGCACCCAGCAGATGCTGCTGAACGGGGAGAACGTCTCCGGACTGATCCGCACCTCTGAGATCTCCATGTACACCTCCGCTGTCTCCGCCATCCCGGAGGTTCGAGCGTTCCTGCTGGAGCAGCAGCGGGCGCTGGGCCGCACCAAAAGCATCCTGATGGACGGACGGGACATCGGCACCGTGGTGCTCCCCGATGCCCAGATCAAGATCTACCTCACCGCCGCCCCGGAGGCCCGGGCTGAGCGCCGCTGGAAGGAGCTGGTGGAGAAGGGGGAGCAGATCACCCTGGACGAGGTGCTGAAGGACGTGATCCAGCGGGATGAGAACGATATCAACCGCCCGGTGGCCCCTCTGCGTCAGGCGGAGGATGCGGTGCTGGTGGACACCACCCACTGCGATCTGGAGCAGAGCTATCAGCTGCTACTGAACACCATTCGGGAGAGGATGTGAGCGGAATGGCAGAGGACAAGAAGCCTGTCCCGGCAAAGAAGGACGAAAAGAAAAAGGTGCGCACCAGGGAGCAGGAGAGCCGGAACTTCCGGATTTTGTACACGGTGATCTGGCCCTTTTACAACATTCCCTTTCCCATCCGGACGCTGCACCGGGAGCGGATTCCCGACGGCGCCTGCATCATCTGTCCCAACCACAACTCCAATCTGGACCCTCCCATGGCCTGCTTTGCGGTGACAAAGAAGCACCCCATGCGGATCATGGCGAAAAAGTCCCTGATGGAGATCCCGGTGGTGGGCAAAATCTTTGACGCCGCAGGTACCTTTGGCGTGGACCGGGGCAACGCGGACATCGGAGCCATCAAAAAGGCGCTGAAGGTGCTGAAGGACGGCTACCCGCTGCTGATGTTCCCGGAGGGAACCCGGGTCAAAGCGGACACCCAGGGCCAGGCAAAGACCGGGGCGGTGATGCTGGCCATGAAGACCGGCGCGCCGCTGGTGCCCATGTTCATGACCCGGAAAAAGCGGGTGTTCCGCCGCACCACCATTGTCATCGGCGAGCCCTATGTGATCCGGCCTGCGGGAAAGCGCCCCACCGGCGCAGAGCTGGAGGCGGCGGCCAATGAGCTGCTCAGACGCATTTACGCACTGGAGGAAGAGAGCAAGTGAACATCACCCTTGGAAAATACGCCGGCTTCTGCGGAGGTGTGCAGCGGGCGGTGATGCTGGGGGAACAGGAGGCCGCCAGCGGCCGTCCCTGCGTCATGCTGGGCCCCATCATCCACAACGCCCTGGTGGTGGACGAGCTGCGCAAAAAGGGCATGGGCTGCGTCTCCTCCCTGGAGGAGGTGCCCGAGGGCGCCTCGGTGCTCATCCGCTCCCACGGCGAAAGCCGGGCGGTTTACGAGGCGCTGAAGGGCAGGACCATCATCGACACCACCTGCCCCAAGGTGGCCAAAATACACCAGCTTGCTGCGGAGGCCGGAGAGAAGGGACAGAAGCTCATCATCATCGGCCGGCGCAATCACCCGGAGGTCATGGCCACAGCGGGGTGGTGTGAGGACGCAGTCATCCTGGAATCCGCAGAAGAGCTGGAGAATTGGCTGAAAAGCGAACAAAATCGGTGTAATTTGCCCATCCGCATGGTCTCCCAGACCACGGCAAACAAAGAAGTCTGGAAAAAATGTGTGGAAATTGCAAAAAAACACTGTACAAATGGGGAAATATTTGATACAATATGTAATGCTACGTATAATCGCCAGTCAGAAGCGGAATTTCTGGCGCAGCACTGCGAGGTCATGGTGGTCATAGGAGATCATAAAAGCTCCAACACCCGGCACCTGGCCGAACTGTGCGAGCAGCATTGCAGTCATGTTTTCTGGATCGAACAGGCATCAGAGCTGCCGTTGAACGCGGTAAAATGCGGGGCGTCTGTTGGAATCACCGCGGGTGCTTCCACACCCGGGTGGATAATAAAGGAGGTTGTAAATACCATGAGTGAAGAAAAAATGGAGATCGAGGAGTCCTTTGCTGAAATGCTGGAGGCATCGATCAAGACTCTATATACAGGAGAAAAGGTGACTGGCACTGTTGTGAATATCACTCCCACTGAGATCCAGGTTGAGCTGGGAACCAAGCATACTGGTTCCATCCCCCTGAGCGAGTTTTCTGACGATTCCAGCGTCAAGGTCGAGGATGTGGTCAAGGTCGGCGACGAGATCGAAGCACAGGTCATGCGCGTCAACGATCAGGACGGCATTGTCACCCTGTCTAAGAAGCGTCTGGATGCCAACAAGAACTGGGAAGCCATCGAGAACGCCAAGGAGACCGGCGAGGTCGTCGAGGGCCTGATCCGCGAAGAGAACAAGGGCGGCGTGGTTGCCAACATCAAGGGCGTCCGCGTGTTCATCCCCACCTCTCTGACCGGCCTGCGCCGCGGCGAGCCCACCACTGGCCTGGTGGGTACCACTGCCCGCATGAAGATCATCGAGTTCAACCGTCAGCGCCGTCGCGTTGTCGGCTCCATCCGTGCCGTGGCTGACGCTGAGCGCAAGGCCAAGGAGCAGGAGATCTGGAGCAACATCGAGAAGGGCAAGAAGTACGAAGGCGTCGTGAAGAGCCTGACCGCTTTCGGTGCCTTTGTCGACATCGGCGGCGTGGACGGCATGGTCCACATCACCGAGCTGTCCTGGAGCCGTCTGGACACTCCCGCTGACGCTGTCTCCGTGGGCGACAAGGTTGAGGTCTATGTCATCGACTTTGACGCTGACAAGAAGCGCATCTCCCTGAGCATGAAGGACCCCGATTTCTCCCCCTGGGACAACTTCGTCAGCCAGTATGCGGAGGGCGACACCGCTACCGTCAAGGTGGTCAAGCTGATGAGCTTCGGCGCATTTGCTGAGATCACTCCGGGCGTGGACGGCCTGATCCACATCTCCCAGATTGCTGACCGCCACATCGAGAAGCCCGGCGACGAGCTGACCGAGGGCGAGACCGTCGACGTGAAGATCACTCACATCGACAACGAGAAGAAGAAGGTTTCCCTGTCCCGCCGCGCTCTGCTGCGCGAGATGGCTCAGGACGAGGACTGATTCCTCTCAATAAACCAATGATCCAACTGCATCCCTCTCCCGAACCGGAGGGGGATGCTTTTATATGCCTTGAGTTTTACCGGAAAATGTGATAGCATGGGTTCATCAGCTGAGACTGTACAGGGAATTGTATGCTGCTGTGCGTGCAATCCATGCAGATGGGAGGAAAAAATATGGCAGGATTCTTATCCCGTTTCTTTCAGAAGAACAAGGGAGATCACCCCTACTGTTCGGCGGTGATCCCGGCGGCGGGCACGGCCAGCCGCATGGAAGGCATTGATAAGATGCCTGCGGAACTCATGGGGAAGCCGGTGCTGGCCTGGACGCTTCAGGCGCTGGACGCCTGCCCGCTGATCGACGAGATTGTTGTGGTCACCCGGGAGGACCTGATCACTCCCGTGGGAACGCTGTGCAAAGAGTACGGCATCAGCAAGGTGAAGACCATTGTCAAGGGCGGCGCCGACCGGGCGGAGTCTGTTGCGCTTGGCCTGAGGGAGATTTCGCCGGAGGCGGAGTTGGCGGCGATTCACGACGGCGCCCGCCCCTTTGTCTCCCAAAAGGTTCTGGAAGAGGTGCTGACCGCTGCTGCGAAAAACGGCGCGGCGGCACCTGCGGTGCCGGTGAAGGACACCATCAAGAAGGCCGAAAAGGGAGTTGTGGAACAGACGCTGGACCGGAGCACACTGTATGCGGTTCAGACGCCCCAGGTGTTTCAGGCAGATTTTATCAAGGGCGCGCTGCAGCACTGCAGGGAAAAGGGAATCTCCATTACCGACGACTGCTCCGCCGCTGAAGCGCTGGGGATGAAGGTTACGCTGACGGAAGGTTCTTATGAGAACATCAAGATTACCACGCCGATTGATATGGTGATGGGGGAGGCGATTCTGAAATGTCAGGAACAGGGTTGAGAATCGGGCAGGGCTATGATGTGCACCGCCTGGTGGAAGGGCGCAGGCTGATTCTGGGGGGTGTCGACATCCCCTGGTCCATGGGGCTACTGGGCCACTCTGACGCAGATGTACTGGTTCACGCGGTGATGGATGCGCTGCTGGGCGCTGCCGGAAAGGGCGACATCGGGAAGGCGTTCCCGGACAACGACCCGGCACTGGAGAACATCGACAGCCTGATTCTGCTGGACAGGACCATGGAGATCATCCGAGAGGCCGGTTATGAGCCGGTAAACGTGGATGCCACCATTGTGGCTCAGCGCCCCAAACTGGCCCCACACATCCCCCAGATGCGGGAAAACATCGCTGCTCATATGGGGATTTCCGCCGACCGGGTCAACGTCAAAGCCACCACGGAGGAGAAGCTGGGCTTCACCGGTGATTCCTCCGGCATGGCGGCGCAGGCGGTTGCATTGATCGAGAAGGTTCGATGAACGGCGGAACAGCCCCCGGCTGGGAACTGGATTCGGAAATCATTTGCAGCTCCTTGAACTGATATGTGTTCAGGGAGCTGCGTTGTTTTGTGAGGCGTTGGATCCTTTGGGGCTGGACAATATTACCTCATCGATGGAATAAACGGCCTTATAATTTATGCAAAATGACGACAAAGTTTTGCTTGCATTTTTCATAGGTGCGTGGTATTATAAACAAGTCGACAGGGCACGGCCCAAGACGACAAACTGAATTGGATATCCGGGTGTGGCGAAGTTTGGTATCGCGCTTGAATGGGGTTCAAGAGGCCTTGAGTTCGAATCTCAACACTCGGACCAACGAGAACGGCTTGAAATGTTATCGTTTCAGGCCGTTTTTCTCATATCTACATAAGAAAACCGCCCGGAACATCATGTTTTCCGGGCGGCTCTTTTTGCTTTACCCCAGTTTTTACCCCTACCAGCTGTTTTTACCCCTTTGCGGCCTCTTTCTTAGGGGTACGAGCCTCCTCCATCACCTGATCGATGATGGAGCGGGAACGCTGGCGCATGGCCTCGCTGGTTGCGCCGTACACGTCCATGGTGAAGGCGCTGGAGTAGTGGCCCAGGTTGTCCGCTATGCTCTTCACGTTGTCACCAGCGGCCAAAGCGTTGATGGCGTAGCTGTGGCGCAGATCGTGGAACCGGCTGGCGGGGATCCCGATGGAGGCCCCCACCTTTTTGAGGG
>CAMNOL010000070.1 GCA_946546815.1 uncultured Oscillospiraceae bacterium
GCTTTCTCTGCCGGTGCGCTCACACTGCCGGGAGCCGATTCCGCCGCCGGGGTTGTGTTAGGCCGACCCCCGCAGGCAGTCAGCAGACACAGGGCAGCCAGCACTGTCCCCAATCTGGTCAGCTTCAATCTTCTGCTCCTTTGGCCAGCATGGGCTCCAGGTCCACCTGCTCGGCGTCCCGCCACAGCCGCTCCAGGCTGTAGAATTCCCGCTGCTCAGGCAGGAACAGGTGCACGATAACGCTGCTGAAGTCCAGCACACGCCAGCCGCTCTCCCGCTCGCCCTCCACGTTGTAGGGGGTCTCGCCCAGCTTCTCTGCCGCCTCCTCCGTCACGTCGGACAGGGTGCGCAGCTGGGTGGACGAGGCCGCCGTAGCCATGACAAAATAGTCCGCCAGGGTGGTCACGTCGGTGGTGTGGAGCACTTCCATGTTCATCGCGCGCTTGCTGTCAAGTGCTTTGACGATGGCAGCTACCAGTTCTAACGATTCAGCCATAGTTTTTCTCCTTCTGGAAACCTCCGCAGGCTCATTTCTGCGGGAAAATTGACATCAATGGAATTCTGTTTCCAACGGGCAGACATCCCTCACACCCTGCCGGAGCAGGAAGTCCCTGGCCTCCAGCGTGCGGCTGTGAATAGGATTGTGCCTCCCCTGGTTGTGACGGATGGTTACATTCAGGCCGTAGAGCACCGCCGCGTCCAGATCCTCCAGCACCAGCTCCCGCAGCCGGGCACACCAGTCATAGCTTCGGGTCGGCTCAGCGTAGTCGGCGATGTACAGAATCTTTTCCAGCAGCGTCATGTCCGCCTTTCCCGTGGTGTGCCAGAAAATGGCGTCGCAGATGTGCTCCGGCATTCCGTACACCTGCCGGGCAACTCCGGCGCCGGTTTTTGCGTGGAGCAGCGGCAGCATATTCCGCTCAGCATGATCTAAAAGAATACCATATTTTTCACAGTATTGCAACTGCTCTTCCAGTGTCCAGTACTTGGTGCAGTCGTGCAGGATAGCCGCCTTCCGGGCATCCTCCTCATCTGCTCCCCAGCGCCTTGCCAGCAGCGCCGCCTCCTCCTCGGTGCCCCGGATGTGGGGCAGCCGTTTGGCTTTCACCATGGAGTAGGAGGCCGCCCTCAGCTCCGGCAGAGACAGCCTGGTCAGATCCTTGTTCACACCGTACAGGCCCTTTCGGAGGATGTAGCCGTAGACGCTCTGCTCCAGCAGGTCCTCCCCCCGGCCTTCCGACAGCGCCTGACGCAGCTGGGTAGAGGAGCCCTCCACCAGTCCGGGCAGGGAGATGATCTCCACCTTTGCGCCGTACTCCCGCTCCATCTTCTCCTTCTGCTCAGAAAAGCGGGCTTCATCCCCCTTTTCCCGGCCGAAGGCGGCGATGTTGGCGCACTTGCAGATGATGTCCGGGCGGTACCACTGGTGCAGCGTCAGGAACATATCCGTGCCCATCAGAAGCCACAGCTCCTCCTGCGGGTACTGCTCCCGCAGCTGCGTCAGGGTGTGGGCGCTGTAGCTCCGGCCCTCCCGGCGCAGCTCGATGTCGGAGGCCTCAAACCGGGTCTCCCGGCTGCTGAGCCGGTCTGCCAGAATCCGGGTCATCTCCAGCCGCTGCTCCGCTGTGGCGGAGTTTTGGGGCAGCTGCTTGTGGGGCGGCGTGTTGTCCGGAATCAGGATCAGTCTGTCCAGCTTCAGCGCCCGGGCGGCATCCCGTGCAGCAGCCATATGCCCCAGGTGGGGCGGGTTAAAGGTGCCGCCGTAGATTCCGATCCGCATGGCCCATCCGCCTCCTTCTGCTCTTCCACGCCGCAAGGTGCAGCAGGGACTGAAGGATGAGCCAGAACCAGCTGCCCCCCAGCAGGACGCTCCAGTTGTCCCCCCTGGCATCAACACAGCCCTTTTTCACGGTAATTTTTGCGTTTTTCCCGGCCATAGGCTCACTCCCGGGTCAGCTTCCGCAGCAGCCAGATCAGTGCGCCGGTCACCAGCACCACCCCGGCAGCGGCAGCGGCCAGCTTCTGCCAGTTGGCCTTGGCGGTGGCCAGCCAGTTGACATTCTTTACCTTGTGGACCTTGGGGCCGTCCTCTTCGTTGGTGACGATATAGCTTTCCGTCTCACCGGAGTCAGACATCCAGCTCTGAACTTCCTGTTCCCAGCTTTTCGGATATTCCATAGTAAGCCTTCCTTTCCGTGTCGGTTGTGGGGTGTTGCGCTGTTTTTTTGGTCGGGTGATCCAGGCGACAGTGGGGCCGTCCGAACCGCCGATAATGACTGTTTCAGTTGTTCTCATACTTTCTGCCGGCGGTTTTCCGCTGCTTGGGCTGCACCAGGTTGATGCACTTCTCCCCCAGCTTGCGGCTGTGCCGGTAGAGCACAAATTTATTTCCGATGACCTGCACCGGCTCGGCGTGGGCACGCTTTGCCAGCTCTTCACAGGCCTCCCGGGCGGAGAGCATACTGTTCTCCAGCACCTTGCATTTGATCAGCTCATGGGCTTCCAGCGCGTCATTGGCGGACTCCACCACGTTGTCCGTGATGTCGCCCTTGCCGATGGTCAGAATGACCTCCAGCGTATTTGCCATACCCCGAAGCTGTGCCCGCTGCTTGCTTGTCAGTTCCATATGATTGTGATTCCTTCCGTTTTTTTACTTGCCCAGCAGCACCCGGATTTTGGTGCGCACCATGTCAAAGGCCACGTCGTTCATGCCGCTGTTGATGACGATATCCGCCATGGCCTTGGTGGGCGCCACATACAGGTAGTGCATGGGCTTCACCGTGGTGATGTACTGCCGGTAAATGCCCTCCAGGTCTCTGCCCCGCTGCTTCACGTCCCGGATGGCACGGCGGAGGATGCGCTCGTCCGCGTCAGCCTCCACATAGATCTTGATGTCCAGCAGCTCCCGCAGCCGGGGGTCCTGCAGCACCAGAATCCCCTCCACCAGCAGGATGCCTCTGGGCTGGACTTCAATGGTCTTGTCCGACCGGTTGTGCACCGAATAGTCATAAGTGGGGCTGTAAATGGTCTTTCCGGCCTTTAAGTCCAGAATATGCTGCACCAGCAGATCCGTCTCCAGCGCGTCGGGATGGTCATAGTTGGTGAGCTTGCGCTCCTCAAAGCTCTTGTCATCCTGCCGCTTGTAGTAGTTGTCGTGGTAGAGCACGGAAATGTCGTCCTTCAGCTCCTCTTTCAGGCGGTTGGTAAAGGTGGATTTTCCGGAGCCGGTTCCTCCGGCCACGCCGATTACAATGGGTTTCATATCTGCTCTCTCCCCTGTCTGTTATGCGTTCAGATAGTCCTTCAGCTTCTGTGCAAAGTCCCGCAGGGCATTGCCCCGGTGAGAAATGGCGTTTTTTTCCTCGGGACTCAGCTGAGCAAAGGTCTTTTTCAGCCGGGGCACAAAGAAAATCGGGTCGTAGCCGAAGCCATCGGTGCCCATAGGCGTAAAGGCCACGGTGCCCTCGCAGGTTCCGTTGGCGCTGAGCTCCTCCCCGTTGGGGAAGCAGCAGACGATGGCGCACTGGAACCGGCAGGTTCTGGGGAACTGTCCCGCCACGCCCCGGAGCACCAGCTGATACCGCTGCTCATCGGTTAGCCCTTCACCGCCGTAGCGGGCGGAGTACACGCCGGGGGCTCCATTCAGCGCGTCCACGCACAGTCCGGAGTCATCCGCAATGGCGGGCAGCCCGCTGGCCTCCATCACCGCTCTGGCCTTGATGCGGGCGTTTTCGGCAAAGGTGGTGCCGGTCTCCTCCGGCTCCAGATCCAGCCCCAGCTCGGACTGGAGCACCACCTCCACCCCCAGCTCGCCCAAAATGGCCTGCAGTTCCTTCAGCTTGCCCTTATTATGGCTTGCTAAGACAAATTTCATAACAATCAGCCCCCTTTTGTCCTGTGCCCGGCGGGTCCAGGGTTTTCCGTTCTCGCTCTGGCCGCCAGCTCCCGGAACATTTTCTTCTGCTCAGCCCTTCAGCACCTGATTCTGCAGCTTCACCAGCTCCTGAATCCCCTTCTGGCACAATTTTACCAGCGTCTGCTGCTCCTCCAGCGTGAAGGCCCGGCCCTCGCCGGTGCCCTGAATCTCAATCAGCTCGCCCCTGTCGTTCATCACACAGTTCAGATCCACCTGGGCACTGGAGTCCTCATAATACTGCAGGTCCAGCATGGGTGTGTCGTGGACAATGCCAGCAGAAATCGCCGCTACATTGGACAAAACAGGGTTTTCAGTGATGGTTCCCTCCGCCAGCAGCTTTTTGCAGGCCAGCGCCAGCGCCACGAATCCGCCGGTGATGGACGCGGTTCGGGTGCCGCCGTCCCCCTGGAGCACGTCGCAGTCGATGGTGATGGTGTGTTCTCCCAGCTTTGTCATGTCCACCGCAGCCCGCAGGCTTCGGCCGATGAGGCGCTGGATCTCCGCGCTGCGGCCGTTGAGCTTGAGCTTGCTCACATCCCGGCGGCTGCGGCTCCGGTTGGCCCGGGGCAGCATGGAGTACTCTGCCGTCACCCAGCCGCAGCCCTCTGCCACATGGGGTGGGGTCCGGTCCTCCACTGAGGCGGTGATATACACCCGGGTCTGGCCGCACTCAATGAGGCAGCTGCCCTCGGCAAAGGCGTTCACGTTGGGGGTAATGGTCACAGGGCGCATCTGGTCCAGCGCCCGTCCGTCAAGTCGTTTCATAGGTTCTCCTTAAATCAGCGCTTCCACAAACTCTCTGGCATCAAAGGGCTTCAGGTCATCAATGCCCTCGCCCACGCCGACAAACTTCACCGGAACCTTCAGCTCCTGGGCGATGGCCAGCACGATGCCGCCCTTGGCGGTGCCGTCCAGCTTGGTCAGCACAATGCCGGTGATGGGGCAGATCTTCATAAATTCCTTGGCCTGGTTCAAACCGTTCTGTCCGGTGGTGGCGTCCAGCACCAGCAGAACCTCCTTGTCCGTGTAGGGGCACTCCCGCCGGATGACCCGGCTCATCTTGTTCAGCTCGTTCATCAGGTTGGCCTTGTTGTGCAGCCGGCCGGCGGTGTCCACCAGCACCACGTCGATGTCCCGGGCCTTGGCGGCGTTGATGGAGTCAAACACCACAGCGGCAGGGTCCGCGCCCTCCCCCTGCTTGATGATGGGCACGCCGCAGCGCTCCGCCCAGATGGTCAGCTGCTCAGAGGCCGCCGCCCGGAAGGTGTCCGCCGCAGCAAAGAGCACGCTCTTGCCCTGGGCCTTCAGCTTCGCGCCGATTTTGCCGATGCTGGTGGTCTTGCCCACGCCGTTGACCCCGATGAACAGAATCACGGAGGGATGGAAGTCCACCTTCAGAGAGGTGTCTCCCTGCCGCAGCATTTCTTCCAGGATGTTTTTCATGATGCCCCGGGCTTCCTTCACCGTCCGCACCTTCAGAAACTCCACCCGCTTCTTCAGCTCCGCCACCGCCTTGATGGCGATGTCCATGCCTGCGTCAGCCAGGATCAGGCTCTCCTCCAGCTCATCGTAAAGGTCGTCGTTCAGATCGCTGAACGCGGAAAAGTTGACGATTTTTTTGACCTTATCAAAAAATCCCATGTTGTGTTCCTCCTCATGTCTCTTTTGTCTCTGTCTATGTCAATGGAATGATTTTCAGAATCCTGGGGACTGCCCCATTATCCCTGGATGGCCGCCTCCGCCTCGTTCAGGTTCAGCATCAGTATCCGGGAGACGCCCCGCTCCTGCATGGTCACGCCGTAGAGCACGTCCGCTTCCTCCATGGTGCCCCGGCGGTGGGTGATGGCGATGAACTGGGTCTTTTCGCTCATCCGCCGCAGATACGCCGCAAAGCGCGCCACGTTGTTGTCGTCCAGCGCCGCCTCGATTTCGTCCATCACCACAAAGGGTGTGGGCCGCACCTTCAAAAAGGCGAAGTACAGGGCGATGGCCACAAAGGCCTTTTCCCCGCCGGAGAGCAGCGTCAGCGTTTTCAGCACCTTTCCCGGGGGCTGTACCCGTATTTCAATGCCGCAGTTCAGAATATCCTCCGGGTCTTCCAGCTCCAGCCGGGCGGTGCCGCCGCCGAAGAGTTCCTGGAAGGTGGTGCCGAAGGCCTCGTTGATGTGGTCGAACTGCTGCCGGAAAATCTTTTTCATTTCGTCGGTGATGCCGCCGATGATGCCCTCCAGCTCCAGCCGGGACTGTTCCACGTCGTCCCGCTGTCCGGTGAGGTAGTCGTAGCGCTCCTTCACCCGCTGATAGTCCTCAATGGCCCCCACGTTTACCGGTCCCAGGGCGGAAATCTGCCGCTTGTAGTCGGCGATCTGCCGGGCGGCTCTGGTGGGAAAGTCGATTTGCTTCCGCTGGGGTGCGGCGCTGTCGTAGGTCAGCTCGTAGGTGTCCCACAGCCGCTCAATGATCTGCTTTTCCTCCATTTGGGCGCCGGCGCGCTTCTGCTCCAGCAGGGAGCACTCCCGCTCCAGGTTCAGCAGCTCGGTATTTTTCTCCCGGGCGGCCTTGTCTGCCGCTACCCGCTGTTTTTCCTGTTCCAGCCGCTCCGCGCCGTAGCGCCGGATGGTGTCAGACAGCTCGCCCCGCCGGTTTTGCAGCGCTGTTCTGCTCTGCTTCTTTTCGGCGATCTGTGCCCGGAGGGCTTCTGCCTGCTCCCGGCACCGGGCGATCTGCTGTTCCCGGCTGTCCCGGTCGCCGGTGATGTCCTGCTTCAGACGGAGCAGCTCCTCCAGTGCCTGTTTCCCTGACTCCCGCTCCGCGTCCAGCGCAGCCAGCTCCGTGTTGAGCCGGGAAAGCCGCTCTGCCAGCTTCTCCGTTTTTTCCCGGAACTGCTGCTGGCCCTGGGACTTGCCCTCGGCCTCGGCCCGGGCGGCCTCCGCCTGTCCCTCTAACTCAGTCAGGCGGGCTCTGGCCTCTCCGGCCTGCCGTTCCAGGGCGTCGGCGCGCTCCTCCAGCTCCTCCAGCTCCTCCAGCCACTGATCCCGGCTGTCGTTCAGGGTGTTCATCAGCACCCGCAGCTGGCCGGATTCGCCCTGGGCTTTGGAGATGCGGCTGTCGATGTCCTGCTTCTCCCGCCGGGCCACCTCCGCCTCATAGCCGGCGGCGCTGACCTCCCGCTGAAGGGATTCCAGCTCTTTTTTGCTCTTTGCCAGCCGGACTTCCGCTGTCTGGGCCTGCTTTTGCAGTCCCTCCAGCTCTGCCGCACGGGACAGAATGCCTGCGCTGCGGCTGGCGCTGCCCCCGGTCATACTGCCGCCGGGGTTCAGCACCTGTCCGTCCAGCGTGACAATTTTAAAGCGGTGCCCGTACCGCCGGGCCATGGCGATGGCGGCGTCCAAATCCTCCGCAACCACGGTTCGCCCCAGCTGGTTCATGACGATGTTTCCGTACTGCCGGTCACAGCGGACCAGCCCGCTGGCAACGCCCACAAATCCAGGGCACTGCTCCACCCCCTGCTCCCGCAGGGAATTGGGCCGGATGGAGCTCATGGGCAGAAAGGTGGCTCTGCCCGCCCCCCGGTGCTTCAGGTACTGGATGGCGGCCTTGCCGTCCTCTTCCCGGGACACCACCAAATTCTGCATTCCGCCGCCCAGTGCGGTCTCAACGGCAACGGTGTACTGCTCCGGCACCTGGATCAGGCCGGCCAACGGCCCGTGGATCCCGGTGAGCTGGCGGCGCTCCGCCCCCTGCATCACCACTTTTACCGCTTTGGAGTAGCCGTCGTACAGCTTCTCCATCTCGGAGAGCATATGAATCCGGCTGTTCAGTCCGCCGAATTCCACCGTCAGCCGGTTCACCGCTTCTGTGGCCTCAGACAGCTTCCGCTGGCGGCCCTCCAATTTCAGGCGGTGTCCGCTGATGACATTGTTCAGGCGCTGGCTCTGCTCCTGCAGCGCCTCCAGCGCCTGCCGCTGTTCCCGGCGCTGGCGTTTGAATTGGGTCAGTTGTTCTTCATTTTCCTTCAGGCGGCTTTCCAGGCTGGTTTTCCGGCCTTCCACCTCCTGAGCGGAGGCCGCCAGTCCGGACAGCAGCGCACGGGCCTCTCCGGCGGAGGCGCTGCGCACAGCCTGCTGCTCCTGCAGACGGAGCACCTGCTCGGCCAGCGCGCTGGCCTGCCGCTGGTTCGCCGCGGCCGCCGTCTCCACCGCCTCTGCGGCTTCGGCTGCCTCCAGGCGGCGCTGTTCCAGCTCTTCCAGCCGCTCCCGGCGCTGTTCAATCTGTCGGGCGATGGACTCCACCCGGCCGGACTGGGCCTGCAGCTCTTCGGTCAGGCGGCGGGCGTTTTCCTCGCTGCTCTTCACCTGGGCATCCAGCACCGCCGTATCCGCCTCCATCTGACGGATGGCCTGCTCCAGCTCCCCGGCCTGGGCCCGGAGGCTGTCCAGTTCCACATCCCGCTGACGCATCAGCGCGGCGATTTCCTCTGCCCGGGCGTAAAGCCGTTCCTGTTCCGCCGCCGAGCTGTCCTTCTGGGCCCGGGCGGCATCGCAGTCCATCTGCAGCTTCCGGATGCGCTGACGCAGCAGATCCAGGTTGTCCAGCCACAGGGACACCTCAATTTCCTTTAATTGATCCCCCAGCGCCAGATACCGCTCCGCCTTCTCCGCCTGCTGCTTCAATGGTTCCAGCTGCAGCTCCAGCTCGGCGATTTTGTCTCCCACCCGGAGCAGGTTGTCCCGGGTGCGCTCCAGCCGGCGCTCCGCCTCCTCCTTGCGGTAGCGATAGCGGGAGATGCCCGCCGCCTCCTCGAACACGGAGCGGCGGTCTCCGCTTCGGGTGGAGAGGATTTCGTCAATTCTCCCCTGCCCGATCATGGAATAGCCTTCCCGGCCCAGGCCGGTGTCCATGAACAGCTCGTTGACGTCCCGCAGGCGGCAGGAGCGGCGGTTGATATAGTATTCCCCCTCGCCGGAGCGATAGTACCGGCGGGTGACCATGATTTCGGTTTCTTCCATGGGGAGCTGTCCGTCGGAGTTGTCCAGAATCAGGGACACCTCCGCGTAGCCCAGCGGCTTGCGCTTGGCAGTGCCGCCAAAGATCACATCCTCCATCTTCCCGCCCCGCAGGCTTTTGGTGGACTGTTCCCCCATGACCCAGCGGACGGCGTCCGAAAGGTTGGATTTTCCGCTGCCGTTCGGCCCCACAATGGCGGTGATCGCCTCGCCGAAGGTCAGCACTGTTTTATCTGGAAAGGATTTGAATCCCTGAATCTCAAGGGCTTTCAGGTACAAAGAGACACCTCGTTGTCTGCACGGCGCAAGGTGCGCAGCGTGCCTGTGTAGAATAAGGGGCGGACGCTCCGGCCCCGCAGAGGCTCATGAATCGATCAAGGCACAAATATACAGGGAAATTATAGCAACTTCCAGCGGGAAATGCAATGGAATCTTCCTATTTTATCGC
>CAMNOL010000071.1 GCA_946546815.1 uncultured Oscillospiraceae bacterium
GCTTGCATTTCCGTTTCATCCGTGGTAGGATACTGTACAGAAACACACGGCGGCGGCGCCGCCCTGATGAGCAAAGCAAAAAGGAGTCGTTATCATGTCTAAAATCAAGAAAGTCGTTCTCGCCTATTCCGGCGGTCTGGATACCTCCATTATCATCCCCTGGCTGAAGGAGAATTACAACAACCCTGAGATCATCGCCGTGTCCGGCAACGTGGGCCAGGCCGACGAGCTGGAGGGGCTGGAGGAAAAGGCCCTGAAGACCGGCGCCTCCAAGCTGATCGTGGCTGACCTGGTGGATGAGATGGTGGACGAGGTCATCGTTCCCTCCGTCATGGCCGGCGCCAAATACGAGACCTATCTGCTGGGCACCGCCTTTGCCCGGCCCATCATCGGAAGGAAGCTGGCTCAGATCGCCCTGGAAGAGGGCGCCGACGCCGTGTGCCACGGCTGCACCGGCAAGGGCAACGACCAGGTTCGGTTTGAGCTGGCGCTGAAGCGCTACGCACCGGGCCTGAAGATCATCGCCCCCTGGCGTGAGTGGGACATCGTGTCCAGAGACGAGGAAATCGAGTACGCCGAAGCCCACAACGTGCCGCTGAAGATCACCAGAGAGACCAACTACTCCAAGGATAAGAACCTGTGGCACCTGTCCCACGAGGGACTGGATCTGGAGGATCCCTCCAACGAGCCCCAGTACGACAAGCCCGGCTTCCTGGAGATGGGCGTCTCCCCCATGCAGGCCCCTGACGAGCCCACCTACATTTCCCTGGACTTTGAGGCCGGCAAGCCCGTTGCCATCAACGGCGTAAAGAAGAAGGCCTCCGACATCATCCGGGACCTGAACGAGTACGGCGGCAAGAACGGCATCGGCATCATCGACATCGTGGAAAACCGGCTGGTGGGCATGAAGGACCGGGGCGTTTATGAGACCCCCGGCGGCACCATCCTGTACTTCGCCCACGAGCAGCTGGAGATGCTCACCGTGGACAAGGACACCCTCCACGAGAAGCAGAAGCTGGCCATCGACTTCGCCGACCTGATCTACAACGGCAAGTGGTTCAGCCCGCTGCGGGAAGCCCTCTCCGCCTTTGTGGCAGAGGCCAACAAGTACGTCACCGGCACCGTGAAGCTGAAGCTCTACAAGGGCAACATCATTCCCGCCGGCATGACCTCCCCCTACTCCCTGTACTCCGAGGAGCTGGCCACCTTTGACGAGTCCGATTACGACCAGAAGGACGCCGCCGGCTTCATCAACCTGTGGGGTCTGCCCACCAAGGTGCAGGCGCTGCGGGAAATGGGCAAGCTGAAATAAGAAACCGCTGATTGCCGCACCTGCCGGTTCGGGTGCGGCATCGCCATAAAACAAGGAGCATTCGTTATGAAACTTTGGGCTGGACGGTTCCAAAAGGAAACCAACACGCTGGTCAATGATTTTAATGCGTCCATCAATTTTGACGCCCGGCTGTACAAGCAGGACATCGCCGGTTCCATCGCCCACGCCACCATGCTGGGGCAGCAGGGCATCATCTCCCAGGAGGATGCCGAGGCCATCATCAACGGCCTGAAGGAGATCCTCTCCGAAATCGAGGGGGGCGGCGTGGAGTTCTCTCTGGAGAACGAAGACATCCACATGAACATTGAGACCATCCTCACCCAGCGCATCGGCGCGGCGGGCAAGCGTCTGCACACCGGCCGGAGCCGGAACGACCAGGTGGCGGTGGACTTCCGCCTGTTCGTCAAAGAGGAGATCCCGGTGATCATCGCTCAGATTCTGGAGCTGGAGAAGGTTCTCATCAAAAAGGCCGAGGCCAACACCACCACCGTCATGCCCGGCTACACCCATTTGCAGCGGGCACAGCCCACCACCTTCGGTCATTATATGATGGCCTACGCCAATATGCTGCGCCGGGACATCACCCGGTTCGAGGACTGCCTGGAGCGCCTGGACGAGTGCCCCCTGGGCGCCGGCGCGCTGGCCACCTCCACCTATCCGGTGGACCGGACGCTGACCTCTTCCCTGCTGGGCTTCCGGAAGCCTTCTGAAAACTCCCTGGACGCCGTCTCCGACCGGGACTACGCCATCGAGTTCCTCAGCGCCTGCTCCCTGCTGATGATGCATCTGAGCCGGTTCTCTGAGGAGATCATCCTCTGGTGCAGCTGGGAGTTCAAGTTCCTGGACCTGGACGACGCCTACTCCACTGGCTCCTCCATCATGCCCCAGAAAAAGAACCCGGATGTGGCGGAGCTGGTCCGGGGCAAGACCGGCCGGGTCTACGGCGATCTGGTCAGCCTGCTGACGGTGATGAAGGGCCTTCCTCTGGCCTACAACAAGGATATGCAGGAGGACAAGGAGCCGGTGTTCGACGCCATCGACACCGTGGAAATGTGCGTACCCGTCTTTGCCGCCATGCTGGACACCCTCACCGTGCGGCCCAGGGACATGAGCCGCGCCGCCGCAAGGGGCTTCATCAACGCCACCGACTGCGCCGATTACCTGACCAAGAAGGGGATGCCCTTCCGGGAGGCCTACATGATCGTGGGCCGGCTGGTGAATATGTGCATCAAAACCGACGAAACCCTGGAGACCCTGACGCTGCGGGACTTCCGGGCCATTTCCGAGCTGTTTGATTCCGATATCTACGAGGCGCTGGAGCTGCGGCGCTGCGTCCACGAGCGGAAGGTCCTGGGCGGCCCCTCTGCGGAGGATGTCAAGCGGCAGATCGAATACATCCGGCAGTTTGTCGCCGAGCGGGAATAACGTCTTTTTTTCAGCCCCATTCTGGGCAGGTCTGTGGCCTGCCCTTTCGGAAATATCCCTGTGACAGAGTTTTTTTCACCGAAAAAACGAGGTGTTTACCCTTATGAAACCCAAAATTTACATCGACGGCCAGGCGGGCACCACCGGCCTGCAGATCATGGACCGGCTGAAGAGCCGCTCTGACATAGAGCTGCTGCTCATTGACGACGACAAGCGCCATGACGATGCCGAGCGCAGACGTCTGATGAAGGCGGCGGACCTGGTGTTCCTGTGCCTGCCGGATCAGGCCGCCGTGGAGGCGGTGGCGCTGGCGGAGGGCTGCGGCTGCCGCATCATCGATGCCTCCACCGCCCACCGCACGGACCCCAATTGGGTCTACGGCTTCTCCGAGCTGTCTCCCGCTCAGAAGCAGGCCATTCAGGCCGCGAACTACGTGGCAAACCCCGGCTGCCACGCCACCGGACTGATCTCCGCTGCCGCTCCGCTGGTGCAGGCGGGGATTCTGCCTGTGGACTACCCGCTGACCTGCTACTCCCTCACCGGCTACTCCGGCGGGGGCAAGAAAATGATCGCCGAATACGAGTCGGAGGGCCGGGACAGCAAGCTCTCCTCCCCCCGGCTTTACGGTCTGACGCTGAACCACAAGCACATTCCCGAGATGCAGAAGGTCTGCGGCCTGTCCGAAGCGCCGGGGTTCTGTCCGGTGGTGGACGACTACTACAAAGGCATGGCAACCTCCATCCTGCTGCACAACCGCTGCCTCACCGGGTGCCCCTCCACGGCGGAGGTCCACGCTGCTCTGGCCAGGCATTACGAGGGTTCCCCTCTTGTCTCCGTCGCACCCCTGGGGTATAATGAGCCTATGATTGCCGCCAACACCCTGGCCGGCAAGGACACCCTGACGCTGATCGTCTGCGGCAACGACCGGCAGACCACCGTCACCGCCCTGTTTGACAACCTGGGCAAGGGTGCCTCCGGCGCCGCAGTGCAGAACATGAATCTGATGCTGGGCTTTGGGGAGACCGCAGGCCTGAACCTTTGAGTGCTTTCTGCAGGCGGCGCTGAATTCAGTCCGATGGCGGACAGACGACGGAGGCCGTTATGAAATACCTGACCAAAGAATACTACGCGCTGATTGACGCCAGCGCACTGCAATATGACCTGGTGGCGTCCCCTTCTGCCAAGCGGAAGAGCGAGAACTACTTTCAGCACCTGTATCAGCAGCGTTTCAAGGTCTGGCTGGACACCAAGCACCAGCAGGCGGAGGAACATCATCTGCCCTGGGACGAGGCCGCAGAAACCGAAGCGTTTCAGGCGGACTACCAGAAAAAGCTCCGGGACTGTTCCGCCATTCTGCCCCGGGAGATTCTGGAGCAGGTGGCGGACATCCGGGTGCTGGCCCTGGGCAGGTGCTCCGGCAAGGTCAAGCAGCTTGTGGGGCGGTTTTGCAGGGAACAGGACGAAAAGGCCGACAAGCTCCTGACTGCGTACGAGGAATACTGGGAGCGCCGCTCCCGCCACTTCCCGGATCACATTCTGGAAAACTATGGGTTTGACTACTGCGTGGTCACGGCCATCGGCCGGGACGGGGACAACGTGGTGATGACGCTGGACAACACCGGGTGCTATGACGACGTAAACACCGTCATCTGGAAGAACGCAGAGATCCTGGAGCTGGAGGACGGCGTCGTCGGCGGCCGCTGGATGGATCACGAGCTGTACCAGGTGAGCGGCGGGTACGAATTCCACTCCATTCTGGAAGGGGAAAATGGGCAGCTGTGCTACCTGACCCTGAAGGCGGAGGACGTTTCTTTTATTTTCGATGAGAAAAAGCGTGAAGCTTCGGAAGAAGCCGAGTAAAGGAGCATTTTTATGGAATACATTTCTGGCGGCGTCTGCGCCGCAAAGGGCTTTCGGGCCGCCGGCCTCCACGCCGGCGTGAAGGCGGAGAGCAACAGCGAGAAAAAGGACGTGGCGATGATCCTCTCCGACGTGGAGTGCACCGCCGCCGCCATGTACACCACCAACCGGGTGAAGGCCGCTCCCATTTACGTCACCATGGCCCACCTGGAGGACGATGCAGCCTGGGGCGTCATCGCCAACTCCGGCAACGCCAACGCCTGCGCCCCCAACAGCCATGAGCACGCCGAGGCCATGTGCGCCGCCGCGGCCAAAGCCACCGGACGCAGCCCCCGGGACTTCATCGTGGCCTCCACCGGCGTCATCGGTCAGGAGCTGAATGTTCAGGCGGTGATTGACGCCGCTCCCGCCCTGGCTCAGGCGCTGAGCACGGAGGGCTCCGGAGACGCCGCCGCCGCCATCATGACCACCGACACCAAAAAGAAGGAAGTGGCGGTACAGGTGGAGCTGGGGGGCAAGGTGGTCACCCTGGGGGGCATTGCCAAGGGCTCCGGCATGATCCACCCCAACATGGGCACCATGCTGTGCTTCCTGACCTCTGACTGCGCCATCTCCCCGGATATGCTGAACACCATGCTCCACGAGGTGGTACCCCGCACCTTCAACCGGGTCACCGTGGACGGCGACACCTCCACCAACGACACCTGCGCCATCCTGTGCAACGGTCTGGCGGAGAACGAGCTCATCGAGTGGAAGGACAACAACTACGCCGCCTTCAAGGCCGCGCTGACCGAGGTGCTCACTTACCTGTCCCGGGCCATGGCCGGGGACGGCGAGGGCGCAAGCCGGCTGATCACCTGCAAGGTCCACGGCTCCCGCAGCGAGGAGTCCGCCGAGCGGCTGAGCAAGGCCATTGTCGGCTCCTCCCTGGTGAAGGCCGCCATGTTCGGAGCCGACGCCAACTGGGGCCGCGTGCTGTGCGCCATGGGCTACTCCAAGGCGCCTTTCCGCCCAGAGCACGTGGATGTGAAGTTCGCCTCCTGCGCCGGAGAGATCCTGGTGTGTGAGCACGGCTCCCAGGTGCTCTTTGACGAGAACAAGGCAAAGGAGATCCTGTCCCAGGAGGAGGTCATCATCGACGTGAACGTCAACGAGGGCGCCCACTACGCCACCTGCTGGGGCTGCGACCTGACCTATGACTACGTAAAAATCAACGGAGACTATCGGACCTGAGCCCCGATCGAAAAAAGGGGGATCCCAATATGATTAAAAATCCGGTGGCACGGGCTCAGGTCCTGGCTGAGGCCCTGCCCTACATTCAAAAGTTCAGCGGCAAAACCATCGTGGTCAAATACGGCGGCAACGCCATGATCTCCGACCAACTGCGGGACGCGGTGATGAGCGACATCATCCTGCTGCACCTGGTGGGCATCCATGTGGTGCTGGTCCACGGCGGCGGCCCGGACATCAATGCCATGCTGAAAAAAATCGGCAAGGAGTCCACCTTTGTGGACGGACTGCGCTACACCGACCAGGAGACCATCGACGTGGTCCAGGAGGTGCTGTGCGGCAAGGTCAACAAGAATCTGGTCGCCGCTCTGAACCGGCACGGCGGAAGAGCGGTGGGCCTGTCCGGACTGGACGCCAGCCTGTTTGAGGCCAAGGTCAAGCACCCGAAATACGGTCTGGTGGGGGAGATCACCAAAGTGAACCCCCAGATCGTCATGGACAGCATTCAGCAGGGCTACATCCCGGTGGTGTCCACTGTGGCCCAGGGCTGGGACGCCCGGTGCTCCTACAACATCAACGCGGACACCGCCGCCTCCAAGCTGGCCATCGCGCTGCAGGCGGAAAAGCTGATCCTGCTCACCGACATCGCCGGGCTGATGCTGGACCCCAAGGACGAGGATACTCTGCTGCCCATTGTCCACGTTTCCGAAGTGCCGAAGCTCATGGAGCGGGGGGTCATCTCCGGCGGCATGATCCCCAAGGTGGAGTGCTGTGTGGACGCCATTGAGAACGGAGTCCGCCGCAGCCACATTCTGGACGGCCGGGTGCCCCACTCCATCCTCATCGAGCTGCTCAGCGATCAGGGCGTGGGCACCATGATGCTGTGACGATCCGAACCATTTTCCACACCAGGAAGGAACCAATATGACATTCAACGAGTTAAAACGTCTGGACCATCAGTATGTGATGCAGACCTACGGCCGCTTTGACGTGGCCATTGAGCGGGGCCAAGGGGCCACTCTGTACGGCTTTGAGGGCCAGGAATACACCGACTTTGCCAGCGGCATCGGCGTGGCCTCCCTGGGCTACGGACACCCCGCCTGGGTGAAGGCGGTGCAGGACCAGGCGGCCAAGCTGGCCCACACCTCCAACCTGTTCTACACAGAGCCGTACATCCGTCTTGCGCAGCAGCTGTGCACCCGCTCGGGCATGGCGGCGGCCTTCTTTGCCAACGGCGGCGGCGAGGCCAACGAGGGCATCATCAAGCTGGCGAGAAAGTACAGCTTTGACAAGTACGGCAAGGGCCGCTCCACCATCCTCACCCTGCACAACTCCTTCCACGGCCGCACCATCACCACCCTGCAGGCCACCGGCCAGGACGTGTTCCACCAGTACTTCTTCCCCTTCACCGAGGGCTTCCGGTACGCCGAAGCCAATGACATGGACTCCGTCCGGGCCCAGGACGGGGACGATGTGTGCGCGGTGTTCCTGGAGCTGATTCAGGGCGAGGGCGGCGTGCTGCCCATGGACAAGGACTTTGTACAGCAGCTGGCCGCCTACTGTGCGGAAAAGGACTACCTGCTGCTGGTGGACGAGGTCCAGACCGGCATCGGCCGCACCGGCTCCCTGTTCTGCTATCAGCAGTACGGGATTCTCCCCGACGCGGTGACCTTTGCCAAGGGCATCGCCGGGGGTCTGCCCATGGCGGGGGTGCTGTGCGGCGAAAAGTGCCGGAACGTGCTGTCTCCGGGCACCCACGCCACCACCTTTGGGGGCAACCCCATCGCCGCTGCAGCGGCGCTGACGGTGCTGGAGGTGCTGGACGATGAGATGATGAACACCATTCAGGAAAAAGGCGCCTATCTCCGGGCATCCATCGCGGCCTTCGGCTCCCCCTATGTAGAGACGGTCCGGGGCATGGGCCTGATGGTGGGCATCGTGCTGAAGGACGGCGTGGACCGGGCCGCGCTGGTGAACGCCTGCTATGACAACAACCTGCTGGTGCTCACCGCCGGTCCCAAAACCATCCGGCTGCTGCCCCCCCTGGTCATCTCCAAAGAGGAACTGGACAAGGGCCTGGCAGTGCTGAAGAAGGTGCTGACCCAGCAGCCCTCATAAACATACGAAAACAGGCAGGATTGGTTCCTGCCTGTTCTCATTCTGTCCCGATTTTCGGGTTTTGTCCCCGGGGAGGTTCTGTTCCGAACCGGAAGAGCACTGCCATCCTGTCGTTCAAACCCTGTTGACCTTTGGGAACGGCTCCCCAAGGGGGTGTTCCCTGTCCGGCGGATTTGCGCCCCATTGCGGCGTGCGCTCCTCACTCAGTCCGGCGTTGTCTCCCGCGGGAGGTGTCCTGCCGGGCAGGACAAAACAGCTGGTCTGAACAGGTTATTTCAGGCCGTTCTCGTAGGACTCGATCATCTTCTTGACCATCTGGCCGCCGATGGAACCGGCTTCCTTGGCAGTCAGGTCACCGTTGTAACCCTGCTTCAGGTTCACGCCGACCTCGCGGGCGGACTCCATCTTGAACTGGTCCATGGCGTCACGGGCCTGAGGGACAACCAGACGATTGTTATTGCTGTTGCTGGACATTTGAAACATCTCGCTTTCTATTCAATTTCGTGGTTTGTCAGCTCCGTTCTGGATTTGACAGTCGTAGTATGAGCAGATGGGCGCTTCTTATGCCGAACTGTGTCATGCCAATATTTTGAAAAACATACAGCCGGGCCATGAGCATTACGTTGTGGGGCGACTGCAACTTTTTGAAAGAAATAAGTGCCTTGTCACAGCAAAAGGGGCTGTCTGTAAACGATTGCTCGTTTTGAGACAGCCCCAACCCCGGCTTTCACTTGGTGAAAGCCGAGGTTGTTTGACAGGCTGGAGCGCCTTCGGCGGTTATCTGTCCCGGTTCCCAGAATGTTCCACCGGCACATTCTGTCGAGCCTCACCTCAGCAAGTTTTCTCTCAAAGTGTCTGTTGGATGTGCTCCAACAGAGTGGGGCCGCTTCATTTTATCATGCCTTTGGCGTAAACAAAAAGCACAGCAGTCTCTCCTGCAATAGAAAGGGACGACTGTGCTTTTTGTATGTTTATATCTCCTGCCCAGTTCTGTCATCCATCAAATCGGTCAGACAATTTATGCTCAACAGCAAAGTGGAGGTGTTATGGAGCATAGCAGAGGCAGCGGGCGGCAAAATGCCCAGTGCGCCCAGCAGAATCAGGCCGCTGTTGAAGCCCATCACAAAGCGATAGTTATGGCGAATTCGTTCCATGAGCCGGTCAAAGAGCTGCTTTAAGCACACCAGTTCTCGCAGGTCATCTGCGGCGATAGCGGCTGCTGCGTTGCGGCTGTCCCCGGTGAGCATCATAGTCTTGCCGATGCCCGCCTGATGCAGAAGCGCCACCGGAGACTATCCCCAAAATTGTGTAAACCTCCATAATGGTGTAGAATAAAACATCAT
>CAMNOL010000072.1 GCA_946546815.1 uncultured Oscillospiraceae bacterium
GCGTTGGCGTTTTTGTTCTTGTCGCGTTCACGGTTGTCCGCAGAAAAACCAACGACAGCCACATTGGACAGGGGATTTTTACAGATTTCCACCACAATGTCGTTGGTGGCCTTGGTCACGGCTTTGACCAGCTTGCCGGAGTGGTCGGCGTTGTAAAGGGAGCGAGTGGTGTCCAGCACCAGCACATAGTTGCCGGTGGAATACTCGCTCTCGGAAGTGTACTTGTTGGCGTAAATTGCCAGGGTTTCCTCAAAGCTGGATTCGGTGGTGTTGGTCTTTTTTACCGACTTGTCCATCCAAACCTGACCGGGCTTCAAGCTGCTGGCCTTGAAGGAACTGGTTGCGTCTGCGGAATAGCTCACCTGGACGCCTGCCATCTCACTGGTCAGGTTGACTGTGGGAACGGCATCGTCATTCCCATCGGAAAGGGTGTTCACGTCCTCGTTGTCCGTACCAGCCACGTCCTCGGCCTGTCCGCCCTCGCCGGAGCCATCATCGGCGTTGGGGTCCACATCGTCGGCACTGCCCTCTGCATCTGCTTCACCGTCCTCCAGCCCGTTGGTCTGCAAGCTCACGGGAGCCATACGCAGGGGTGCTTTCACTGCGGGAACAGATGAGGTGTCAGCCTCAGCTTCACCAGCGTGATCTGCTGGGTCAGTGTCCGGCTCTGTGGAGCTGTCCGTAGCAGACGTATCTCCCACATCATCGTCTTTGGAGGCATCATTTTCCCCGTTCTCAGCAGGCGCCTCAGCTTCTGCGCTGGTGCTGCCGTCTGCCGCTTCCCCCTCCAAAGCGGGGGCGCTGGTGTCAGCGTCCTCAGCTTCTTCCTGCTCCACCATGGCAGAGATAGAGCTTTCTGCACTGGAATCACTCAGGTCAGCGGCCAGCGCAACAGAAGGAAGGGAAAAACTGCAAACCATCAACAGAGCCATACTCAGGGAAAGAAAACGCCGCAAATAGTTCTTTGAAACCTTCATCTTACGTTCTCCTTTTGATTTTCTTCGTGACAATCTTCCCAGTGAGTTCGTTGTCATCATCCGTTTCCAGACAGACCATAGCAGCAAAGGGATTGCCGCTGCGGTCAACCATGCCGGAAGGAACGGCAATCTGCCCCTCGGTGAAGAGCTTCCGCACTTCATCCTCAGTGAACAGCCGCCCATACTTGGGATTGTAGAAGCGCTGCATGGAGCATTCTTTCTCGCTGCACTGCCAGCCCTCGTAAGCGGTGTTTTCACTCTGACGCCAGAGGAAGGGAATAATCTTGCCTGTCTTACAGGCCGGGCAGTCGCAGAGCATCAGATCCTCCCGGCTGGTCATCCGGACGGCGGGCTTCGACCCATCCGTGAAGATCTTCAGCTTTGTGGGAAAGGGCTTTCCCTGCTTGGAGATAAATCCCTCCAGCCAGGGAGTGATACCGTCCCGGCAAAGCAGTTTCACCTCTTCCTCGGTGATGCGCCGTCCTGCCAGAGGACTGGCCAGCCGCATGGGACAGGCGGCATCCGTGCAGTGGAACACAATCTTGCTGGGGCCGTCGCCCCGGTGACGGCTGGAAATCACATTTCCTTTGCCGCAGATGGGACAGGTGCAGATGGTTCTCGCGCCCTTGGGCTGTTCAAACTTCACGCTGTGGTGTTCTTTGCCCAGCCTGGCATCAGAAACCAGCTTGCGGACAAAGTCCTCCACCGAACCCTGAAACTCTGCCCCGGACAGCTTGCCCTCACAGATGTCGTTGAGCTGTGCCTCCCACTGGCTGGTCATCTCCGGGGTCTTGATAATCTCAGGGACAAGATCCAGAAAGGCAAAAGCGTTCTGGGTGGGATAGAGGTGCTTCGTGTCGGCGGTTTTGCCTCCGGCGGTGGTTCCTCTCATCACAAGACCGTTTTCATTCTTCCGGCTCCGGATGATGTTCTCCAGAATACCGGCTCTGGTGGCAGGCGTACCCAGCCCCAGCTTCTCCATTTCAGAGAGCAGAGTACCCTCGGTGTAGCGCTGAGGCGGCTTCGTCTGCTTCTTCTTGGAGGAAGCCTTCTGCACAATCCAGGTGTCGGTGAAGTCCAGAATGGGCAGATTCTCTCTGGCCTTCCGCTTCTCAGCTACCCCCAGAGCCTCCATCATGGCATCCTCCACAGCTTTCCAGCCCCGGTTTTTCTCCACGGTGCCGCTGGCGTGGAAGGGATAGCCGCCAATGAGCAGCTCCACCTGGGTGGTGTCGTACTCTCTGGCCGGTGCGGACGCTTCCAGCAGACGGTACAGCAGGAGAAGGAGAATCTGATGCTCCAGCGTGTTCTGCTCCAGGTTGCGCAACGTCTCCAGAGTGGGAAGCAGAGCCGGGTGTCCGGACACCTTCTCGTCGCAGACCAGCCTGTCCAGATCGAAGTCCTCATGGTTCAGGTCAATGCCGTTCAGAAGGTCAGAAGCAAAAAGCTCCTCCAGCACGTGCTCTGCCGGATCTCGGTCCTGCCGCGTCAGATACTGGCTGTCCGTTCTGGGGTATGTAGCGAGCTTGTGCTCATACAGCCCCTGAAGGGCATCCAGCGTCTGGGCAGGCGTTGCATCAAACAGGCGGTTGCACTCCTGCTGAAGTGCATTGAGGTTATAAAGCATGGGAGGTTCCTCCTTCTGATTCTTGTGGTCGATTTTGGCGACTGTGGCCTCGGCTCCGTTGCAGGCTTTCAGCACCTTCTGAACCTCGTCCTTATCGTCACAGCGGTGGGTTGCGGTGAAGTCGCCCAGATTTGCGGACACAATCCAGTAGTCCGTGGGCTGGAAGCCCTGAATCTCCCTCTCCCGCTGGACAATCAGCCCCACCGTGGGAGTCTGCACCCGGCCAACGACCAGCCGCAGATTATAAATCTTTGAATAAGCACGCGAGCCGTTGATACCCACCAGCCAGTCGGCCACCTCCCGGCACCGGGCGGCCTCGGCCAGTCGGTCATATTCCGACATGGGCCGAAGGTGCTTCATGCCCTCCAGAATGGCGCTCTCTTCCATACTGCTCACCCACAGGCGCAGAACCTTCTTGTGACACTGTGTCATGTGATAGACCAGCCGGAAGATATTCTCGCCCTCCCGGTCACCGTCACAGGCGTTGATGATGCACTCCACATGGTCGCTGTTCATCAGGCTGGCCACCAGCTCATACTGCTTCCGGGTGCGCTTCTCAATGCGATAGCGATAGGGGCTGGGAATGATGGGCAGATCCTCCAGCACCCAGCTCTTATATCGGGGATCGTAGTCCTCCGGCATAGCCAGAGCACACAGGTGTCCCACGCAGTTGGTGATCAGGTACTCATTGCTCTGCCAGTACATCCCCCTCTTTTCGGCACCCAGGGCGGCGGCGATATTCCCCGCCACAGATGCCTTTTCTGCTACAATCAGTTTCATACTTTCTCCTTGCCTGCGGCCTCCACCTGTCTGGCAGATGCCGCATTGTTATCTTCAGGCTCAGGCGGGACGCACCCAAAGAGACGAAATGCCTCCCGGATGCCGTACTCGCCCACGTTCTCCCGCAGGAACAGCTCCCGCAGAAGCTGATCCCGTCCAGCGGCCAGCTTCTGCTCCATTGTGGCGATTTTCTCCACCTGAGCTTTGTGGGCTCGCTTGTGAGCCTCTTCCATGTCAATCAGCCGCTTGCGCTCTGCGGGGAGGAGCTTTTCCAGCTCCTCCACCCGCTCAAACAGCGACTGGTTTTTGCGTTTAGCCATAATGACTTCCTTTCCAACTTTGTGACGGTTCGTCACAAGGTTGCAGTCCTGAGACTTAGTGACGGTTCGTCACAAAGTTACTGAGCGCCCATCCAGTGGGATTGTGCGTATCTGTACCACTGGGAGGCATAGTTGAGCCGTGCCTCATACCACTGGTTGCCGGGGAACTCGTTGGAGCGCTCAAAGCAGATGCAGAAGGCGCCTGCCGCCGCCCGGACGCTGGTACAGCGCTTGAACTGGCTCAGTGAGTTGATGTGGACTCCTGCATAGGTGTGATGCACCTGACCGCCGTAGGTGCGCCAGATTCCGGTATCGCTCCGAAGCTCGGAAATCATAAAGCCGGTCTGTACGCTTGCGGTAGCGTAGCCCCGGAGCCGCATCAGGTTGGTTTTTCTGCCTCCCATCCACTGGCACAGGCCGTAGGCTCCGCCGGTGACGCACCGGGGATTCATAGAGCACTCCTGCTGAATGTTGCCCAGAATGCCGCAGGCCGCCTGGGGGGTGTACCCCTCCCGGATCAGCGCCCGGTAAACAGTCTCGCCCACAGTGGCGTAAGCCGTCACGTCAATGGCACCCACGCTTCCGCCGCTGTCGCCAGTGATGATGAGGTTCGTGAAATCCTCCTCCAGCGTGGCCCAGAGGTCATCACTCTCGGCCAGCAGGTCATCCACCGTCTTTTTCTCGCCCTCGTCCAGATTTCTGGCCGCTTTCAGTTCGTCCAGGGACTTCTCCCTGACGTTCACATGAAGGGTGATGTAGGTGACGTAGCTGACCTCGATTTCAGCCGGTACGTTGACCGTCACCGTCTGGCTGGTGCCGCCTGTCACCGGGCTGGGAACCTCATAGCCCATGGGGTCGTAGTAGTGGGTTTCCGTCTCCGTGTGGGCCTCTCGCACCACGGTTTCCACCCGTTCTGTTCGTGAAGTCTCGGAAAAGGAAAGGCTGATTTTATCCCAGAACACGTCCTTGAGAATGTTGTAGTGCTCCTCGTCCATGGTGATGGCGTCCAGACCCTGCTTGCACACATCCACGGCGTAAACGGCCACGATTTTCCTCCAGGTCTGGCTGGAATCGGCAATTTCGCAGTTTACTTCCACGGATTCATAGTCTTTCGACATTTCTCGCTCATAAATCTGGCTAAAATACGAGTTGGTAATTCGGTTGATGGCGGTTGAAAACTCGAGCTCCTGCTGCTGCTCCTTGACGAAGAAAATGCCGTAGGGAGAGCCAACCATGGAGGTGAAGATGCTCATAAACAGCACCACCACCAGAAGAATGGAAATCACCACCACAAGGACGGGAGTGAGTGCTCCGCCCACCAGTGCGGCCAGGGCGGCAATCATTTCCTTTGTTCCCTCAGCAATGGCTCCGAACAGCTTTTTCGTGCCGCCCTCTGCGGCCTTCTTGACGGCTGTATCCGCTGCTTTGGCTGTGGCTCGGCTGGCCTGTGCCGCCCGACCTGCTGCCTGACGCTTCTGAATCATCCGAAGCCCCCGGCGCAGGGTGCGAACACCTCGCTGGCCGTCCTTTGCGGCGTCCAGAGTTTTCTGGGCGTCCGCATCGGCACCCTCCTGCTGACTGAACAGCTGGGAATCCATCACCGCCGCTGCGGAAGAGCGAACGCCCAGCCGCAGCAGGCGCTGACCCTGGTTCTTCAGGAACCGGCCAGCGCTGGCAGAAATGGTTCTCGCCTGGGCCGCTGAAACAGCGCCATCCAGAAGAGCAACCGGCTCTGCGCCGGAGGGCTTGAGGACGGAATCCGGATCAATGTTGTGCTCCGGATTGTCGCTGAGCATCCGGTCAATCTGGCTTTTTCTCTGTGCCTTGTTCAGCAGCACCTGATTGGTGTGCATAGCCAGGGGGTCACTGAGGTCTGTACCTGTTCCTCGTCCTTCCACTTGGGCAGAGCGTGACAGAGTTTCCTGTCCCTGCCTTGATGCCCGGGAACCGTCCTGAACTTTGTGACGGTTCGTCACTAAGTTGTCTCCGTCACTCAGAGGGGCGGTTGACTGGTCGCTTTTTTTCGCATTGTCCAGCAGGTGTTGTGCTGCCAATGCAGCCAGAGGGTCAGAGGCATCTGCGCTGCGGGTTTGACTGTCTGCATTTCTTTGGATAGACCGAAGTTCACCTTCTGGAACCCTTCCGTTTGGGTTGAAAAACTGTTCCGTTTGTGCGGAAGGGCTTGATTCATAGCCAAAGGGAGAACCAGAGTAGACGGTATCGAAGTAATCCTTTTGTGGCGCAGAAGGTTCCGTCCACTGACTGCCAGACTCCGGTTGCGGGCAGTCTGTAGACGGCTCCCAGACTTTGTGACGGTTCGTCACAAAGTTGTCACCGGCATTGGTCGGAAGGTTTGGGGTCTGCGTCCTGACCGGGTCCGGTTCAGTCACGCCAGCCTTGCCTGCGTTGTCTTGCGTTGTTCTTGCTGCAACGGCGTCGGCTCCCGGAATCACCTTTTCAGGCTCCTTCAGAGCGTCCTTCCGGTTCGCCTGCTCAGATTCATGCGCTGCGGGTTCTTCAAATCCAGTGCTGGCAAAAATGGTCTCAAAGGGGTCGGTTTCTTCCCCGTAGGAGCTGGAATAGGCCGGTTCCTCTTCAAAATGAACCAGGTTCGTCTGTCTCTGCTCCTGGGTCGCCACGTCCTGCATGGATGTGGCCTCTGTGTCCCGGAGAACATCATCGGCATGATGTTCGTTGAGCTGGGTGCGCTCGTCAAAGCGCTGCCGGAGAGCGTTCTCAACCATTCGCCCGGAATCCCCGTTGTGTCTGGCCACTCTGATGTCGTCACTCATTGGCTTCTGTCTCTCCCGAAGCGTTGTATTGCAGCATCTCCCCGGGCTTCGTGGTTATCAGCCGGTAGATTTCGCTGTCGCTGGGCCACTCGGCGTTGAAGGGAATGATGCTGCTGCCGTAGCGGATCAGCCCGTGACCAGGCAGAGCGTTCTGCAAATAGTCCGTCTGGTCGTTGCTCAGGCGGAGCAGGTTCTGCATCTGGTATACATCCCGGCCCGACTGGTTCAGGGCGATGACAAACTCGCTGTTTGCAATCATCGTGGAGGAATCCGCCGACTTGAGCAGCAGATCTACGTTCTGGGTGATGGCAAAGGGGCGTCCGCCGTACTTTCTGGCACGGCTCCAGACGCTCCTGAAGAACTCGCTGGTATAGCGATCCGTCATCAGCGACTGATACTCTTCCACGAAAATCCACGTCCGCTTGTTCTGAGACTGGTTCAGCGTGAGCCGGTTCCAGATCAGGTCAAGGGTGGTTGCCATGCCCATCTTCCGGTGCTCGTCCGTGAGGTCTCTCAGGTCGATGTCGATGATGGGCTTATGCAAATCCACGTTGGTTTCGTGGGCGAAAATGTTCATGGAACCTTCTGTGAAGATTTCCAGCGCTGTGCGGATTCTCTGCGCCATTGGCTTGATGTAGCCGTCCTGATACTGTCCCAGCACGTCGGAAAAGTCCTTAAAGGTGGGAACCTTGCCCAGCTTTCCCAGCTTAATGGCGCTGAAATAGTTCCGGTACACGGCACGGGCGGCACGGTCTACGATGGAACGCTCCTCGTCCGAAATGCCGTGCTGCAAAGCACTCTGCACCAGGGAAATGATGAAGCCGACCTTCCGGTAAAGCACATCCGTGTTGTCAGCGCCGTAGTTCACGTTCATGTCGAAGGGGTTGATGTAATTCTTTTTGCCGGGGGAAATCTGAATGACTTCGCCGCCCAGCTGCTCCGTCCAGTTGCCGTACTCCGATTCCGGGTCAAGAATGATGACCTCATCGTCGGGATAGCGGAGCCGAATCATCAGCAGAAGCAGTTTCACCATCATGGACTTGCCAGCGCCGGAGGTGCCCAGAATCATGGCGTTGCCGTTGTTCAGCCGATCCGGGTCAACGTAGATGGGATTCTTGCTCTGCTCGTTGATTCCCAGCCAGATGCCGCCGGGGTGAATCAGCTCCGGGGACGTGAAGGGAATAAACATGGAGGTGCAGGCGGTGTTCAATCCCCGGCTGAAAGGGGTGAAGTTCCTACCAATGGGCAGCATGGAGTTGATGGCGTTCTCGCCCTCGTAGTCCACGTTCTCCAAATGGAAGTTGTGCTGCTCCACAGCAGTGCGAATCTGATCCGCCTGATCCAGTACATCCTCCGGGGTGTCAGCAAAGGTGCCGACCAGCACCGTCACAGAGAAATACTTCTGGTTGTCCTCGGTGAGGTTGGTGTGGAGCTTGTCCACCTTCTTGTATTCAGCCTCAAAGGAGACTGTGGTAGCCAGAAAAGCCGGTATGCCCTCCTTGGCAGAGCTGCGAATCTTATTCGTTTTCACCGTGTCCAGACTGCCCATCGTGCTGCGCACCTTATTGATGGCCCACGCCTGCTCCACAGGAGAGGCAAACACCGAAATGGTGGTGCGAAAGGGCAGGCTTGTGATGACATGGACGAACTGGTCAGAGGTGTCTGCACCATAGCCGTCCCCGTGGAGGGTCAGCACCATGCCGTAGGCACTTCCGGTGCGGAAAATACAGGGGGACTTGCGCAGAATGCCGCTGTTGTCCGGAGCCTCCACATCTTTGAAGTCAAAGCTGGAGGGGGTAATCAAATCCTTGCTGCGCAGGTTCTGGAGTGCCATCAGGCGGTAGTGGATTGGCCTGGCGTCCTCCGGACGGAGGATGTGCTTGAAATAGGCCAGCCGTTCCGCTGCGTTGAGCACCCGGCAATCCCCGGATACGCTGTGGAGCCCCTTGGTGTACTGCTCAATCTGCTGCTGGAGCTGATGCTGCGCCGTGGGCAGATTGGGGGCTTTGATGGTGATGGTCAGCAGCTTGTCGGCAATGATGCCGCCCCCGGTTCCCGGCAGACACTTCTTTTTCAGAATGTCATTAAACTCCTGGCGGTGTCCCTCCAGTTCCTCCCCGGCAGGCAGGTCAAATGAAAAGTCCTGCTGAAAAATCTGCTCGGTGATGGGGTGAGAGATGACGCTGATCTGCAAGGTGGTGTTGGGGTCGGTGCCGTTCATCAGGGCGCAGAAGTTGGCAAACTTCTTCTTTTTCGCCTCGTCGGAGAGCAAACGGTAATCGCTGTCCTCCATGGCGATGGTGGCGGAGTAGAGTCCCGGCTCAATCTCACAGATGCCGTCCTCCATCATGGCCAGATAGTGAATGGCGTTCTGGACGCTCCTGACCGGCTGCTCTTTCTTCTTGCGTCTACCGAACAGTCCGCGCCGTCTTACTGCGGCGATCTGCACGGCAGGCTCGTCGCCACGCCTTGTTCTGCGCTTTAATCTCCTTGTAGGCGCTTCGGGACGCAGTTCGTAAAATTCTGCGTCGTTTACGCCGTTCCCGACGTTTTGGGGGGAGATAGTCGGTGAGACATTCCGAATCGCGTTTTCGCTTCGGCTGCTCATGGGTATCCCTTCTTTCATTCACCCCGCTGCGGGGTGGATTGTTGTAGATGTGTGCCCAGAGCATTTTGAGAAACACCTCAAAATGCAGACCGTAGGGCCTTACCCAGCCCAGGGCGGCAAAAGGCACAGTGATGAGAATCAGCACCCAGCTCAAATATGAGGGGTGAATGTTGGTAAAAAACAG
>CAMNOL010000073.1 GCA_946546815.1 uncultured Oscillospiraceae bacterium
ATCTTCATCAGATAGATGCACTGTATATTTTCTACGTCGAGGCATGCTACCACCACCCATTTCATGATGGCAACATCATACAGCATTTTACGCAGAAAAGCAACATACTGCTAAATATCAATATGCCAATACGCTAGATGTGTTTGGGTAAATCTATTCATAGTTCTATTGAAGTGCTTTTGTGGGGGGCATGGTGTGTGGTTCCCACATTATTATTCCTTCAGCCCCTATTTTGCGTAATATAATGCTGGAATTTCCCCACTTATGGTGTTACAATGGAGTCGATTATGAGGCGGTATTCGCCCCGTTGAAAGGAAGTGAATTTATTTTGGGAAACCTTTCTGAGAAGCTCATGGAGGAGATGCAGTGCGAAACCATCTTCTCCATCGGCCCTGTGGACGTATCCGAGGGGGTGGTGGTGAGCTGGATTGTGATGGCGGTGCTTTGTCTGCTGGCCTTCTGCATGACCCGCGGTTTGAAGGTGGATCACATCTCCAAGCGACAGGCGGCCGTTGAATTGGCTGTCACCAAGCTGGAGAGCTTGATCACTGGCATGATCGGTGAAGAGGGGGTGCAGTATGTGCCCTATCTGGTGACGGTGTTGCTGTTCATCGGCCTTTCCAACATCATGGGTGTCTTCGGCTTCAAGCCCCCCACGAAGGAGTTGAATGTGACGCTGGCGCTGGCCCTCATGAGCATCGTGCTGGTGCAGATTGCGGGCATCCGGGCTAAGGGCGTGAAGGGATGGCTGAAAGCTTTTACCTCCCCCATTGCCATTGTGACCCCCTTCAACATTCTCGACCTGGTCACCCGGCCCATGAGCCTTTGTATGCGTCTGTTCGGCAATGTTTTGGGTGCCTTCGTCATCATGGAGCTCATTGAGTCTGTGGTTCCCGCCGTCATCCCCACAGTGTTCAGCCTGTATTTTGACTTCTTCGATGGTCTGCTGCAGGCATACGTCTTTGTCTTTTTGACCAGCGTGTATATCAAGGAGGCTGTGGAGTAATTGCAACCCTCGAAGCATTCCACACTCAACCTTCAAGGGGTCTAAATCTGTGCCCCTCAATCGTTCATTGAAAAAGGAGAAATGTGATATGACTACAATTCTTGCCATCGGCGCAGGCATCGCCGTTCTCTGCGGTCTGGGTGCCGGCATCGGCATCGGCATCGCCACCGGCCACGCCGCCGACGCCGTCGCCCGCCAGCCAGAGGCCAGCGGTAAGATTCAGACCGTGTTGATTCTGGGCTGCGCGCTGGCTGAGGCCACCGCCATCTACGGCTTCGTCATCGCACTGCTGATTGTCATGCAGCTTTGATGACGCTCACGGTTTAGAAAGGCAGGAGATTTACTTGCTTAAAATCGATTTCGGACTGATTTTTACTGTCATTAACCTGCTGGTGCTCTATCTGCTGATGAAGCGCTTCCTCTTCAAGCCCGTCCACAGGATTCTGGAGGAGCGTCAGGCCAAGGTAGATGAGGCCCTTGCCAACGCCGCTCAGGCGGAGGAGCAGGCCAAGGCCCTGGAGCGAGAGCGCAGCGAGGCCATGGAGGGCATTGAGGCGGAGCGTCAGGAGGTTCTGCAAAAAGCCAGACGCAGCGCAGCCGCTGAACGGGAGCGCATCCTTGCCGATGCCAATACCCGCTCTGAGAAGCTGGTGGAGGAGGCCAGCGTGGAGGCCAATCGTCAGCGGGAGCAGATTCTACAGCACGCCCAGAGCGAGATTGCAGAGCTGGTGCTCTCTGCTGCGGCCAAAGTGGCACTGGGCGGCGAAGGCAGCGACGACGGCGAGCTCTACGACATCTTTTTAGAGAAGGCGGGGAACACAGATGAATGAGCGTTCCATTGAGTACGCCCGGCGGCTGCGCGCCCTGAACGTCCCCCGGGATGCCATTGAGATTCTCTGCGCCGGCGAGCCCTCGGAGCACTTGCAGGAAGTGCTGCAAGCCTATGATGAGCTGGGAGTGCAGACGGATGTGCTGCGCGCACGCCTTTCTTACGTCACCCCTCCCACCCAGCAGCAGCTGGTGGGCATCAAGGAATTTCTGAAAAAGCGCTACCAGTGCTCCGACGTGAACCTCCAGCTGGCAGAGGACAAAAGCCTGATTCGGGGCTTCAAGCTGCGCGCCGGGGCGGATGAGTTCGACTGGTCCGCCAGCGGACGGCTGGAGCAGCTGCGTGAGAAGCTGACCGCCGCCCGGGCCAGCGCCACCATGGAGGGAATCATTCCCCTGCTGCGCACCCAGATTCAGGACTTCAACCTGGCCGCCGAAGGCCGGGAGACAGGCGTTGTCCGCTCCGTGGGCGACGGCATCGCCGTCATTGACGGCATTGAGCACGCCATGTACGGCGAAATCATCCAGTTTGAGACCGGCGACAAGGGTATGGTCCAGGACATTCGCCGGGACTCCATCGGCTGCATCGTCTTCAGCGACGGTGCCGACATTGAGGAGGGCACCCGTGTGGTGCGTACCCACCGCTCCGCAGGCATTCCCGTGGGGGAAGGCTTTTTGGGCCGGGTGGTCAACGCCCTGGGTGTGCCCATCGACGGGGACGGAGACATCCGGGCCGATGACTATCGCCCGGTGGAGAGTCCCGCCCCCGGCATCGTGGATCGTCAGTCAGTCAGCGTGCCCATGGAGACGGGCATTCTCGCCATCGACTCCATGTTCCCCATCGGGCGGGGTCAGCGTGAGCTGATTATCGGGGATCGGCAGACCGGCAAGACCTCCATCGCAGTGGACACCATCCTGAACCAGCGGGGCAAGGGTGTGGTGTGCATTTACGTCGCCATCGGCCAAAAGGCCAGCACCATTGCCAAAATCGTGAACAGCTTAAAGCAGCACGATGCCCTGGACTACACCGTGGTGGTCAGCGCCACCGCCAGCGAGAGCGCACCCCTCCAGTATTTGGCCCCCTACGCCGGCACGGCACTGGGTGAGTATTTTATGAACCGGGGGCAGGATGTGCTCATCGTCTATGACGACCTTTCCAAGCACGCCGTGGCCTACCGCACCCTGTCTCTGCTGCTGGAGCGCAGCCCGGGCCGTGAGGCCTACCCCGGCGACGTGTTCTACCTGCACTCCCGTCTGCTGGAGCGCTCCGCACGCCTCAGCCAGGAAAAGGGCGGCGGTTCCATGACTGCCCTCCCCATCATCGAGACACAGGCGGGGGATTTGTCCGCCTATATTCCCACCAACGTCATTTCTATCACCGACGGTCAGATTTTTTTGGAGAGCAACCTGTTCTTCGCCGGACAGCGGCCTGCCGTCAACGTGGGTCTGTCCGTCTCCCGCGTGGGCGGCGCAGCCCAGGCCAAGGCCATGAAGCAGGCTGCCGGTTCTATCCGCATTGATTTGGCCCAGTACCGGGAGATGGAGGTCTTTACCCAGTTTTCAAGCGACTTGGACGACGCCACCCGGGAACAGCTGCGCTATGGTGCGGGCCTGATGGAGCTGTTGAAGCAGCCCTGCTACCGTCCCATGAGCATGGCCGAGCAGGTCATCTCCCTGGTGGCTGCCACGGGACGGGTGATGGTGGGCGTGCCCACCAACCGTTTGAAGTCCTTTCAGTCCAGCCTGCTGGACGAATTCCACCAGTCTCACGCAGACATCATCAGTCAGCTGGAGCGGGAACAGGTGTTGACGGAGGAGCTGCGGGAGCGGATTGTCACCGAGGCCAAACGCTTCCGGGACACCCAGTACCTCCAGCAGCCGTAAACGGAGGAACGCACTATGGCAAATACCCGTGAGATTAAGGAGCGCATCGGCAGCATCCGGGACACCCAGAAAATCACCAACGCCATGTACCTGATCTCCTCCAATAAGCTGCGCCGGGCGAAAAAGGCCCTGGACGCCACCCTCCCCTACTTCACCACTCTGGAGACGGTCATCGCCCGAATGCTGCGCCACCTCCCCGATGTGGAGAGCCGGTATTTTGAGCGCTATGATGGGCGCACCCGGTCCCAGCGGCGGCAGGGCTTTCTGGTCATCACCGCCGACAAGGGCCTTGCCGGAGCTTACAATCACAATGTGCTCAAGCTGGCCATGGAGCAGCTAGTGAACAACGAGAATTGGGAGCTGTTCGTGGTGGGAGAGTACGGGCGGCAGTATTTTAACGAGCATCACCTCCACATTGAGGAGAGCTTTCTCTACACCGCCCAGAACCCCACCATGGGCCGGGCCCGGCGCATCTCCTATGACCTGCTGGACCGCTACGAGCGGGGAGAGCTGGATGAAATCTATATCATCTACACCGACAACCAGAGCAGCGTCTCCTACGATGCCCGGATGTTCCGCTTTCTCCCCCTGGAAAAGGCCCATTTCAGCCCCGATGAGCTTGAAACGGACTATTTTAGCGGAAACTACGAGTTCACCCCCTCCCTGGAGGAGGTGCTGGACAACCTGATTCCCAGCTATATGACCGGCTATATCTACAGCGCACTGGTGGACTCCTTCTGCGCCGAGCAGAACGCGCGGATGATGGCCATGGACGCGGCCAACAGGAATGCGGAAAAAATGCTCCACGAGCTGACCATTCAGTTCAACCGGGTCCGCCAGGCCATGATTACCCAGGAGATCACCGAGGTTGCGGCGGGTGCCAGAGCCCAAAAGAATCATATGAAGTGAAAGGACGGAACACCTTTTGAATACTGGAAAAATTGTTCAGGTTTCCGGCCCCGTAGTGGACGTTTTGTTTGAAACCGGGGCCCTTCCCAAAATAAAAGAGGCGCTGGAGGTGCAGGACACCCCTCAGCGCTGCGTGATGGAGGTGGCCCAGCACATGGGCAATCGGGTGGTTCGCTGCATCATGCTCAGCCCCTCCGAGGGACTGTGTCGGGACATGGAGGTCAACGCCACCGGTGAGAGCATCCGTGTCCCTGTGGGTTCAGCGGCCCTGGGCCGGCTGTTCAACGTGCTGGGGGACCCCATCGACGGCAAAGGCCCCGTGGAGACCCAGGAGCGCTGGAGCATTCACCGCGCACCTCCTACCTTTGAAGATCAGAGTCCCGTGGTGGAGATTCTGGAGACGGGCATCAAGGTCATTGACCTGCTGGCTCCCTACGCCAAGGGCGGCAAGGTGGGGCTGTTCGGCGGCGCAGGCGTGGGCAAAACCGTGCTCATTCAGGAGCTGATTCACAACGTGGCCACCGAACACGGCGGCTATTCCATCTTCACCGGCGTGGGCGAACGCTCCCGGGAGGGCAACGACCTGTGGACCGAGATGGGTGAGTCCGGCGTTTTGAATAAGACCGCACTGGTCTTCGGTCAGATGAATGAGGCTCCGGGTGTGCGTATGCGGGTTGCCGAGACGGGTCTGACCATGGCAGAATACTTCCGGGACCGGGAGCACAAGGACGTGCTATTGTTCATTGACAACATCTTCCGATTCGTGCAGGCCGGTTCCGAGGTCTCTGCCCTGCTGGGGCGGATGCCCTCTGCCGTGGGCTATCAACCCACCCTGGCCAACGAGATGGGCGAGCTGCAGGAGCGCATCGCCTCCACCCGCAGCGGCTCCGTCACCTCTGTGCAGGCGGTCTACGTCCCGGCGGACGATTTGACCGACCCGGCCCCCGCCATCACCTTCGCCCATCTGGACGCAACGACGGTTCTCAGCCGTAAAATCGTGGAGAAGGGCATTTACCCGGCAGTGGACCCCCTGGAATCCACCTCCCGGATTCTGGAGCCTGAAATCGTGGGCTACGAGCACTACAATGTGGCCCGTCAGGTTCAGGAGATGCTGCAAAAGTACCGGGAATTGCAGGATATTATCGCCATTCTGGGCATGGAGGAGCTGAGCGAGGAGGACAAACTCACCGTCTACCGGGCCCGTAAAATCGAGCGCTTCCTATCTCAGCCTTTCAGTGTGGCGGAGCAGTTCACCGGCGTGAGGGGATGTTACGTCCCCATTCAGGAGACGATCCGGGGCTTTAAGGCCATCATCAGCGGTCAGATGGACAGCTTCCCAGAGGCTGCGTTCTTCAATGTGGGCACCATTGATGAGGTGGTGGAGAAGGCCAAGCGGATACGCATGGAGGCAAGTGAGATATGAAGTCCTTCAAGCTGATTTTGATTGGCGCCGAGCGGCTCTACTATAACGGCCCCTGCACCAGTCTGACGATTCCCGCCCCCGACGGGGAGCAGGGCATTCTCGCCGACCACACCCCCATGGTCACTGCCGTGGTTCCTGGGGAACTGCGCTTCACCCATGAGGACGGCACCGTGGAGACGGTGGTGGTCAGCCAGGGATTTGCGCAGGTAAATCACGCTGACGTGGTGGTTCTCTCCGAGACGGTGGAGCGCCCGGAGGAAATCGATGCCAACCGGGCCAGGCAGAATTACGAGGACGCACAGGAGGCCCTCCGCCAGCGGCTGAGCCAGCGGGAGTATCGGCTGAATCAGGCTGCACTGGCCCGTGCCCTTAGCGAGCTGAAGGTGAATACCGTCCGGCATTGATCTGCTGGTATCATGACAGGATCACCGAGCACATATTTGTTGAATGCACAACGCACAATATAGGAAGAAGCAGATGGAGCAAGCGACGAAGTAGGACGCACAACTGGAGAACGATTGATTCCCGGCACCGGTTTTCGGTGCCGGGATTGCTTTTGTCAAGGCGGGTGGTTATTGTGCGGTTACTAACCATTCCATATCTAGTAGGAATCCACCGCTTATTGTGGTATTTTATAACCATAATCATTTTCCAAACTATTATAAAAAACGAACAGGAGGTTTCCCATTATGGTGTACATCATTACACAATCGCTTCTTGCCGCCTTTCAGCAGCATCTCCGGGATTCTGAGAGGGCTTCTGCCACCATTGAGAAATACCTCCTTTTTGTGAAGCAGGTGAAGCTCCTCTATGGCAAAAAATGTAAATAAGCGGTTGGGGAGCAACATCCGAACACTACGTATCCATCGAGGAATGTCCCAGTCTACTGTTGCTTCCGCTATGGGATATACCCGCAGTCACATCTGCAAAAATGAGAGCGGGAGCTGTACCATCTCAGCGGAGCAGATACTAAGGAAGGACTGATTAAATCTCTCGGATGGCTGGGCGAGGATATTTTTCGCCATATAGCGTCCAACTTCCTTGAAATCCGTCAGGATTCCAGCGAAAGAGGTGGAGTTTGCCTGTCAGGACGAGTATCTCACCTGGAAGGCACTGATGGAAGAAATGCAGAAGGAGGTGGGCTAGAATGGCCAGAAAGAGCAGAAAACCAGCAGTTGTTACAGAAGAACCTGCTGTTTTGGAGAAAGTAAAGATCTATGTAGGCATCTATACCCGCCTCTCCTGTAAAGCAACCGCCAATCGCGAATCGGACTCCCTGCTCCACCAGCGGGAGCTGTGCATGGAATACCTGAAGGACAAGCCGGACATGACCCTCGTTGACACCTACATGGACAATGGCTTTACCGGGACGAACTTTGAACGCTTGGAGTTTCAGCGGATGATTTGTGACATTCAGGCAAAGAGAATCAACTGTGTAGTGGTCAAAGACCTGTCCCGTTTCGGCAGAAACTATCTGGAAGTTGACCAATACCTCAACGTCAGATTTCCGGAGTGGAAGGTTCGATTCATCGCTGTCCTCGACCACTTTGACACCGCTGTGCCGAATAAAGACAGCTACCTGATCATCCCCTTCCGCAACATCCTGAACGAGTATTATTCACGGGATTTCTCCCAGAAGGTCAAATCTGCTTTTCTGGCCAGAATGAAGAACGGCGTGTTTGTTGGAAACGCTGTAAATACCCCTTATGGATATATCCGGGACGGAGAGAACCACACCTTTCGCATCGCCCCTGACACGGCACCAGTTTTACAGCGGATGTTTCAAATGCGCTATGAAGGGTATTCCTATTATCGAATCTCTACCGTACTAAACCAGGAGAATATCCCTTCTCCCTCTCGTCATCTGTACCTTAAGGGATTAACATCCAACCCCCGAAGTAAGCAGTCTGTGTGGACAGCCGGTGCAGTTCGTTTGATATTGTCAAACCAAGTTTACCTTGGCACACGCATTCATCATAAGACAGAAACAGGGCTCAAAGGGAGCTGGAAAAGGGATGTGCCCAGAGAACAGCAAATCTGGTTTGAAAATGCCCATGAGCCCCTGGTGACGCAGGAGGTATTCGACAAGGTGCAGGCACTCAATCAGAGCGTAAAAGAAAAGCACCTTTCTCTGCAAAGCGGTTTAACCATGATTTGTGACTATCGAGAAGGATTGAACAGTCGTATTTTCTGCGGCGACTGCGGCAAACGAATCTATTTTTGTCTATCGAAATATGGGCGGGGTACGAAGGTAGCGTACACACGATGCCATTCCTATTTGAGATACCGTGGAACCTGTTCCATTCACTCCATCTCCATGCCTAAGCTCGTTGAAATCATTGATCACGCACTGAAACAGCAGGTGTCCCTTGCTTCCATCGTTGAGAACGCTTATCGGGAAATGATACTTTCCAAAACTGGTAAGCTCTCACAGCTCAAGCGCAAAAAGAAAAGCCTGGTCGTTCGTAAGGGCAACCTCAGTGAACGAAAAAGCCAACTTTTGCGGGACTACATGGCAAAAACTCTGAACCGGAAAGAGCATTTCATTCTCAAGGAGCAATATGAAGCACAAAGCGCCCAGCTTGAAGAGGAATTAGTAGCCGTACAGCGGGAAATCTCGGAAATTCAGTCGTTGGCTGGCAGCGCAAAAACGTGGGTTAAGACCCTTCGAGGGTACGATCAGAACCAGACCATCACCAATGAGATGATTCGGGAGCTGGTCGAACGAGTTGATCTGTATCAGAACGGCAAGACGGTGGAAGTGACGCTTACATTTCGTTTTCAGAACGTGTTCCAGCAATTCATGAAGGAGACCGAGAACCATGACTGACACCAGAAAAAGCATCAAGTATATGCGCCTCTCACTGGAAGATGACGAGGTAGACGGCGTCCTTCAGGACGAGAGTAACAGTATTACAAGCCAGCGGCAAATCCTGAATCAGTACATCGCTAACCACCCGGAACTTGGCACTGAATTTGAGGAAATCATCGACGACGGCTTCACCGGAACCAGCTTTCAGCGCCCAGGAATGGCCAAACTCCTGAAGCTGGTAGAGGCTGGTGAGGTTGGCACGATTCTCGTCAAAGACCTCTCCCGCTTCGGCAGGAATTATCTGGAGGCTTGATACTACATTGAGCTGGTCTTTCCTGTCTACCAGGTGCGCCTGATTGCAGTCAATGATTTCTATGACACCGCGA
>CAMNOL010000074.1 GCA_946546815.1 uncultured Oscillospiraceae bacterium
AGGACACCTACCGCACCCTTATGGCGGCGGACAGCGCCGTCATGGTCATTGACGCTGCCAAGGGCGTGGAGCCTCAGACCCGGAAGCTGTTCAAGGTCTGCGCCATGCGGGACATTCCCATCTTCACCTTCATCAACAAGATGGACCGGGAGGCCCGGGACCCCTTTGAGCTGTGCGAGGAGATCGAAACCGAGCTGGGGGTGGAGACCTGCCCCATGAACTGGCCCATCGGCTGCGGCAAGGAATTCAAGGGCGTCTATGACCTGAACGAGCACAAGATCATTCATTTCACCTCCAACACCAACGCCAAAGCCGCCACGGCCACCGAAGTGGATCTGGATGATCCGGCACTGGTAGACCTGATCGGTCAGTCCAAGCGGGATCAGCTGGCAGACGAGGTGGAGCTGCTGGAGGGCGCAGGCGCGGAGTTTGACATGGACCGGGTCCGTCACGGGAAGCTCTCTCCGGTGTTTTTCGGTTCCGCCCTGACCAATTTCGGCGTGGAGCCCTTCCTGGAGGCCTTCCTGCGCATGACCACCGCTCCGCTGTCCCGCCGGGCGGGGGACACCCTTGTGGACAGCTTTGACGACGATTTCTCCGGCTTCGTGTTCAAAATCCAGGCCAACATGAACAAGGCCCACCGGGACCGCATCGCCTTCGTGCGGGTGTGCTCCGGCCGCTTTGATGCGGACAAGGAAGTCTATCTGGTACAGCAGAACCGCAAGGTCAAGCTGTCCCGTCCTCAGCAGCTCATGGCGGCGGAGCGGGAGATCATCGAGGAAGCTTACGCCGGCGACATCATCGGCGTATTTGACCCGGGTATGTTCACCATTGGTGACACCCTGTGCGCCCCGGGAAAAAGCTTCAAATTCGACCCCATCCCCACCTTTGCCCCGGAGCACTTCCGCCGGGTGCGCCCCAAGGACACCCTCAAGCGGAAGCAGTTCATCAAGGGTGCTGAGCAGATCGCTCAGGAGGGCGGCATTCAGATCTTCAAGATCCCCTTCACCGGCATGGAGGAGGTCATTGTAGGCGTAGTCGGCACCCTGCAGTTCGATGTGTTTGAGTACCGCATGAAGAATGAATACAAGGTAGACCTCATTATGGAGAGCCTGCCCTACGAGTATATCCGCTGGGTGGATCACTTTGAAGGCGATCTGAACGATGACCTCATCACCGGCGGCGGCCAGGATGTCAAGCTGGTGGAGGACTACCATGGCAGCAAGCTGCTGCTGTTCTCTGCTCCCTGGAGCATCAACTGGGTGCTGGACAAAAACAAGCCCAGAGGTCTTGCGCTGAGTGAATTCGGTGAAGCAAGACTGTAATCCCCCCAGGCCAGGCCCTGCACCCTGCATAAAATGCAGCAGCCGTTCTCCTGAGAGAACGGCTGTTTTTTTAATTTAATCAGTGGTTCTTTAATCCTCTGTCACATGAACGTGGTTGTTGATGTGATCCATGCAGTAGCACCGGTAGCCCGCACAGCGGGAGCAGTACCGGAACTCCATATCCGGGTAGTCCGCATCGGTTTTGCCGCAGACGCAGCACTTGTGCAGGTAGCCTTGGCGCTGCTGACGCCTCTGCACCTCTTTGACGCCCTTTTTGAAGCTGATGGTATTGGGACTGTGCTGATACTGGAACCGCTGGGTACGGCGTCTGGCGCCGCTCAGCAGCGTATCCCCGAAGAAGAGGAAGTAGTTCAACAGCGCCACCACCGGCAGCAGGGCAAACAGGAAGCTGCCCGAGAGCAGGTTTCTCACAATCTCCAGGGCAAACAGCGCCAGGTCCGCCCAGGCGATCCACTTGGCCTTCAGCGGCAAAGGCAGGAATCCGGCAAAGATGATCATCCTCATTTCCGGGTACAGCGTTGCGATGGCAAGGAACAGGGACAGGTTCACGTAGTACATGCTGGCGGTGGGAATGTCGCAGTTTACCCCGCCGTAGGCAAAGCCGATGACCATGCCCATAATGATGGACAGCAGGACGCCTCCGAAGTAAAACACGTTGAACCGTCCGGTTCCCCACAGCTGTTCCAGCTGTCTGCCGCACCAGTAATAAAAGTACAGGGAAATGGCGAAGAAAATCAGGCCGCTGTAGCCCTCCGGCACAAAGACAAAGGAGATCAGCCGCCAGATCTCTCCGTGGAGAATGGCGCCGGGCACAAACGCCAGAATGGGGGAGAAGGTGTAGTTGCTCAGCGTGTCCATAATATAGACAATGGCGTTGCCGATGACCACCATCAGCATCAGGTTCGGAATGCCGAAATTGGGATGCTTGTAACAGAAGCGGCTGATGGCCGCGTCGAGTCTTTTCACAGGAAAACCTCCAGACTGTGCAAAAAGTTCATTCAGCCCATTTATTGTAGAGCAGTTTTTCGGGAAAGTCCAGAAGATTCTGTAAACTTTGGGATTCTTATGCACAAAAAAACGTCCGCAGGTGGAAAACCATCTGCGGACGCCGTTTATTCCTTGTTGTCCTCTTCCTCGTCGGGCAGAACCTCCACCCGGATCTCCAGCACCCTCATGCGGCGGGTGGCGGTGACAGTGACTTCCAGATTTTCATACCGGAATTTATCCCCCACCCGGGGAATGTGGCCCAGTTCGTCAATGACCCAGCCGGACACGGTGGAGGCATCACAGTCCTCCCGGATGTTCAGCAGGTCGAACACATCGCCCAGGCTGGCAGAGCAGGAAATCAGCCAGGAGCCATCCTCCTGTTCCTTATACAGCTCCACCACCTCGTCGTGCTCGTCCCAGATCTCGCCCACCAGCTCCTCCAGGATGTCCTCCATGGTGATAATACCCTCAGTGCCGCCGAATTCGTCCACCACAATGGCCATGTGGATTTTCTTCCTCTGCATCTTGGTCAGCACATCGGAGACCATTTCAGAGGGCGTGGTGTACAGGGCAGGGGAGATCAGCTCCTGCCAGCTGTCATTGGGCCCAAGCTTGGCCTTGTGGTAGTCCTTTTCGTGGATCAGGCCGAGAATATGGTCCCGGTCCTCATGGTACACAGGAATCCGGGAGAAATCGTATTCCTCGAACACTTCTTCCAGCTCTGCCGCGCTGATGGTGTCCTCCACCGAGACCATGTCAACGCGGGGAACGAACACCTCGCCCACCTCCAGGTCGCCAAATTCAATTGCGCTGCGGATGAGCTTGCCTTCATCGGCCTCCAGACCGCCCTCATTCTCCGCTTCAGAGACCATGGTAATCAGTTCCTCATCGGTGATTCCCACATCCTCCGGACCCTTAAAGATGGCTGAGAGCATTTTCTGCCACAGGCTGAAGAAGGCAGTCAGCGGCAGCAGAAGCACCATAATGCCCCGGATCAGCGGCGTCACCGCCTGGGCAAAGGCCTCCGGAGACTTTTTCGCCAGCGTTTTGGGCGAGATCTCCCCAAAGATCAGCACCAGCACCGTCATCACAACCGTGGAGATGGTGGGGCCGTAAGCCTTATAATACTGAGTAAACAGCACAGCGGCCAGCGTTGTGGCTGCGATGTTGACGATATTATTACCGATCAGAATGGTGGACAGGAGCTTGTTATACGTCTCAGCCAGCTCATACGTGGCTGCCGCCCGCTTGTCGCCATCCTCAGCCCGGCTTTTCAGCCGGATGCGATTGACAGATGAAAATGCGGTCTCAGTTGCTGAAAAAAAGGCGGAACACCCGATCAGCACCACCAGCGCAGCGATTCTGCCAATACTTCCACTGTCCATGTAAGGACATCACACTCCCTTTGTGTTTCAGTTACAGGATGAACCTCTGGTATTGTCCATCCAGCCATTGCAGCACCCGTTCATATCCGGTCTGGTTCATGGGGAAGCAGGCCGAAGCGACAATTTCGCTTTCCTCCATGCAGTACTCACCGTACCACACCCGGCAGAAAAACAGCCTGTCGGCATCCTCTTCTCCACAATTCTCCTCTATATGCGCATCTTCAGGGGGGGTATCCACGCATTGCACATAGAACCTCATTCCCCGGAAGCTGCCGTAAAAGGAATTCCCGTTCTGGAACGTAGAAAGGTTCGGCAGGTAGAAGAAAGAATCCTCTGTAATCATGACGTCTCGCCCCTTCCTGCACGGTTTGCAGTGTGCGCTTTCCAGAGGTGCACACTTAATCCATATTCTACCTGATTCACTGAAAATGTCAAGAATATTTCAACTTGTCACCGGCCGCTCTATCATTTTTTTCCGAACAGCAAAAAATCCCCCCGGGAACTTCCCGGAGGGATTGGATTTGGGGAAAATTACACCAGCTCGAGATAGGCGATCTCAGCGGCGTCGCCGCGGCGGAAGCCGATGCGGACAACGCGGGTGTAGCCGCCGTTGCGGTCAGCATACTTGGGGCCGATCTCATCGAACAGCTTCTTGGCGGTGTCTTCCTTGGTCACATAGGCCAGGGCCTGGCGGTAAGCAGCCAGATCAGCCTTCTTGGCCAGAGTGATCATCTTATCGGCAATGGACTGAACTTCCTTAGCGCGGGTGACAGTGGTCTTGATTCTGCCGTTCTCCAGCAGATCAGTGGTCAGCTGCCGCAGCATGGCTCTACGCTGGTCGGAAGTCTTGCCGAGTTTACGATAACCGGGCATGATTATACACTCCTTCGAACAGCCTGTTGGTCAGGCGTGATTGTTTCGTTAGCCATATTGAACCCCGGTGGGAGTCCGGTGGCCCGGACTCTGCGGGGAATGAATCGTGTCAGTTGTTCTCTTCCTTGGACAGGCTCAGGCCCATAGCGGCCAGCTTGTTGATGACCTCTTCCAGGCTCTTGCGGCCCAGGTTCCGAACCTTCATCATCTCGTCCTCGGTCTTGGAGATCAGATCCTCAACCGTATTGATGCCGGCGCGCTTCAGGCAGTTGAAGGAACGCACGGACAGGTCCAGCTCTTCAATGGTCATCTCCAGCATCTTGTCGTGCTGAGTCTCGGGCTTCTCCACCACAGTGGAACGGGTGCCCACCGTGTCGGACAGGTCCGTAAAGAGAACGAAGTGATCGCAGAGGATCTTGGCTCCCAGGCTGACGGCCTCCCTTGCGGTGATGGTGCCGTCGGTCCAGACTTCCAGGGTCATCTTATCATAGTCGGTCATATTGCCAACGCGGGTGTTTTCCACCGTGTAGTTGACCTTCAGCACCGGAGAATAGATGGAGTCCACAGGAATCACGCCGATGATGGTCTGGCTGGGCTTGTTCCGGTCAGCGGGCACATAGCCCCGGCCGTGGCTCATGGTCAGTTCCATATTCAGCGTGGCATCAGCGCCCAGGGTGGCGATGTGCAGATCCGGGTTGAGGATCTCCACTTCGCTGTCCGCCTTGATATCGCCGGCCGTCACCTTCCCCTCACCGGTGGCCTGAATGTAGACCCGCTTGGTGCCGGTGCAGTGGAGCTTGGCGATGATCTTCTTGACGTTCAGGACGATCTGGGTCACATCCTCTTTCACGCCGGGGATGGTGCAGAACTCATGCTGCACGCCGGCGATCTTGATGGTAGTGACGGCAGTTCCCTCCAGGGAGCTGAGCAGAATACGGCGCAGGGCATTCCCCAGCGTAGTGCCATAGCCTCGCTCGAGAGGCTGGACAACGTACTTGCCGTAGGAGCTGTTTTCGGGATCTTCAATACACTCGATGTTCGGCTTTTCGATTTCTACCATTAAGTTTTACCCTCCTCATTTGCGGGCGCGGGAACGCGCCTTGTTGGTATGACAGCTCACCAATATCTGAGGGTTACTAATTACTTAGAATACAGCTCGATGATGAGGTGCTCTTCCACGGGGAAGTCGATGTCAGCACGCTCAGGCAGACGAACAATATTAACCTTCAGGTCGTCCTTGACGGGGCGGTCGATCCAGCCGGGCAGAGTAGCGACAATGGCGTCCTCGCCCACAAAGCGCTTAAACTTCACGGAAGAACGGCTCTTGTCCTTGACTTCCACGGTGTCGCCGGCCTTGATCAGGTAGGAAGGAATGTTCACTGCCTTGCCGTTGACCAGGAAGTGGCCATGGGAAACCAGCTGACGGGCCTCACGGCGGGTCATAGCAAAGCCTGCGCGGAACACAACATTGTCCAGACGGCGCTCCAGAGTGGACAGCAGGACCTCACCGGTGATGCCCTGAGCGGCAGCGGCCTTCTCGTAGTAGGCACGGAACTGCTTCTCCTGAACGCCATAGACGAACTTGACCTTCTGCTTCTCGTTCAGCTGAGTGGCGTACTCAGACTGCTTGCGGCGCATCTGGCCCTTGGGGTTGCGGTTGGTGGTCTTCTTGGAATATCCCATTACTGCGGGAGACAGGCCCAGCGCCTTGCAGCGCTTGGCAATCGGCTGCATATTTCTTGCCATGTTCGATATCCTCCTTTAATTGATCAGACGCGTCTTCTCTTGGGAGGACGGCAGCCATTGTGGGGAACGGGAGTGACGTCCTTGATCATGGTCACTTCCAGACCTGCGGCCTGCAGTGCGCGGATGGCAGCTTCGCGGCCGGCGCCGGGACCCTTGACGTACACTTCAACAGTCTTCAGACCAAACTCCATGGCAGCCTTAGCGGCGGTCTCAGCAGCGGTCTGAGCGGCATAGGGGGTGGATTTACGGGAGCCACGGAAGCCCATCTCGCCGGAGGAAGCCCAGGACAGAGCATTGCCCTGAGTGTCGGTGATGGTAACCATGGTGTTGTTGAAAGAGGAACGGATATGCACTGCGCCCTTTTCAACATTCTTGCGGTCTTTGCGCTTACGCACGACCCTCTTCTTGTTTGCGGCCATTGTATATCCCTCCTTTACTTCTTCTTGTTAGCAATGGTCTTCTTGGGACCCTTACGGGTGCGGGCATTGTTCTTGGAGTGCTGACCGCGAACGGGCAGGCTCTTACGATGCCGGGTGCCGCGATAGGAACCAATCTCGATGAGGCGCTTGATGTCCATAGCGACGTTACGACGCAGGTCACCTTCGACGGTGTAATGCTTGCTGATCTCCTCACGCAGCGCGGCCTCCTGAGCCTCAGTCAGGTCGCGGACGCGAATGTCGGGGTCGATTCCGGTCGCAGCCAGAATCTTCTTGGAGCTGGTCAGGCCGATACCATAGATATAGGTCAGGCCGATCTCAATTCTCTTATCCTTGGGCAGGTCAATGCCAGAAATACGTGCCATTTATCAATACACCTCCTCTTAACCCTGTCTCTGCTTGTGCTTGGGATTCTCACAAATCACCATAACTCTGCCCTTGCGCTTAATGATCTTGCATTTTTCGCAGATGGGCTTAACGGACGGTCTTACTTTCATCGTTATACCTCCTGTTTTGCTTGTGTGAAGGGTTCCCTTGTCCAGAGGGCTTCCTCCACCAGCACCTGAACGATGGGATCAGGTTATTTGCTTCTCCAGGTGATCCGGCCGCGGGTCAGATCATAAGGGGACATCTGGACTGTCACCTTATCCCCGGGGAGGATTCTGATATAGTTCATGCGGAGTTTGCCGGAGATGGTGGCCAGGATCGTATGACCCTTGCCGATGTCCACCATAAAGTTGGTGTTGGGCAGTGCCTCAACAACGACGCCCTCCAGTTCGATCATATCTGCTTTGGACATGAGAGCTGCCTCCTGTTTTCACATGGGATATTCTGATTCGCGGAAGGCGGCCAGTGCACAACGGATTTGTTTATCAGTGACCGGTTCGCCTCTCTGCAATCGTTGGATTGCCGGATGTGCGCTGGTTCCCACGCCGCGGAGATGCTTTTTGCTTTTCCGCTTGGGCGCGTCCAGCTTTCTCCCCCTTCCGTCAGCCAGCAGCAGACGCTCGCCGTCTTCGCCGATGACGAGAAACAGCTTTCCTCTGTCGTGCCCGGCCAGGGAGAGAACGATTTCGTATGGGTGGATTGCTTGCATATATCAGTCTCCCACATAGGTGAGAACCTCAGGCTCTCCCTCCGTGATGAGAATGGTATTTTCGTAATGGGCCGCGTTCTTACCGTCAGCGGTGAGAATCACTTCCCAGCCGTCGGGCATGATCTTTTTGCGGATCTGCCGCTTGCCGGCGTTGACCATCGGCTCAACGGCGATGGTCTGATGAAGCTTCAGCCGGGGATTTCCCTCCGGGTAATGGGTCATCACATAGTTGGGAATTTCCGGGGACAGATGGACCTCGTTTCCGATGCCATGTCCGACAAACTCCCGCACGATGGAGAAGCCATTGCTCTCCACGTACTCCTGCACCCCTCGGCCGATGTCGGATACCCGATTGCCTGCCGTGGCGTGCCTGATGCCCTCCCAAAAGGACTGCTGCGTCACATCAATGAGACGCTGCGCCTCCTCGTCGATTTTGCCGACCGCAAATGTGCCGGCGCAGTCGCCGTGGAAGCCCCCGTGGGGCGTACCGTTCTTGTCCAATTTGTAGTCGCCAACACAGGCGCCCGTATCGATGGAGATGATGTCTCCCTCCTCCAGCCGCCGGCTTCCGGGCACGCCGTGAATGATCTCATCATTGATGGACATACAGGCGCTTCCTCTGAAGCCGTACAGGTGGTAGAAGTTGGGGTAGCCTCCGTGGCTGCGGATGAACTTGAACAGTGCCTTGTCGATTTCCTTGGTGGTAATGCCCGGGCGCACCAGCGAAGCAGCGTATGCACGCGCCTCGCCGGAAAGCCTGCCAGCCTTACGCATCATTTTGATCCGGTATTCTTCCACCGGAACCAGACGCAAAACAGCTGCCATATTATTCGCCCAGCACTTTCATGATGGCGGCGTTGATCTCCTCAATGCTGCCCTTCACGTCCACGACCTTCAGCAGGCCGCGCTCGGCATAGAAGTCCTTCAGGGGCTCGGTGGTCTCATGGTAGGTGGCAAGGCGGGCCTTGACGGTCTCGGGCTTGTCATCCTTGCGCTGAGCCAGCGCTTCACCGCACAGATCACACACACCCTCGACCTTGGGCGGATTGGCCACCACATGATAGGTGGCGCCGCAGGCCAGGCAGGTGCGGCGGCCGGTCATGCGCTGCTCGATCTCCTCGTCGGAAACCTCGATGGAAACCACAGCGTCAAATTTGACGCCCGCGTTTTCCAGCGCTTCGGCCTGTGCAATGGTGCGGGGCACACCGTCCAAAATATAACCGGCTTTGCAGTCGTCCTCCTGGAGACGCTCCTGAATCACGCCGATGATGACCTCATCGGGGACCAGCTTGCCGGCGTCCATATACTCCT
>CAMNOL010000075.1 GCA_946546815.1 uncultured Oscillospiraceae bacterium
TGACCAGAAAGCTCCGGGCGATGACCGCCTGACGCTGCTGGGCGCTGAGTCCCAGGCACTCCCCGATGCGCTCCAGCACGTCGGAGAAGAAGGTGGAGTCTGCTCCCTGCATACCGCCGCTGCCCACCTCCTCGGCGTCGAAAATGCAGCACAGCGCGCCGTACTCCGGGTCCGGCTCCGACTGAAGGTAGCCCTGCATCAGGGACCAGGCGCACTGGAGGTCGTCCAGGGAGCGGCTGGAAATGAATTCGTTGTGGGCGCCCCAGATGGTGCCCTTCATGCGGTTGTAGAGGAACAAATCCGTGCCCAGAATGTCCTCCGGGGCCACCCCCACCTGCTCCGCCAGCATGGGCAGGAACATCCCTTTGGATTCCCCGTCGCCGAACAGGGGCAGCAGGTCCACCTGGGGGTTGTAGGCCATTCCGCTGTTGACCTCCCGGTTCATATGGATGGCCAGGTTGGGGATGAGCACCAGGTCCCGGTCAAAATTCACCAGTTTTACCGCCACATCGTCCCCCTGACGGACCACCGCCCGGCCCGCAATGGACAGAGGCCGGTCCATCCAGGGGCCGTAGATCATGCCGCCGTACTTTTCCACATTCAGCTTGACGTAGTGCCCCTCCAGCGTCATCTCCTCCTTGGGCTTCACCTTGAACAGAGGGGAATCGCTGTGGGCGGCGGCCATGCGGAAGCCCTTCAGCTCCCCCTTGGGCAGGCGGAAGGTGATGAGGGAGGCGTCGTTGCGCACCACATAGTAGCCCTTCCCCGGCTCCAGCGTCCACAGCTCGGTCTCGCTGAGGGGCTGGTAACCGGTGAGAAGGGTTTTAAAGTTTTCAATGACCTGGTAGCAGGTGGGACTCGCTTGGATAAAATCCAGCAGGTCTCTGGCAATTTGCTCGTGCATATACACAATCCTCGTTTCGATGGAATTAGTATCAGCTGCGCCCCGGCGGGAGTGTTTGCGCCTTCCGGGGCATTTGCTTCGTTTCTGTACCATTATAACACAGAAAATCCCGCTCTGCCAGGGAAAAGCCCCAGCAGAACGGGATTCTTTTACTTCATCAGACCCAGGCGTCCTCCACCTCGTGGTTCTTCCGGCGGGTCATGAGCTTGTGGAACATCTCCGGCACGCTCTTGCCCTCGTAGAGCACCTCGTAGGCCGCCTCGGTGATGGGCAGCTCCACGCCGTACTTCTTCGCCAGCTCCATGCCGGTGACGGCGGCGTAGTAGCCCTCCACCACCTTGCCGCCCATGGCGTCCAGGGCCTCCTGAGGGCTCATGCCCTTGCCGATCATCTCGCCGGCGGTGTGGTTCCGGGAGTGGACGCTGGTGCAGGTGACGATCAGGTCGCCCACGCCGGTGAGTCCGGCAAAGGTCCGCTGATGGCCGCCCATGGCCAGGCCCAGCCGGGCCATTTCCGTCAGGCCCCGGGTCATCAGCATGGCCCGGGTGTTGTCGCCGTAGCCCATGCCGTCGATGACGCCGGCGCACAGGGCGATGACGTTCTTCAGGCCCGCTCCGATCTCGCAGCCGATGACGTCAGAGGAGGTGTACACCCGGAACCGGGGGGACATGAAGATGTCCTGCACCAGCTCCGCGGCCTGCTTGTCCTCAGAGGCCGCCACAATGGCGGTGGGGACGTGACGTCCCACCTCCTCGGCGTGGGTGGGGCCGCACAGCACCACCACCGGGCAGGCCTCTCCCACCTCGGAGCGGATGACCTGGCTCAGGGTCAGGGAGGTGCCCTTCTCAAAGCCCTTGCCCACGCTGACCAGCACCGTGCCGGGACGGACCAGCTCCTTCAGCTGGGCGGCCGTGCTGCGCACTGCAAAGGAGGGGGTGGCCAGCAGCACCACGTCGCTGTCCTTCACGCAGGACATATCCGCGGTCAGCGCCAGCTCCTCCGGCAGCATCACACCGGGCAGCATGGGGTTTTCCCGCTTTTCCTTCAGGCGGTCGCTCTCCTCCTGGCAGTAGGACCAGACTGTCACCTGATGACCATTCTCCAGCAGCAGCAGAGACAGCGCGGTGCCCCAGCCGCCGGAACCCAAAACAGAAATTTTCATAGGACTTACTCCTTCTTTATCTCAAATTTGTTTTCCTCTCCGTGAACAATGCGCTTGGCATTTTCCTTGTGGCGGGCCACAATCAGCACTCCGGCGATGACCGCCAGCGCCGTCACCAGCGGGTCATGCCAGATGAACCAGCAGGTGACAGGAAACAACGCCGCCGCCACCATGGAGCCCAGGGACACCCACCGGGTGAGGGCCACCAGCACGGCGAACACCCCCAGGCAGATGCAGGAGATGCGCCAGTCCATGCACAGGATCACGCCGGCGCCGCAGAGCACCCCCTTGCCGCCCTTGAAGCCGAACATGAAGGGGAAGCTGTGCCCCAGCATACAGAAGATGCCGCCCACCAGCTTGCCCAGGGCCACAGCGGCGCCGCCGCCGCCCATCACCAGGGAGCCGATGACCCAGGCCCCCAGGTGGCAGGAGAGAACCGCCTTCAGCAGGTCCCCCAGAATGACCCAGATGACCATTTTTTTGCCAAAGGTCCGGTAAAAATTGGTCAGGCCCGCGTTGCCGCTGCCGTGATTGCGCACGTCGTCGTGCAGAATATACTTGGACAGGATCAGGGCCGAGTTGCAGCAGCCCAGCAGGTAGCTCACCGCCGCAGTGACGGCAATCAACAGAACATTCATTCCTTGTCCTCCTTCTCGCCTCTCTGCCGGACCACCATGCGCACCGGGGTGCCCTCCAGGCCGAAGGTGCTGCGGATCTGGTTTTCAATATACCGCTGATAGGAAAAGTGGAACAGCTTGGCGTCGTTGCAGAACATGACGAAGGTGGGAGGCTGTACCCCGGCCTGGGTCATATAATAGATTTTCAGCCGGCGGCCCTTGTCCGTGGGGGGCTGCACCCGGGTGGTGGCCTCCGCCAGCACGGAGTTCAGCACGCCGGTGCGGATGCGCAGCAGGGACATCTCGTGCACCCGGTTGATGAGCTCAAAGAGCTTGTTCACCCGCTGTCCGGTGAGGGCGGAGATGAACAGCACCGGGGCGTAGGTCATATAAGCCAGGTCCCGGCGGATCTCGTCGGTCATGCGCTTCATGGTCTTGTCGTCCTTCTCGATGTCGTCCCACTTGTTGACCACGATGATGCTGGCCTTACCGGCGTCGTGGGCCAGGCCCGCCACCTTGGTGTCCTGCTCGGTGACGCCCTCATGGGCGTCGATGAGGATCAGGCACACGTCCGCCCGGTCGATGGCCATGGTGGCCCGGAGCACGGAGAACTGCTCCACCCGGTCGTTGACCTTGGCTTTTTTCCGCATGCCCGCGGTGTCGATGAAACAGTACTTGCCCGATTCGTTTTCAAAGTAGCTGTCCACCGCGTCCCGGGTGGTGCCGGCCATGTTGGAGACGATGACCCGCTCCTCCCCCAGGATCCGGTTCACCAGGGAGGACTTGCCCACGTTGGGCTTGCCGATGATGGCCACCTTGATGATGTCGTCCTGCTGCTCCTCCTCCGTCTCCTCGGGGAAGTAGCGGACACACTCCTCCAGCATCTCGTCCACGCCGATGCCGTGGATGGCGGAGACGCCGATGGGGTCCCCCAGACCCAAGTTGTAAAACTCATAGATGTCGGCGTTCATGGCGTTTGCGCCGACGCCGTCGGCCTTGTTGGCCACCAGCACCACCGGCTTCTTGGAGCGCAGCAGCATATGGGCCACGTCCTCGTCGGCGGCGGTGACGCCGGTGCGGATGTCGCACACCAGCACGATGACGTCGGCGTTCTCAATGGCGATTTCCGCCTGGGCCCGCATAAACTGCAGGATCTCGCTGTCGTTTCTCGGCTCGATGCCGCCGGTGTCCACAACGGTGAAGGTGCGGCCCGCCCACTCGCAGTCGGCGTAGAGCCGGTCCCGGGTCACGCCGGGGGTGTCCTCCACGATGGACAGCCGCTGTCCGCACAGCTTGTTGAACAGCATGGACTTGCCCACATTGGGCCGGCCCACAATTGCCACCAGAGGTTTTGCCATACAATCCCTTCCTTCCTTGAAGGCGCTTTCCGGGGAACGAGGGGCGTTTCCCGAAGCGTTTGGCTGTAACTGTCTTATAATCGGTGAAAAATCATCGGTGAAAATGGTTTCGGTCAGGCTTCCCGGTCCGGATTGTAGCGGAAATACTCGTCGTCCTCGGGGAAGAAGGTCTCGTCCTCCTCCGGCGCCTCCTCCTCCATCTGGAGGATGGCGTCCAGCAGCTTGAAGCCGTCCGAGGGCACAAAGGTGATGGGCACGCCCAGCTCCTGCTGCACCTGCTCCACCGTGTAGTCGTCCAGAAACACGTTCTGGTGGTAGCGGAGCATACAGTCCGGCAGCAGCAGCCGCTCCCCCAGCTCCTTCCCCTTCAGCTGGTGGACCAGGTCCCGGCCGGTGATCAGCCCGGCGACGGTGATCTCATGGCCGAAAAAGTCATTTTCAATCTGATAAATATGGCCGATGCCGCCGAATTCGGCGTTGGCTTCGGCGGCCAGTCGGTTCAGCAGCGGCCCGGCGGCCCGGCCCGTGGCCAGGGAGTAGGGCGTGAAGCGCACCTGCTCGCCCTTCATCATCTTCATGGCGCCGTGGAACTCCACCTCCAGCAGGCGCAGCATCCCCACGCCGTTTTCCAGCTGGCAGTAGTCGTCGTAGAACTCGTCGGGGGGCAGCTCCCGCTGGGCCAGCAGGTAAAATTCATCGCTGCACCAGAACATCCGGCGGCCGAACCGCTCCAGGCACTCCGCCCCGTAGGACTCCACCATATCGATGACGGCGGCGGCCTCCTCCCGGGTGTAGGAGCGCAGGGGGTACAATCCCTCCCGGTACTTGGTCAGCCCCACCGGCACAATGGCGCAGCTGGACACGCCCTTTCGCATCTCCACCAGGTCGTTCATGGTGCGCAGCAGCGCCGGCCCGTCGTTGACGCCGGGACAGGCCACGATTTGGCAGTTCATCTGAATCTCCGCCTGGGCAAAGCGCCTCATGATCTCCACGCTGCGCCCGGCAAAGCGGTTGCCCATCATCTTCACCCGCAGCTCCGGGTCAGTGGTGTGGACAGAGACGTTGATGGGGGAAATGCGCAGGTCGATGATGCGCTGGATCTCCCGGGGAGACAGATTGGTCAGGGTGACGTAATTGCCCATGAGGAAGCTCAGGCGCTCATCGTCGTCCTTAAAATAAAGGGTGTCCCGCAGCCCCTTGGGCATCTGGTCCACGAAGCAGAAGATGCAGTTGTTGGCGCAGCGGTGGCACTTGTCCATGAGGTAGGTCTCAAAGTTCAGACCCAGCTCCTGCCCCTCCGCCTTGCGGATGCGCAGCTTCCGGGTGGAGCCGTCCTCCTGCCCCAGCACCAGGTTCAGCCGGGTGTCGTAGGTGAAGAACTTGTAGTCCAGCACGTCGGCGATGGGGCTGCCGTTGACCTCCAGCAGCGTCTCTCCCGGGCGGATGCCCGCTGCCTCCGCCGGGGAACGGGGGTCAACAGATGCAATTTTTGTACTCATGTGTCCTCCGTTCTCCGCCGGCTGTCAGACAGGGGCGCAATCCCTGTCCCCCGGCGTTTTTTTCCTTTGTATCTTACCCTATTTCCATACAAAAGTAAAGAGCCTGTCCGAACAGACAGGCTCTTTGACTCGTATCCGGTAATCTTCATTACTCGGCAGCATTGGCCTCGACCTTTGCATAGGAACGTCCATTGTAGACGCCGCAGGAGGGGCAAATGCGGTGAGGCATACGGTATGCACCGCACTCGCAACGCACCAGCTGGGGAGCGACCAGCTTCCAGTTTGCGCGCCGCTTATCGCGTCTTGCCTTGGATACTTTGCTCTTCGGGACTGCCATCTATGACACCTCCTCGTCCAAACTTAACTGCTCAATCATCCTGTTCCAGAAGTGCGCTCAGCGCAGCCCACCGGGGATCGATCTCCGGCTTGCACTGGCACGGACCGTCGTTCAGGTCCTTGCCGCACCTGGGGCAGCGGCCCTTACAGTCCTCCCGGCACAGGTTTTTTGTATCCATCGCGAAGATGACCTCATCCGTCACCACCGGATCCAGCTCCAGGCCGGTTCCCTGCAGCAGCAGGATGTCATCGTCCTCTTCGTTTTGCAGCTCGGTCGCCAGCATAAACCGGATGGGGACAGTGAGAACCCGTTCAAAGGCTTTGCCGCAGCTGTCACAGCGGAGATGCAGATTGCTGGTAGCTTCACAATCCAGCTCCAGAAGTCCGGCACGGTTTCGCACGACACCTTCTATCTTTACCGGCTCGGGCAAAGGCCGCTCGCCATAAAAATCCAGCTCAGAGAGATCCAGTTCGTAGCAGAACGGGAGCACTGCGCCGGGTACATAAATGATGTCTTTGAGTTCCAGTCTCATAACAAACCTCGCACAACGATACAATTGGTATTGTATCGCAAGTCTTTCTACTTGTCAACAGATTTTTGAAATAATTTTCCATGCCGGAATCCCCCGGTTTTTGCCGGTTCCGGCAGGATTCATCATACCACATTCCCTCCGCCGGTGCAACGCCGGAGCGGGGGATTTTCCCTGCTTTTTCCCGGCATGCCGGGGCTTTTTCCCTCTCCGGCAGAGTTTTTTCTGTGCTATTGCCAATTTGAAAACAGTATGCTATAATGAGACGGTAACAAAATCAAAACAATGGTAACATTTGGTAACAAACCCTATGAAAGAATTCAAGATCAGCAAAAATGACGCCGGACAGCGCCTGGATCGGTGGATGGGAAAGAACCTGCCCCTTCTCCCCGCTCCCCTGGCCCAGAAGTACATCCGCCTGAAGCGGGTGAAGATCAACGGCCGGCGCACCACCGCCCGGGACGCCCGGCTCAGCGAGGGGGACGTGCTGCAGCTGTACATCAACGACGAGTTCTTTGAGAAGCCTAACCAGGAGAACGCGTTTTTGCAGCTGTACAAGCCGAAGCTGGAAATTGTTTATGAGGATGACCAGATCCTGCTGGTGAACAAGGCCCCCGGCATGGTGGTGCACGCCGACGAAACGGAGACGGTGAACACCCTCATCAACCACATCCAGCTCTACCTTTATCAGAAGAAGGAGTGGAACCCCGCCCGGGAGGGTGCCTTTGCCCCGGCGCTGTGCAACCGCATCGACCGGAACACCGGCGGCATCGTCATCGCCGCCAAGACCGCGGAGGCGCTGCGGGTGATGAACCAGAAGATCCGGGACCGGGAGCTGACCAAGCGCTATCTCTGCGTCACGGTGGGCGCCCCCAAGCCCGCGGCAGGCACGCTGAAGGGCTACCTGTTCAAGGATGAAGAGAAAAAGCAGGTGTTTGTCCGCTCCAAACCCGTACCCGGGGCGAGGACTGCCGTAACCAAATACCGGACCCTGGCCGTTGGCGGGGGGCTGGCGCTGGTGGAGTGCGACCTGATCACCGGGCGGACCCACCAGATCCGGGCGCAGCTGGCCCACGCCGGACACCCTCTGCTGGGGGACGGCAAATACGGCCGGGAGGCGGACAACCGCCGCTACCACCGAAAGGGACAGGCGCTGTGCAGCTGGTGGCTGCAGTTCCAGTTCACCACCGACGCGGAATCCCTGGGATACCTCAGCGGAAAGCACTGGCAGGTCAGCGACATCGATTTTGTGCAGCGGTATTTCCCCGACTTTGACCTGAACCGTGTTCCTGCGGAATTCTAGCCCCATCCATCCGGGCCGCGGGCCCCTGATATAAAAAGGAAAGGAGTATCCTTCCATGGACCGATTAGCCAAACTGAAACAGCCCAAGTACCTGGCCATCTGCGCCGCGGCACTGGCCTGCATCGCCCTGATCGTCGGAGTGGCGGTCAGCCGGATCAACCGGCACCCCTTCACGGTGTACGCCGAGGGAGACTACATCTCCCAGGCCCTCATCGACCAGTTCACCGAGGAGACCGGCATCAAGGTGAACTATGTCACCGGAGGCCGCACCCCGGAGGCCGCCCAGGAGACCCTCTTTGCCGACCAGAGCGCAGAGGGGGTGGAAACGGCGGTGAACCAGGCGCTGACTGAGGACCCGGCAGAGGACGCGGCGGAGACACTGATCCAGCAGCTCCAGGCCCCCAGAGACGCAACCATCGCCAAGGCCCGGGAAAAGGCAGAACAGAAAGGCGACGTGAGCAGCTTTGACCCGGAGGCGCTGGAATTCCCCGCCGCGGAGTACGATGTGGTGCTCACCGACGGCGCCACGCTGGGCGCGCTGCGGGAGCAGGGGCTGCTGCTGCCCCTGACCTACGCCAAGGTCTCCAACCTGAAAAACATCAGCGACGACTACCGCTCCCTGCCCTACGACCCGGACCGGGAGTACACCATCACCACCATGTGGGAGTATGTGGGCCTGCTGGCGGATATGAATCTGGTGCAGGAACAGCTGACCAGCTGGGATGTGCTGTGGGATCAGAAATACGCCGGGCAGATCGTCATGCCCGACCATATGCACGACGCGCTGGCGGTGACGCTGCTGGCCATGGGCAAGGACCCGTCCTCCACCGACGCCGGGCTGCTGGATGAGGCGCTGACCAAGCTGGAGCAGCAGGTTCCGCTGGTGAACCGGTACAGCAACCGGGACGCCTTCCTGCTGATGCAGAACGACATGGGCGCCCTGTACCCCTGCTGGTCCGGCGACGCGCTGACCATGATGAGCGAGAACCCGGGGCTGATCTTCCTGCTGCCTCCCGGCGGCACCTACCGCACCACCTTCGGCTACGCGGTGCCCGCAGACAGCCGGCGCACCGAGGAGGCCATGACCTTTATCAACTTCATGTGCAGCGCGGAGAACCTGGCCAGGAACGCCGTTTACTCCAAATACGCTTCCACCTCTAATATGGCCATTGACAAGCTGGACGAGAGCTGGAGCGAGAACCCGGTGATCTACCCCGACCCCAGCGTGCTGGCGGACACGCCGGTGCTGATGCCCCTGTCCCCTGAGGTGGAGCAGAGCTGCGCTGACCGGTGGAACGCGCTGATCGGCCTGGGCGCACAAGACACCGCCGACCAGCAGGGCGACGCCAGCACCAGCGCTGCTCAGAGCGCGCAGGTCAGCCCGGAACCCGCAGCCGCAGCCAGCG
>CAMNOL010000076.1 GCA_946546815.1 uncultured Oscillospiraceae bacterium
TGCTTTTCCGGGTTCCGGTACCTCTTTTTGAAATAATCCGGCTCACCGCCGGATTTTGACGGTAGAGGCAGCGTGTTCCCTCCCATCAGGCAAAAAAAGAAGGACTCAACGTCTGTTGAGTCCTTTTGTGGAGCGGAAGACGAGGCTCGAACTCGCTACCTCCACCTTGGCAAGGTGGCGCTCTACCAGATGAGCTACTCCCGCGGAACAAAATGAATTATAGCACACTCCCGGGAAATGTCAAGAGGAAATTTTTCTTTTTTTAGCGTGATTCTAAGATTCCTTTAAGATTGTCCAGGTACACTTCAGACATCCCAACAGGAAAGAGGCGCAAAGCATGAATCAGACTGTTTTTCAACGCTATGAGATAAAGTACCGGATCTCCCGGTTTCAGATGAATCAGCTGCTGAAGCTCATGAGCTGTTATATGACCGCCGACGAGCACGGCAAGAGTGTGATCCAGAGCCTGTATTTCGACACCCCCGACTGGCTGCTGGTGCGACGTTCCATGGAGCACCCCATATACAAGGAAAAGCTGCGGCTGCGCAGCTACGGCATTCCCAGATCCGGTGACACCGTGTTTGTGGAGCTGAAAAAGAAATACGACTCGGTGGTTTACAAGCGCCGGGTAGGTATGACAAACGCGCAGGCCTCCCGCTTTCTGCTCCGGGGCGATCTGGCAGAGAATGACCAAATCAGCCGTGAGATCGACTTCTGTAGGAAGCGCTACCAAGCGCTGCAGCCGGCCATGATGCTGTCTTACCGCCGTGAGGCCTGGTACGGCAAAGAGGACAGGGATCTGCGGATCACCTTTGACGACAGGCTGCTGTGGCGGGCGGAAAACCTGAGCCTCACCAGCGGCATCTACGGCACGCCCCTTCTGGGCACCCAGGAGGTGCTGATGGAGGTCAAGGTGGCAGGGGCCATGCCCCACTGGCTGGTGCAGTTCCTCAGCGCCCACCATATTTATAAGACTTCCTTCTCAAAGTACTGCACCGCATATCAGATGTATCAAAAGGAATCCGCTTACAGAAGCCGGAAAGGAGTGCTTCGCTATGCTTGATACACTGCTGCAGGGAGTGTTCAGCTCCACCACCATTCAGCCACTTCAGTTCTGCCTGTGCCTGCTGACCGCGCTGGTCATCGGGGCCTTTCTGGGTCTGATCTACACCCGGCAGAGCCGGTACACTTCCAGCTTTCTGGTGACGCTGGCGCTGCTGCCCGCCATTGTCTGTGTGGTCATTCTGCTGGTCAACGGCAATATCGGAGCGGGCGTCGCTGTGGCAGGCGCTTTCAGCCTGGTCCGTTTCCGCTCCCAACCGGGTACTGCAAGGGAAATCGGCGCACTGTTTCTGGCCATGAGCAGCGGGCTGGCCTGCGGCATGGGCTATCTGGGTTACGCGGTGCTGTTCACCGTGGTGCTGGGGCTGCTGATGCTGGGGCTGGAGGCCCTTTGCACCCGCCTGCCCCGCCGGGACAGCGAGAAAACCCTGCGCATCACCATTCCCGAGGATCTGGACTACTGCGAGCTATTCGATGACCTGTTCGCCGAGTACACCAACCGATGGGAATCGGTGGCCGTCAAGACCACCAACATGGGCAGCCTGTTCAAGCTGACCTATCACATCACCTTAAAAGACGCAAAACGGGAAAAGGAATTTCTGGACGCCCTGCGCTGCCGCAACGGCAATCTGGAGATCAGCCTTTCCAGACAGGAGGCAAACAATGAACTCTGAGAAACGTACAAAAACCGTCACAGCTCTGCTGTTGACTATGGGTCTTTCCCTTTCCATGCTCACCGGATGCGGCAGCGCCGCATCGCTTTCCGAGACAAACTCCGGTTCAGTGCTCAGTGCCGAGACCGGCGTCTCCTCAGCCGCCGCCACAGGCACTTCCTCCACCACACTCATGGACACCGCTGATCTGTTCAGTGATCGGGACCTGGCGGGCACCTGGGAGGAGAGCGAGGCCGTTTCTATCTCCCTGAACGGGGACAGCGCATCCTGCGACAGCGACAGCGTCAGTGTGGAAGGCAGCACCGTCACCATCACCGGGGCGGGCGTGTATGTGCTCTCCGGCACGCTGACCGACGGACAGATCGTCGTGGATGCGGACAGCGGGGACAAGGTACAGCTGGTGCTCAACGGCGTGACTGTCAGCAATTCTGACAGCGCCGCCCTCTATGTGAAGCAGGCGGATAAGGTGTTCCTGACGCTGGCAGAGGGAACAGAGAACGCTCTGTCCACCACCGGCGAATTCGTGCAGACCGATGACAACAATGTGGACGGCGTGGTGTTCTCCAAGGACGACTTGACCGTCAACGGCAGCGGCGCCCTGACCGTCACTTCCGAGTACGGCCACGGCATCGTCTCCAAAGATGACCTGACCCTCACCGGGGGAACGCTCACCGTCACAGTATCCGGCCACGCCCTGTCGGGTAAGGACAGCGTGTGCATCGCAGACGGCGTCTACACCCTGACCGCAGGCAAGGACGGCATTCACAGCGAAAACGCTGACGACACCGAAAAGGGGTTCATCGTCCTGGAAGGCGGCACCTTCACCATCACCAGCCAAGGGGACGGACTGGACGCCTCTAACGTGGTGCAGGTGGACGGCGGCACGCTGAACATCACCTCCGGCGGCGGAAGCGCCAACGCAGAGCAGAAGCACCAGGAGTTCTTCGGCAGGCAGCAGCAGGACAGCGCTGAAAACACAGCGGCACAAGAAGAGACTGCCAGCGTGAAGGGCATCAAGTCAGACCTCGGCATCGCGGTCAACGGCGGCACTGTGACCGTTGATTCCGCAGACGACGCGTTCCACTCCAACGGCGAGATAACCATCACCGGCGGCACCCTGTCCCTGACCTCCGGGGACGACGGCATCCACGCCGACGGCGCCCTGACCATTTCCGGCGGAACCCTGACTATTCCCGACAGCTATGAGGGTCTGGAGGGCCTGACCATTGACATCTCCGGCGGCGACATCACCCTGAAGGCCAGCGACGACGGCCTGAACGCCGCAGGAGGCAGCGACGGCTCCGGCACCAGCGGCCCCATGGGCGGATATGACCAGTTCGCCGCCCAGGAGGGCGTCAGCATCACCATCAGCGGCGGCACCCTGACCGTGGATGCAGAGGGCGACGGACTGGATTCCAACGGCGATCTGACCATCTCCGGCGGAACGGTCTATGTCTACGGCCCGCTGAACAGCGGAAACGGCGCCATGGACCACAACGGAACGGCTGTGATTTCGGAAGGCTCCCTGATCGCGGTTTCCTGCAGCGGCATGGAGGAGGGCTTTGACAGCACCTCGGAGCAGGGCACCATCGCGGTAGGGCTGGACAGCACCGCCAGCGGCAAGCTGACCCTCACCGACTCCGCAGGCACTGTGCTGCTGGAGTGCACCCCCACCAAGGAGTACAGCGTGGTTCAGCTGAGCTGTGCCGGGCTGAAAACCGGCGAAACCTATACCCTCACCGCCGGCGACCAGAGTGTCACCATTGAAATGGACAGCCTCCACTATGGGCAGCTGTCCGGCATGGGCGGCGGCATGGGCTCCATGGGCGGCGGCAGAGCAGAGGGCTCGGCTCCCTCCAACGGAGCCCAACAGCCGGAGCAGGGCGCGTTCCCCGGGGGCGGCACTTCTCCCGATGCCGACGGACAGGTGAAGGGCCAAAGCGGCTTTCCCGGCAAAGGCGGAATGGGCAAGCAGCCTATGGGCGGCAAGAGCCGCCCCGATCAGCAATCTGGCATGAGCAGCCCCTCCGATCAGGAGCAAAACAGGGAAAGCACCCAGCACAGCAGCACTGACACAGCAGCTGTGACCGCAGCATAAAAAGATAATCCCGGCATGAACTTCCTTCGTGCCGGGATTTGTTGTGTTTTAGTTTGGTTTACAGTTTTTCCGCAAACTTCTGAATGCGTCTGGCGGCCTCTTCCTCACCGATGATGTGGATAATGCCGTGGAGGTCCGGGGTGTTCAGCCGCCCGGTGATGGCGAAGCGGATGAAGGAGGACAGGTCGGCGATGGAACCGTTGTACAGCTCCGGATGCTTCTTGTAGGGACCGGTCTTCACCGCATAGTTGTACTTGGGAGCGATTTCGCGGACCTTGTTGAACCAGGCGCTGCCGTCGTCGGCGTAGTCAAAGGTCTGCTGATAGTCCTTCAGGATGCCGGGGATAAACTCCAGATGCTTCTGGAACTTCTCGGGCAGGGGCTGGTCAGCGGGGACATAGTCCGGGTCGTACAGGTAGGGGTACATCTCCATCAGGTCGGACCACTTGGCCACATCCAGCCGCTTGTCGTGCCAGATGTGGATGGAACGCAGGAACCGCTCCGGGTCGGCAGTGATGTACGCGCTGAGTTTTTCGTCGTACCGGGCCGCCCAGACCTTCACCGCCTGGCAGATGTCCTCGCAGCTCATGTGGGCCACGCGGTTTTTTGCCACGCTGTTCAGCTTGTTAAAGTCAAAGAGGGCGCCGGCCACGCCGGTTTTGGTCAAATCCAGCTTGAAATCGAAGATGGGGGCGTCCATGTGCTGCTCCCGCCAGGGCTCGTAATCGGCGCTGCTGATGGTCAGCAGATAATCCAGCACCGCCTGCACCGGGTAGCCGATCTCCTCGTAGTAGTGAACCCGTGCCTCGGGGTCCTTCCGCTTGGACAGCTTCCGCTTGGAGAAGCCCTCTCCGTCCTCCTTGGGCTCCTGCTTCATGATGGGGCTGAGGTGGGCGTAATTGGGCACCGGGAAACCCAGCGCCTCAAACATCTCCACATGGACGGGAATGGAGGCAATCCACTCGTCGGCACGGATGACGTCGCTGGTGCGCATCAGGTGGTCGTCGATGACATGGGCGAAGTGGTAGGTGGGCAGGCCGTCGCTCTTGATGATGACGGTGTCGATGATGTTCTCCTGCATGGAGATGTCGCCACGGATCAGGTCGTGGTAAACCCGGGAATGACCCTCCTGGCCCTTGCTGCGCAGGCGCACCACATAGGGCATCCCCTTCTCCAGGTTGGCCAGCACGGTCTCCTCGTCCAGATTCCGGCACACCGCCCACTTGCCGAAGTAGCCCTTCTGCAGCGCGTTTTCCTGCTCCTGCTGATTGCGGATTTCCATCAGCTTCTGCTCGCTGCAGAAACAGGGGTAGGCCAGATCCTGCTCCACCAGGTATTTGGCAAAGGCCTGATAGATCTCTCTGCGCAGGGACTGGCGATAGGGGCCGTAGGCACCGTTGTCGTCCTGCTCGTTCAGCGGACCCTCGTCAAAGTGAATGTCAAAGGCGTTCAGGGTGTCGATGATCTCGGAGACGCCGTTTTCCACGATGCGCTTCTGGTCGGTGTCCTCAATCCGCAGGAAGAATACCCCCTTCTCATGGCTGCGGGTGAACAGATCGTTGATGAGGGAGGTGTACAGTCCGCCGATGTGCATAAAGCCCGTGGGGCTGGGGGCGAACCGGGTGCACACCGTGCCCTCCGCCCGGGCAGGGTACAGAGCCTCATAGTCCTGATAGGTTTTGGTGATATGGGGAAACAGCGCTTCGGCCACTCGTTTGCTCATAGTTTTTTCCTCTCTTCGGGTTGTTTTCGGGCCAGGGACGCCGGGAGGGGATGTCTGTTTCCGCTCTCGCTCCGCTGTGATGGGAAGAACACAGCCTTTCCTGTCCGATTTGATATTTTCCAGTCCCGTTGAGTATATCACGGGAATTTGGGCTTTGTCAATTCATCCAGAAAGGGAATCATTCCTCCAGCAGCAGGTTCACCGCCGTCTGGCGCCGGATGAGCACCACTCCCGCAGCGGAAAAATGCCCCCTGTGATCAGAACGGGGGCATTCTCCATTTGCGAACAGTCTCTGTATCGGTCTGAACTGGGGTTTTCAGAGATTCTCTGCCTCTTTTTCCGCCTGTTTCAGCAGCTCTGGTACATCTGCGCCAATGATGTCCAGGCCCTCCGCCTTGATGCAGCGAGTCTCCGGAATGCCGAAGTACTGCCGGGCCAGCCCGGATACATAACCGTAGCCGAACTCCTCCGGCAGGCCCACACCCCCCACCGTTGTCACATAGATCAGCCGCCGTGCCTTGCACAGCCCCTCCGGCATTCCCGTCTCATCATAACGGAAGGTGACGCCCACCACGCAGACCTGCTCCAGAAAGGTCTTCAGCAGCGCCGGGAAGGACAGGTCCCAGTAGGGCGCAGCGATGACGATTTCATCGGCGTCGGCAAACAGATGAGCATAGCGGAACAGTTCGTCGGAAAACCGCCCCTCCTGTGCCGCCTTGTTCCGACGCTCCAACAGCGCTCCGTCAAGGGGCGCCATGGGCTCATGTTCCAGACGAAGCTCCGTGACCTGTCCCTCCAGCTGCTCCAGAACGTAAGAGGCCAGCCGTCGGGTTCTGGACTGTTCCCGCACACAGGCGTCCACAAATAAGATTGTTCGATTGTTCATATGCATCCTTCTCCAAATTTGAATTTTGTTTGACTTCCCTCCCAGGGTCCCTGACCAGTATTTCCCTGACCAAAGAAATCATCCCCTGACCCATGTGGTTTCACAGATTTTTCCAGGAGTTTCGGTCACAAGCCGGCTTTTTCCCGGCATTTTCTTGTGTTCAGAGCATCTGCGGTGTTCTTTCAGAGCACTTCAACAGCACTGCTTTCCTGCTTTTTTCCCTCTGATGAAAATCTACCATGAGGGGCTATGCCTGTCAAGAAGCGTATTATTCAGTGAAAAAAAGCTGGCCATCTGCAGCGACCTGCAGTAGGTTTTGTCGCTCCGACGGGGGCCGGTCACTGCCGCCCGCGCCCTGCCCGGGGTTAAAATATTTATTACTGGGGCGATGTTTAATTGCCCCAGTAATAAAAGCGGCTGGCAGAGGGACTGCCAGCCGCAGAATCGCTTGTGGTTTTTCATGGTTCTCTCGTCTCTGGGGGTCAGAGGCAGAGGGTGTCTGACTCAGCTCAGGGTGGTGCCCGTGAACAGGCTGACCGCGAAAATGGCGATGATCACAGCGGGAACCACGAACCGGATCAGGAAGCTGTAGAGCCGGATGAGACCGAAGCGCACGCCGTTTCGCTCGATCTCTTCAACAGCCGCCGCAGGAGTCCAGCTCCAGCCCACGAAGATGCAGGTGCCCAGCGCCGCAATCGGAATCATCACCCGGTCTGTCAGAAACTCCATTGCGTCTCCGAAGTTGGGGAAGCTGATGCCGTTGGCGAAATCAAACCAGATTCCATGGATGGAATAGGCTGCCTGGGAACAGGTGTAGAGGCAGCCCAGAAGGAACAGCACCAGACAGACGACTAAGGTAGTGGCTGTGCGGGTCCAGCGGAAGCGCTCGGTCAGGAAGGCGACGATTCCCTCGATCAGGGAGATCGTAGAGGTCAGCGCCGCGAACAGCAGCAGCAGGTAGAACAGCAATCCAAAAATCGCGCCCCCGGGGGTGTGCTCAAACACACCTGCCAGAGAAACAAAGGCGAATCCGCCGCCCTTGCCTACGCCGTCAGGACCAAGAGTGGCGAATACGGAGGGCACAATGATAAAGCCCGCAATGAACGCCACCAGCGTGTCCATCACACAGACCAGCATGGTATTTTTCGGCATATCTTCCGATTCCGGCAGATAAGATCCGTAGGTGATCATGATGGACATACCGAGGGAGAGGGAATAGAACGCCTGAGACAGGGCAATCAGGAACGTATGGACATTGACCTTGCTCATATCCAATGAGAACATATAGCGCAGGCCCTCGTTTCCCCCGGGCAGCGTCACAGCACGCACCAGCAGAATCAGCAGGAGTACAAACAGGGCGGGCATTCCGACCTTATTGAACTTTTCGATTCCGCCCTGCACACCGCGGATAATAATCAGACCGCAGGCAAACAGAAAGACAGCGGCAAACACAATGGCCATCCAGGGGAAGAATGTGGTTTCACTCACCGGGTCATAGCCCAGCATATTGTAAAAATACCCCAGCGGATTGGCATAGACTGCCTGTGCCTCTGTAGCGTAGGACACAGCATAGCGCAGCACCCAGCCACCGACATGGCCATAGTAGCTGGTGATAATAAAGGCGGTGAGCCAACTGATCCATCCTACCCAGGAGTAGCCCTTGTGCCCCAGCTTCCCGAAGGCATCCACCACGTTGGACTGGCTGGCCCGTCCGATGGTCAATTCCGAGAGCATGGCAGGCATTCCGACCAAAGGAACAATGACAAGGTACATGAGCAAAAATGCTCCGCCGCCGCCTTCAAATGCCTTACCGGGGAATTTCCAGATGTTTCCCAGGCCCACAGCAGAACCTGCCGCCGCCAGAATAAAGCCGAGTTTACTCCCCCACTGAGCACGCTTACTTTCCATGCGCTGCGAATCTCCTTTACATTTTTTGCAGAATAATGACAGTTTGTTAGTATACTGGAAAACAACAAATTTGTAAAGTACGAATCTGACGAAAATAGTCCTATTCTCTTGAATATGGCCAAAAAAGCCTGTTTGTTGCACTCCGCCGCCGCTTCACCGCTCTGAGACAAAGAGCGGCCGGATGGAAAGGCTTGATCTGTGCGTCTTAACCTATGCAGGCGATATGGCTTCGCTTTTTGACGGTGGAGGCAGCGAGTTCGCTCCCATCAGGAAAAAAGAAAAGGACCCAACGTCTGTTGAGTCCTTTTGTGGAGCGGAAGACGAGGCTCGAACTCGCTCCCCTGCCCCGCAAAAGCTTTGCTTTTCCAGGTACCGGTACCTCTTTTTGAAAAAATCCGGCGCACACGCCGGATTTTGGTGGAGGTATCGAGTTCCCTCCCATCAGGAAAAAAGAAAAGGACCCAACGTCTGTTGAATCCTTTTGTGGAGCGGAAGACGAGGCTCGAACTCGCTCCCCTGCCCCGCAAAAGCTTTGCTTTTCCAGGTACCGGTACCTCTTTTTGAAAAAATCCGGCGCACACGCCGGATTTTGGTGGAGGTATCGAGTTCGACTCCCATCAGGGAAAAAGAAAAGGACTCAACTTTCGTTGAATCCTTTTGTGGAGCG
>CAMNOL010000077.1 GCA_946546815.1 uncultured Oscillospiraceae bacterium
GTAGGGCGGGTGACCGTCGCGAGGGTTCAAATCCCTCCTTCCGCGCCAGAAAACCACCTGAATCGTTATGATTCGGGTGGTTTTCTTTTTATTTATTTGATTTTTGGAGCGAAAAAATGAGGACTGTTAGAATCGTACCCCTAACCTTACCCCTTCCGGCTGTTCACCTTGCTCTGGATATAAGCCTCCATCCGATCTGCGCTGTCCTCTCTCATCTTCTCTGAAACATGGCCATAGACATCCAGGGTAAACGAGGCCGTCGCATGACCCAGGTTGGACTGGACGGTCTTCACGTCATCCCCCATTTCCAGCGAGGCTACCGCAAAGCTGTGGCGCAGATCATGAAAGCGGGCCTCGTCCATGCCGATGGAGGCCACCAGCCGCTTGAAGTGCTTGTACACCGTTCCGGCTACCAGGTGTCCGCCCAGAGCATTGGTGAACACCAGGTTCGGGGCAGCACAGAGTTGTGTGCAGGTATCATCGGTGTGGACGTTACCGGTTGGATCCCACAAGCTGCCAGCCGATAGGCGCTGCTCGGCCTGTTCAGCTCGTCTCTCTGCAAGGAAGCCCATAACAGAGGCCGCCACGGTGACGGTCCTCGTCTTATCGTTTTTGAGTGGAGCGAGGTAGAACTGCCCGCCCTTTTTCTTCTGCTTCTGGAGCTGCTGCCGGACGACAATCTTCCTCTTTGCGAAGTCCACACAGTCCCAGGACAAGCCCAGAATCTCCCCCTGTCTCATGCCGGTGTACAGGTCAATGAGGTACACCAGCTTATAAGGATCACTCTGAACTGCGTCCATGAAGGCGGTCACATCGTCACCCTCCAGCGGTTTGATCTCGCTTTTTATTACCCTGGGAACGACAACAGAGTCTGAAGGGTTCGCACGAATATAGCCGATGTTCACGGCCTGTTTCAGCGCCTTGTGGAGCACCCCGTGCAGGTTTTTGATGGTTTTCGGAGCGAGGGGCTGCTTGCGGGAGCCTTCCTGCAGGTCGTTATACAGGCGCTGGATCTGAGGCGCTGACAAAGAGGCCAGCGGGATCGCACCGATATACGGTACGATATTATTCCGGATTTGACGCTGGTAAGCATCCAGCGTCAGCGGTTTGATGTCCCCGGTGTAGGTGGCCAGCCATTCTTCCAGCCATTGGGCAAGGGTGAGCTTCGCCGGTTCGAAGTAGGTACCCTCGTCGATGGCTGCCGTGGCAGCCCGGAGCTTCTCCCGGACTTCCTTCTGGGTCTTGCCGTAGACGGATTTGCGGATGCTCTTGCCTGTGGCCGGGTCTACGCCCACGACATACCTGGCTTCCCAGGTGCCGTTTGCCCTCTTGCGAAGGCTGCCGCTGCCTGCGGCGGCTCTGCGTTTTGCCATAAAATCACCTTCCATTTTTCAGAGTCTTGTGATATGATGGAAGGGCAGTGGAGCGTGGAATCTTTACTGCCCTTGTGAACCTCCTTTGGTGCTGGTAACACCGGGGGAGGTTTTTCTTTTTTTGCGCTGCCCCAAATTGCCAGACGTTTGGCAATTTCAGCGACAACAAAAATTGTTGTAAGAACACTAATTGCTACAATTGTCGCTGCGCTGTTCTCCATACATATTTAGCAAGTTCTTCAAAAAATCTCCAAATAATGGACTTTTAATAATATCTTCAAAAACTACATCATCATATTTTCGCCAATCCAAATGGAGAAAGCACATGATATATTTTAAACCAGTGACTGCGTCCTCGTTATCTATAGCAACTGCTACCCGCGGAGTGTGGACAATCTCTTTGTTGATTTTGGTAATTAGAGTTAATGCGCGCTGGGTGTCTAAAGTGCTTACGCCATTCGGCATGAAACTTAGCTCAGATAATGATTTCATCTCATCGTTAAGATACTTATACTGGCGAAAGATGGAATCTGCTGGGTATCTATCCTGTTTGGATTTTTCATCTGTCCACCCTAAGAGGTACTCCGGCGCAATTCCTAAAGCTGAAGCGATTACTTCCAGCCTATCTAGCGGTATCTTTTCAGTAACACCGGTTGCGTAACGTTGTAAAGCAGATTTTGATATACCAGTTCGTTGGGCCAGATCAACGTAAGTTGTATTTGATGATTTCATAGCTTGCATAATTCTGTCTGCTATTTTATCCATAACAATCACCTCTGTTGCCACTACTATAGCACAGTGTTCCCACATTTGCAACAAGCAAACACAAGATAAAAGAAAAAAATCCCAAAAGTGGGTTGACAAAAAGAATGGTATGTGTATAATGTAAGTAATCCCACTTATGGGAAATAACTGAAAGGAGGGTTGTCGGTTTGATCAATACAAACTTGCTCAAGGGGAGAATTGCTGCAGCAGGGTATAGCCAAAAGACATTGGCGCCTGTGGTAAAAATGAGCTTAAATTCCCTAAATGCCAAAGTTAACGGACGTAAAAGCTTTGACACAATGGAAATTGAGAGGCTCTGTGAGGCACTCAAGATTATTGACCCGACAGAAAAGTGCCTTATTTTTTTGCCGAATAATTCCCAAAAATGGGAATTGTGAGATAATAGACCTAGCAGGACAGCGATACTCAGGGAGAACGCAGACGACAAAACACACTCATAGACCCGCCATGGTGCGGGAACCAACGAAAGGATAGATCACTATGGCAAAATTCACGATGACCACCGGCGCCAAGAGCCACGACCTCGTCTATCAGCTGGACTTCATGGGGCGTTCGTACCCCGTCCACTTCAAGCCCACTGAGGACGGCATGATCAGCAGAGAGAACTGCATTTTCATCCGGGTGCCCGGTTATGACGACCTGCCGGAGAAGGTGCGCAAGGCGCTCCACAAGTGCGCGCTGCCCGCGAGCCTCTGCGACATCAACGAGGCCGTTCAGACCCTGACCCAGTATGAGCGGGAGCAGCGCGCCAGGCGCCGGAAAAGGAGGTGAGACTATGGACAAGTTGACCCTCACGGTCATGGAGACAGCCCGGACGCTGAACATCTCCAAGAACGTGGCTTATGCTCTGATGAGGAAGCCGGGATTCCCGTCCATCCGTGTGGGTGGGCGGTGGATCGTACCGGTGGCCGCACTGGAGCGGTGGCTGGCCGAGCAGGCAGAAGAAAAGGCCCTTGTGTGAAGCACCAACCACGCGCACACAAGAGCCTGACAACACACCCACAAGGGGAGGTACTTCTATTTTACCCGATCACCTCCCCAAACGTCAAGTAGGAGGATGAAAAAATTGATAGATAAAGCATTTGTTACAGGGGACGTCCCGAAACTCAGAATCGCATCATACGGAGAGCTGAGCCGCGCAGCGAAGGCTTATGCCGACCTGCGCTTCAGAGGACCTCATTTTACTGCGTTCCCCTTCGGCTCTGAAACCCTGATTCTCAATAGAGAACTTCCCAAGCTGCCCCAGCTTGCGGCGGCGGTCCAGAGGCTGATGCACTGCCAATGGCTGGATTCCGATGACGACAAGGGGCTAAGGTTGCTTTCTGAAATTGAGGCCATAGCAGGAAGAAGTGCCTCTGACGACATTTACACCGTGTGGGGATGGTGGAGGGACAAAAAAGCCGAAGCCGAAGCAGATGCGGAGGCGAAGAGGTTTCTTTCCAAAATCGACCCGACAGAAGATGAAGTGCCGTGCGATGATAAGCTGTTGCTGGCATTGTATAGCAACGGACTCGGCATGTCGACTAAATGGGCTAACTGGGGGCTGCGCGCTGTCTTTCTGTACGCCTTCCACATGGTAAATGAGATGAAGGAGAAAGGAAATTCGCATGGATAAGAACACGAAAACGGTCGATATTTCCGAGCTGGCAAGCGTCATGTGTTTATTGGACAGCGCCCGTACAATCATGGGTGATATACAGCAGGAGTACTTTGATGCCCTTAGCCCCCAGGAAGATCGCGCCAGCATTATTTACGATTTCCCCCGGCAGCGTGCCATGTTCAATGCGGCCGCTATGATGATCTTCGATATAGAGAAAGACCTCAAAAATCTGGGGGCTGCCACTGGGTATCGCTAAGAATAACCAATCAGGAGCGGCTCAGGCGGGCCGCTCTATTCACCAGAGAAGGAGGTCGAAGCTTGACCAACATAGAAAACATTCCCGCCCCGGTGCGGGAAAACGGCCTGTTCTGCTGCTGGAGGTACGAGGAGCGGAACGGACGAATGACCAAAGTGCCCTATAATCCCCGAACCGGAGGTCGGGCTCAGTCCAACAACCCGGACACATTCGCGCCCCTCAGCGTGGCGGCATCAGTCATGGGAAGCTATGACGGCCTGGGCGTGGGCATTTTCGGAGCGCTGGGCGCCATCGACATCGACCACTGCGTGAAGGACGGACAGCTCAGCGACATGGCCAGGGACATCATTGACACCATGTTCAGCTACACGGAGTACAGCCCCAGCGGGGAAGGGATTCGGATTCTGTTCCCGGTGGAGCAGTTTTCCTATGACACCCAGCGGTTTTACATCAATAACCAGGGCCGGGGGCTGGAGGTGTACATCGCCGGGTGTACGAAAAAATTTGTCACCGTCACAGGCAACCCGTTGTTTCCCTCCCTGAAATTTCCGTGGGAAGATCGGGGCGAGCAGCTTCAGGTGGTGCTGGAGAAGTACATGGAGCGGCCGCAGAAGCAGCAGCCACAGACAATTCAGGCCCCGGCGCTCCCCGCTCCTGCCAGTCCGCTGGATGATCTGGCACTGATCCAGAGAGCGCAGCAGGCCAGGAACGGGGCGAAGTTCGCAGCGCTGTGGGCAGGCGACACCTCCGGACACAAATCCCAGTCAGAGGCAGATATAGCGCTGTGCAACCTCCTGGCCTTCTGGACAGGGCGGGATGCGGAGCAGATGGACCGGCTGTTCCGGCAGTCCGGCCTGATGCGGGACAAGTGGGACCGGAGGCAGAGCGGGAGCACCTACGGACGGATGGCCATCCAGAACGCCATTGAGCACTGCCGGGAGGTGTATACACCGGGCTGGGCGAGGGATGCAGGGACGGAAACGCCAACCCAACAGCCCCGGCCATCCCCCATGGAGAGCGTCCGGCCGCCGGACTACTCAGACGCCGGAAATGCCGAGGTCTTTTCCCGGCTGCATCAGGAGGACCTGATCTTCACCGATGCGCTGGGCTGGCTGTGGTGGAACGGGAAGCGCTGGGAGCGGTCAGACCATCAGGCGGTAGCCTGGGCGCTGGAGCTGTCCGCCCGGATGCTCCGGGAGGCCAAGGGGGAATACGCCAACGCCCTCCAGAAGGAAGCGGAGGCAAAGGCGAAGTACGCAGAGACCGGGGACGAGGCGGACAAGGTCCCGCTGGAAGAGGCAAAGAAGGCGGTGACCATGGCAAAGGCCTATCTGAACCATGCCAAAGCCACCCGGGAGAAGCGGCGCATTTCCAACATGATCGAGCTGTCAAAGCCCGGGCTGGTGGTGCCCGCCTCCCGGCTGGATGCCAACCCCGCCGAGCTGAACACCCCCGCCGGAATCGTAGACCTGAACACCGGGGCCATTCGCCCCCATGACCGGAAGGCCTACTGCACCAAAATCACCGCCGCCGCTCCGAGTCAGCAGGGCGCTCAGATGTGGGCGGACTTTCTGGCCACCATCACCCAGGGGGACGTCAACCTGGAAATTTTTCTCCAGACGGTGTGCGGCATGGCCCTGTTTGGCAAGGTGTATCACGAGGGCATCATCATAGCTCACGGCGCTGGCCGCAACGGCAAGAGCACTACCTTCAACGCTGTGGGGGCCGTGCTGGGAGACTACGCCGGCTCCATTGCCGTGGACGTGCTCACCGTCACCCGCACAGGCAACCAGGGCGCTTCTCTGGCAACGCTGCGGGGGAAACGGCTGGTCATCACCGGAGAGCTGGAGGAACATCAGCGGCTTTCTGTGGCCATGCTCAAGCGGCTGGCCAGCACGGACACCCTGCGCATCGAGGAGAAGTACCGGGCGCCGGAGGACATCATTCCCAGTCACTCCATTGTGCTGTTCACCAACCATTTGCCCCGGGTGGGCTCTACGGATGGCGGCACCTGGCGGCGGCTGGTGGTGGTTCCGTTTCAGGCCACCATTTCAGCCAGCGGCGGCGTTGCCAACTATGGCGAAGTGCTTGCAAAGGAGGCGGGGCCTGCTATCCTTCAGTGGTGCATCGAAGGTGCGGTGCTTTTTGCCCGGAATCGCTACAAGCTGCAAATCCCCGAGGCCGTAGAGGAGGCTACTGAGGACTACCGGGAGCGGGAGGACTGGCTGACCAACTTCCTGTCAGAACGGTGCCGCCGCGGTCCCAACTTCCGGGCGGGGGCTGCGGAGCTGTATGCGGAGTACCGGGACTGGGCCGCCGCCTCCGGTGAGTATGTGCGCAGGCTGAACGACTTCAATACCGCTATGGAGAACGCCGGGTATCATCAAATCAGACCAGGAAACAAAAAGACGTGGGAAGGCGTACAGCTCGACCGTGCGGCCAGGTTTGCGCAATATCCACAAGGTTATTGATCGGTGAGTTACGGCGGGTTACGGCTGAAACCAAACTTTTCCTATAGAGACTGATTTTTTAAATTTTAAAAGTTTGTATCTGACCGTAACATGCCGTAACCCGGTTACGAAAACAGACTCAGGAAGCGTTATTATGAAACAATTTAAGATAGTTCTGTCAGGACGGGAAGGAGATATTATGACGAGTGATTATGAAATGGTGTGCCGGGAGCTGGCCGTTGTAGAGCGGCAGCTCTACCGGGCAAGGTGCCGCGTCAAGTGCCTGGAGGCGAAGCTGACGAGGATTGAGCCGTCTGAGTTTGACGAGCTGATGGACAAGCTGGAGGCGGCAAAGCGCCGGGTCGAAGAATGCCGTGGGCAGTATGAGCATTTGAGGCACTGGAAAGCGGCCAGCGACTTCCGGGAACAGGAGAAAACGGATACGCTGATTGAGCAGGTTCGAGCGGAGACAAGGAGGTCAAAGCATCATGTACATCAATGATAGTCAGTGGAAGGAACAGCTTTTGGATGCAATGATTTCGATTGCCCGCTCTCTGGATGTCATCCAGGAAGTCCTTGCCGCCAATACCCCGATAGACGGCGGTACTTTCAGCACGAAAACGAAAGGGGGAAACGAAGATGGACGGTCTGACGATCTATGAAACGGCGTGGGGCGACTTTGATGCCTCGATCGAGCTCCGGAAGTCTGATGAGATGCTGCGCACGGCCAAAGTGGTCAGTGACTACTTGAAGGAACTGGCCCTGTCTGTGGAGCAGAACGACCGTCTTGTGGCTCTGATGCTGGAGCACATGGAGGCGACGCACCGCAGCGGATTTGCGAACGGCGTGCGGTTTATGCTGGAGCTGGAGGACCACAGAAAGTAAAGGGGGCTAAAGAACCATGACCGATGAGACCCGAAACACCCGGCACATCCTGTCGGCCTACCGGCGGCAGCTGAGGCGGTGTGCGGCCCAGCGCCAGCTGATTGCCGCCATGAAACAGGGAGGATTGACTGGACGCAGAGCAGGAGGAGGCCGGAGCAGCGGCATCGGCAACCCCACCCAGAACGCGGTGCTGGCGCTGGAACGGGAGCAGGAGCGTCTCAAGCGGATGGAGCTGTCGCTGGTGTGGCGCCGGTGCATCCTGCGGTGCTACCTGGACGGGGTGGAGGACCCCGTGGCACGTCTGGTGCTGTACCTCAAGTACGTGGACGGACTGACCTGGAAGCAGATCGCCGTCCGGCACGGAGCCGGGGCCTCGGAGAGCGCCATGCGGATGCTGGCCCTTCGGTATCTGGACCGCCACCCGCTGACAGGGTTCCGACTGGACTGAATCTGTGCGCAGTGTGCGGGGGGCATGTGGTAAAATGCTATCGTGTCAGAGTAAACCCCAGGGGGGTCCACTGTATGAAACCGGAACACAACGTGCCTTTGTGCCCCTTCTGCACAAGATACCTGGGGTTTTTCCTGACCGTTACACAGCGGAAGGGCCGGAAACTCTGCCGGTGCAAAAGCTGCGGGAAAATCGGCCTGCACAGGGTGTATGATCTGGAGGCCGAGGACTAAACATATGACACAATCGCGGGAGCGCTCCAATCGGGGCGCTCTTTGTTTTATATGAAATCAATCTAGCCGGGGTGAGGTGATGGCCAATGAAAAAAATCTGCTGAAGGGCAAGGCGACAGAGTTTCGAAGCGGCGAGGAAGCGGCGAGAAATGGGAAAAAGGGCGGCAAGGCCAGCGGCGAGGCCCGGAGAAAGCGCAAGGCCATGAAGAGCGTGCTCAATGAGCTGTTGACCATGCCGGCTGAAAGCGATGAGGCAAAGACCGCCCTGGCAGGCGTGGAACATTTACTCCCCGAGTGTGACAACCAGACGGCTGTGCTGGCGGGGCTGATGAAACAGGCCATGCTGGGGGAAGTCAAGGCCGTCCAGGAGATCCGCAACATTCTGGGCGAGAGCCGGGACACCGCCGCCGAGAAGGCAGAGCGCAAGGCCCGGACGGAGAAGCTCA
>CAMNOL010000078.1 GCA_946546815.1 uncultured Oscillospiraceae bacterium
GAAGCCAATTTCCGGGCGGTGAAAATGACAGAGGCCCTTCGGCAGGGATACTGAACCAGTCCAATTCCATGTATAAAAACTGCGGGAAAAGCCCATGCTTTTCCCGCTTTCCTGTTTCATTCCAAGATTATGACTCATTCTGACCTGATGGGTGAAGGTCATCAGAACCCCCTCCTCCGTCAGGGAATCAGATCCCCCAGCAGCTCCTCAAAGGCGATGCCGTCGGTGGTGGGAATGCCCATCTCATCGGAGCGGACAATGGACCGCGCCACAAAGGAGGACGCCCGCGCCACAGACTCCGTAAAATCCACACCGTTTACCGCGCAGCCGGTGATGATGGCAGAAAACACGTCACCGGTGCCGCTGCGGGGACTGCCCACCCGGCGCTCCTTCAGCAAACAGGGGGCTTTTCCCTCTTCATAGACGAAGTTGCCCAGATCGTCGCCGTAATACAGGCCGGAAATGACGATCTTTTTCGCCCCGTTTCCGCTCAGCTCCTCACAGATGTGCCCCAGCTCCAGTTGGGACAGGTTAGGGTCGTAGCGCCGCCCGGTGAGGATGCAGGCCTCCGTCAGATTGGGAGTGAGAATATCCGCATGGTGGGTCAGCTCCCGGATGCCCTGGGCCTGCTCCATGGTGCAGGTTCGGTACAGCTTGCCGTAATCCCCCATCACCGGGTCCACCACAGCGACGGTCTCCTCCGTTTTGAACAGGGCAAGAAACTGCTTCACCAGCTCGATCTGGCGATGGGAGCCGAGAAACCCGCTGGTAATGGCGTTGAAGCGCAGGTCCAGCTTTTTCCACTGGGCCATATAATCCGCCATGTGGTCGGTGTAATCCGTCCAGGCGCAGCTGGGGAAGCCGGTGTGATTGGAAAAAATCGCAGTGGGCAGCGGGCAGCACTGGATCTTCATGGCGGACAGGATGGGCAGCTGCACAGTAATAGAACAGCGGCCGAATCCGCTGAAATCGTTGATGACTGCCGCCTTTTTCTGGTTGTTATGGGACATAAAAGCGGTACCTCTTCTCCCTGAGTGTAGGAACACTATACACCAAAACTGGACTGATGAAAAGTCCCAGTTTGCAAAAATAATTCCACGTCAGGTGCCGGACTTCCCTTCCCTCCGGGCTGGGTGCAAAAGAAAGTCCCCGGCGTGTCGCCGGGGACGATGGTTGTCCGATCAGGATTTGGGAGCGATGACGTACAGAATCTCGTGGGTGAAGGGGTAGCCCGCCTTCATCTTGGTCTTGAAGTAATGACCGTGCCTGTACTGTCTGGAGCTCTCGTTGGTGCTGTAGATGTAGCCGCCGCCGGCGCTGACGCAGATGTTGGAATCCTGCACGTAGACCATGCCCGCCGCCTTGTATTTTTCAGGCAGGTGGGAGAACTTCTTGCCCGCCTTGTAGATGGTGTAGGTGCCGGACTTCAGCTTGCGCTTGTTTTTCAAGGCCTTGCTGACCTTGCCCTTTCTGCTGACGGCGTGCTTGCCCACCTCGTTGGTGTGGGTGATGACGTCGCCCTTTCTCAGCAGGCCGGCCTCCTGCAGCACAACGGAAACGCCGGTGCCGCAGGTGATGACGTGCTTTTTCAGCAGCTGGGAGTAGCTCCGGGTTCCGCCGCGGTGACGGCAGTGGAGCTGAACGATCTTATGGTAAACCTTCTTAGCAGCGGCGGCGCTGCGGGCCAGATAATTGGTCTCGACGGTGATTTTGGAGGTATATTTGCTGCCGGCGTCGTCAACCAGGGTGATGGTTGCGGTACCGGTCTTTTTTGCTGTGACAACGCCGTCCTCAGAGACAGTCGCCACGGATTCGTTGCTGCTCATGACCTTCTTGATGCTGCCGCCCTGGAGCTCCAGCTGAGCGGACTTGGTCTCAGACAGGGTCAGTGCAGTCTGAGCGAGCTTGCCCTTTACGGTGAGTCTGCAAACATGGAGGTTGCCCTCGGTGTCGGTCAGGGTGATGACCGCCTTGCCGGCCTTCTTTGCAGTGACCTTGCCGGCCTTCGTGACGGTGGCAACGGCTTTTTTGCTGGTTTTCACCCCATGGATTTCCGTGTTCTTCAGCTTCAGCTGAATGCTCTTGCCGACCACCAGAGTGGACTTGGTTTCCGCGGTGGTGGGCTTGACGGTGACCTGGCAGGTGTACTCGTTGCCCTCGGCGTCGGTGACGGTGATGACCGCCTCCCCCACGTGCCTGGCCTCAACCACACCGTCCTCAGAGACGGTGGCGATGTCTGCGTCGCTGCTCTCGAACCGCTCCGCATCGGCGCCGGTCAGCTCCAGCTCATCGTGCTTGCCGGTGGTCAGCTCCAGCTCCGTCCGGTTCAGCTCTCCCCCAGGCACTTCCTGGGGCGCTTCCTGCTCGTCAGAGGAAGTTTCGTCTTCCTTTTCACTCTGCTCCTGAGCCGCTGCATCCTGCTGTTCCTGGGACGCTTCCTCCTCTTCCTTCTCTGTATTCTCTTCGTTCTCAGCCTGCTCGCTTTTCTCATTCTTCTCAGCAGCGTCTTCCTCCTGCTTGGGGGCAGCCTCTGCCTGCTCGGCTGCGGGTTCCGCACTCTGCACTGTCTCAACGGCGGTATCGGAAGAAAGTTCCTCCGCTCTTACCGGCATGGCCAGTGAGAGCGCCATAACAAATACCAGAATTAAGCTTACCAATCGTTTCGTCATTGTTTTCATTTGTTACTCCATTTCCCGTCGTCAGTCTTTGGTTTCTCGAATCATTCTGCTCAGGCCCTTGGACAATCCGCAGAGACGGATTGCTCTCAGTCTGCTATCTATCGTTTATTTTCACGGAAAATTCTTTTAGCAAACCGTGATAAAAATCCCTTTTTTCGCAAATGGTAAACGCATTATAACACTTTTTTTAATTTTTGTAAATACTTGTTACTAAAAAAAGTAAAATTTTGTCTCAACCCTTTGAAAGCAGTCTATTCTTCCGTTTTTTTGCGGGAAACTTGCTATTTTTACCGTTTTTTACTATACTGTCTGTAACAGAATTTACAGAAACGAGGGAAAATCATGGCAGAAAAACAGATTCTTATCATCGGAGGCGCCGTTGCCGATGTGTCTCTGGCCTGGGTGGATGCGTCCATCTTCACCCGGCACTCCACCCCCATCCAACAGATCCGTCTTTCCACGGGAGGAGACGCTATGAACGAGTCCTCCGTGCTGGCCCGTCTGGGGGACAGGGTCTCTTTGCTGACGCTGCTGGGCAATGACGACATGGGTGCCTTTCTGGAGGGAAAGTGCCGGGAGCTGGGCATTGACCTGACCCACAGTGTCCGCAGGGCTGGGGTACCCACCAGCATCAATGGGGTGCTGGTGGATGAGCAGGGTGAGCGGCGCTTTGTCACCATGAAAAACAGCACCCTGCGCCGTCTGGCGCCGGAGCACGTGCTGCCCGCTGTGGAAACCCTGACGGGAAAGGAGCTGGTTTCCTTTGCCAGTCTCTTTGTTTCTCCCTGTTTCGGACCACGGGAGCTGGAGACGCTGTTTTCCCGCATTAAGGAGAAGGGGTGCGTGCTGTGCGCCGACATGACCCGGTGCAAGAATGGAGAGTCCGCAGAGGACCTGCGGGGAGCGCTGCAATATGTGGACTACCTGCTGCCCAATCTGGAGGAGGCGGCGCTGCTCACCGGGGAGAAGACCCCCGAAGCCGCAGCGTCCCGGCTGCTGGCCTGCGGCGCCGGAAACGTCATCCTCAAGCTGGGCAGAGAGGGCGGTTACTATGCCGGCCGGGAAGGCAGGTTCCGCTTCCCTGCCTATCCCCACAGCCAGACCCTGGACACCACCGGAGCGGGCGACACCTTTGCCGGCAGCTTTCTTCATTGCCTTGCACAGGAGCTGCCCCTGGACGCCTGCCTTCGCTTTGCCAGTGCGGCAGCCAGCATCTGCGTGGAACACGCGGGCTGTGCCAGCGAAACGCTGACCCTGGAAGAGATCCGGCGGCGGGAAGCCTATCTGGAGTCCGTATTTCATCTGTAAAAAAACAGGGCTGGAACGCCGTCAATTGGGGTTCCAGCCCTGTGATCGTTATGGGATTCTGTTTTTTCGCAGCAGCGGCATCAGCCGGTTCTGTACCAGCGTCATGACCCTGGAAAAGGCGTAGTCATAGCAGACAAAAACGCCGTTGGCCCCTGCCCACAGCACCGGAAGGGGCAGGCTGACGCCCTCTGTCAGCGTCTCCCCCACCAGCAGAAAAGCCCCCGCCATCAGCGCGTTGCCTGCCGCCAGCTTCCACAGCCACTCCTGCCACAGACTCCTCAGGGATTCGATTTTTGCCTTCAGCACCGGATACAGGCCGAACAGAACTGCATACAGCAGCGCCGCCTCCTTCCGGGGCAGCAGCAGCACGCTCAGCAGTCCGCTGACCGCCCAGGTGCCCAGTCCGGCGGGTATTCCGCCGGCGCAGCAGGCTGCTCCCGTGCATAGCCCCGCCGCCGCCGTCATCCCCAGCCATCCGCTGGGAACCCCGCAGGCCAAAAGCAGAATCACCACAGACGCCGCCGCAAGCATGGCACACAGCGCGGTCAGACGGGTACGCTGTCGGTTCACAGACGTCCTCCGCCGCACAGACAGTTCAGACACATGAGCATGGTACAGCAGTCGCAGGCGTCCATGCCCATACCGGACCCGGCGCTGCGGTACATCGTGCTGCCGGCCCCCTGCATCGCATTCAGCGCGGCGCGGTACTCCAGGTTGTTGGGCTCCATGGACACCGCCCGCTGGAAGCTGTTCATGGCCTCATCCAGCCAGCCCCGCCGATAGGCAATGCTGCCGTAGCAGAAATACCACTCTGCGCTGCGCTCCGCCTGCTGTTCCAGCATGGACTGTGCCCGGTTGAGGTCCCCCGCGTTGATGGCAGCGCGAATCTCGTTGTACATCCCACTCCCCTGCTGATAGCTCTGCTGGTAGGTCTGCTGATAAGTCTGATAGCCGTAGCCCTGAGACTGCTGCTGATAAGCGCCCTGGGTCTGCTGCTGGTAGCCGCCGGAGCGGAGCTTGTTGACCTGGTCGTAGGCCTCGTTGATCTCCTTCATCTTCTCCTCGGCCAGATCCGCCAAGGGGTTGTCCTGGTAGTTGTCCGGATGATATTTTCGAGCCAGAGTTCGGTAGGCGCGCTTGACTTCTTCGTCAGAGGCGCCGGGATCCACTCCCAGCACGCTGTAAGGATCGTTCATATGTTGTCTCCCGTCCTGTGTTATCTCGTGTTTCAGTTATACCGATTTATTTTACCACAATATGAGGATAAAGTACACCATTTTCTTCACCGCTGAATTCCTATAAAAGAAATAGGAATAACTGACTTGAATCCCCGGCGAAGGCGTAGTATAATGGCGGTGAGGTGATACAGATGAAAATATCGGCGAAAGGCCGTTACGCATTGGATTTGATGATCGACATTGTGCAGCACGGCAGCGAAAAGTGTGTCTCCATCAAGGAATCCGCCCGCCGCCTGGACTGCTCTCAAAAATATCTGGAACAGGTGGCCGCACAGCTGTCCAAGGGCGGACTGCTGCACAGCGTTCGCGGCTCCTCCGGCGGCTACACCCTGACCCGGCTTCCCCGGGAGTACACCGCAGGGGACATTCTCCGCATCACCGAGGGCAGTCTCTCCCCCATCAGCTGCGTGGAGAGCGGGGAGTGTGCAAAGCTCAGTGAGTGCGGCACCATCGACTTCTGGACCGGCTTCAACAAGGTCATTCAGGAGTATGTGGACAGCGTGACGCTGGACGATCTGGTCCGCAGCAAAGAGGAAAAGGCGGGAAACAATTACTGTATCTGATTCCCCCTTCCGGCAGCCTCGTTTGAATCAAACAATGCAGGGACGATGACACGGTCCCTGCATTTTTATTCCTATGATTCCATTTTTTGCTGCATCAGCTGAAGAACATCCCCGTTCCACTCCTCTGAGCACCACAGCGTCATGATCTGGTTTCCGCTGACCGCCACCGCATAGCAGGAATCTTCCGGGGAGCGTCGTTCCTCCAGCTCCCGGAGAAGGTACCCGGTCAAGCCGGGCAGACGGCAGACGTAGCGCTGACACTCCAGCTGCAGGGTTTCCGTGGTCTCGCTGTAAACGCTCCTCTGAACCAGCAGGGAGCTCTTTTTTTCGTATTCGGCAGAGAGCACTTCTCCCGGCTCCTCCGTCAGCTCTTCCCCGTGAATCACCGGCAGATCATACCGCCAGGAGGCGCTTCCGGCGGAGTAACGATGGTCGGTGTTGGTGATGCCCAGCCGGTTCAGCCCCATGGCCGCCAGCAGCGCCAGCCCCACACAACTGAGCCGCCACAGCGCCGGAATCTTCCTTTGAAACCGAAGGGGTCCCTCTGCCCCGTCCCGTTCCAGTCCGGCCAGGATCCGCAGCAGGATGCAGACAGTGAGAATACCCGCCGCCCAAACCACTGGAACCAGCGTAAGCACCAGACTGGCAATCGTCAGCAGCAGCCACAGCCGAAACAGCGCCGCGATACCGCCTCTGACCAGCACCATGCCGGCGGGGGCGGCTTTTTTTGCGGGATGAATCAGGCGGAACAGCCGCCATAGGATCCACAGCCCAGCCCCAGGAACTGTGACCGCCCCGCTGATGCGGAGAAAGGCACCAATATCGGTGAGGTACCACACCGTTCCCCCAAGGGGCCAGCAGCGGCACAGCACAATGGCAAACACCGCCAATATGATGGATATAACGGAACCACTTCGGCGGACTTCCCGGCTGGGCTTCTCCCACGTCTGATTCTCAGCAAACCGGCACGGCATGGACTGATAAACATCCAATCCGTTGATGGTTCCCACCGGTTCCCAGCCGTCGGCCTGCCTCCGTTCCACAGCTTCCTTCAGTTCATTTTCACTGCGCAGCAGCGGAGCTGTCTCCACCTCGTAACACAGCTCGGTCCGTTCTGTCCGCTGCATTCTTGCCAGATAGCAGGGTCCGTCACCGGGAGGAATCAGCTCCCAGCCCTGTTGGGCCAGTCGGTTGAGCCGCTGTTCCAGCCCAAGATCGTCTCCCATAGCTGTAAAAATCCACTTGAAACACACATTTTTCAAGGTGTTCACTTCCTCAGCACAGCAGTTTGGTTCGATTCGGACAGGCCGCCGAATGGGCTGTGCGTTCTGTCCGCTATTATAAGCACAAACCAGGGACATGTCAATTTGCGGGACCGGTTCAAAGCCGAATGGGGACCTGGCTTTTGATTTCCAGTGAATCCGGACAGACCCCACAATCCACTGCAATCACATGAACTCCCGATGCGGCTGCCGTTCGCAGTGCCTCTCCGAAGGCAGGATGGGTCACGTCATTGGGCTCCAAATACGACACCGGGGACATCTGAATGACAAAGCACAGCCAGCATTCGAAGCCTTCTTCCCTTGCAGCCATCAATCCGTGAATGTGTTTTACACCTCGCTCTGTCGGCGCATCGGGAAAACGCACCACGCCGTTTTCCTCCAGCGTGACGCCCTTGACCTCCACCAGATGTTTTTTGTCCCCCTGCTCCAGATAAAAGTCAAATCGAGAATCTCCGTGGGTGTACTCCGGCTTGATTTTGGTCAGATTCGGCAGAAATGCGCCGGTTTCCACCCATTCCTCAAACACCTTGTTGGGTGCCTGGGAATCCATGTTGATCAGCAGGTTGCTTTTTTCCACCGCAATCAGGTCATATCTGGTTTTTCGGTTTGGATTGTCTGACTCCGACAGGTAGACAGCGGCACCGGGCATCAAAAGTTCCTTGCACCGCCCGGTGTTTTTTACATGAACCGTCACTTCTTCCGTATCGAGCATTACTCTTGCAATGAATCGGTTAGGACGGGACAGAAATTGCGCCTTGCAAACCTTCTGATAGTGCATTGGTATCCTCCAGCATAAAAGAAAACCGTCCAGCGATTGCTGGACGGCTAAGTGTTAGCGCTAC